>CBFHYV010000312.1:0-3199 GCA_965660085.1 uncultured Paracoccaceae bacterium
CATCCCGCCGGTAGATGATGCGCCCGTGGCGAACCCCGACAGCGACACCACCCAGGAAGACACGCCCATCACACTGGACGTGATCGCCAATGACACCCACGGCGATGGCGATGCCCTGACAGTCACCGCGGCCAGCGTGCCCGCGGCCCAGGGCACCGTGCAGATCATCGGCAACCAGGTGGTGTTCACCCCCGCGCCTGATTTCAACGGTTTGGCAACCGTCACCTATGAAGTTATGGACAGCAACGGCGATACCGCAAGCTCCAGCCATACGGTGGACGTGGCCGCCGTGGACGATGCCCCCGTGGCGAACCCCGACAGCGCCACTACGCCGGAAGACACCCCCGTCACGCTGGATGTGATCGCCAATGACACCCATGCCGATGGCGATGCGCTGACGGTCACGGCCGCGACCGTGCCGGCCGATCAGGGCACCGTGCAGATCGTCGGCAACCAGGTGGTCTTCACCCCGGCCAATGGCTTCTTCGGCACGGCCACGGTCAGCTACACCATAGCGGACGCCAATGGCGATACCGCCAGTTCCACCCATACCGTGGATGTCACCCCCGCGCCCGACATGGTGACAGAGGATATCTGGCTCTATGAGATCCCCTGCACCGATGTGGCCGCGGACATCATCGAGGCCACCTGGACCTACCAGGGCGGCAGCGGCCGCCTGCGGCTGGACGTGGAGATGGAGATCGAGTCGTTCTTCGGCGAGGACTCCGGCTTCCGCTTCACCGATATCGACATCTCCGGCTATCTGGACGCCTTCACCGCGCTGGGGGCCAGCGGGATGGACCGCGTGGACGTGGATATCGACGAGGACAAGATCGACATCCGCCTGCGCGCCCGCGATCTGGAGCTGACCGACGCCGAAATCGCCCATCTGCCCACGCAGTTTTCCACCGTGATCACCGTGGAAGACGCCCATGGCACAGAATACCGCATCAATGGCTGCACCGAGGTGACGGAAACCCAGGTCCGCTCGCCCATCGTGCTGGACCTCAACGGCGATGGTGAAATCGGCGTCACCGGCCCCTCCACCGCGCGGGACCGCAGCGATGACACCCGCGGCACGCCGGTGTTCTTCGACATCGACAATGACGGCACGCTGAACGTGATGGAATGGATCGCCGGCGATGGCGATGGCTTCCTGATCGATAACACCGATGGCAACGCCGCCCATGACATGTCCGGCGCGCGCCTGTTCGGGGACCAGAGCGGCCTGTTCGACAACGGCTATCAGCAGCTTGCCCTGCGCGATGCCAACGGCGACACGCTGATCTCCGGCGCCGAGTTGGACGGCCTGGCGCTGTGGGTGGACAATGGCAACGCCCGCGTTGACGCGGGCGAGATCCGCAGCCTGGACAGCTATGGCGTGAGCGAGCTCTACACCCGCCTGATCCCCACCCAGAACGCGGCGGGCGATGATCTGATGCGCTCCGGCGCGACGCTCGATGCCCCGGCCACCGCCGCGCCGCTGCCCGAGGCCGCGGACCTGGTGATGGTATCCGCCAGCCTGACGCAGAGCCATTTCGAGGATGGCGACCGCGCCTTCGTGCAGATGGTCGTGGCCAATGAGGGCGCGCTGACCGTGCGCAATGCCCAGACCACCATCTTCTGGAGCGCCGATGCGGTGTTCGATGCCTCTGACGTGGCGATCGGCACGGACAACCACGGCAAGATGCGCGCCGGCGAAACCGATGACAACGAGCGTGAGCACATCCGCCATTCCGACCTTGTTGACCTGGGCGACGGCTTCCTGTTTGCGGTGATGGACGCCAATGGCGATGTGGACGAGGCCAATGAGGCCAACAACGTCTCGGGCGCCATGGCCATCACCGTCAGCGGCGCGGGCGCTGCCCCGGCCCCGGCGGACCTGGGCGTCGCCGCGATCGACCTCGAGGACGGCGTGCTGGGCGAGGGCGAGGACTTCTTCGTCTTCCTCGATGTGGAAAACACCGGCGGCACGGACATGACCAGCGTGCAGTCCCGCATCTTCTGGAACGCCGGCGCGTTGTTTGACATCAACACCGCCGTCGAACTGGCGCAGGACAACCACGGCCGCATGGAAGCCGGCGAGATGGAATATGGCGAGCGCACCCGCGTCCGCTTCGAGGATGTGGAGGCCCATGGCGACGGCTATATCTTCGCCATGATCGAAGGCCCCGACGCCGATGCCGACCCGGCCAACAACCTGTCCTCCGGCGCATGGCTGGAGTTTGACCTGTAATCCCGACCAAAGGGCACACTCCAGGCCGGCGCAATACGCGCCGGCCTTTTTTGTGGCGGCGCCTGCCCTGACGGCCCGGCCGGTCAGTCGATCAGCGGATCAAACCCGATCAGCCGCCCGATGGGGGCCAGATCATCGGTCAGCATGGGCACCGGCGCGCGCTGCACCACCCCCCGGACAAAGGCATCCTCCAACGCGGCAAAGCGGATCGGGTCGGGGGAGCGCGTGGTCACGGCAGACACCGGGCTGCGCCCCTGCCCTGCCAGAAAGACAAAGACGCGCCGATCGCCCGGCGCTGGCGGGCGCGCCTCTGTCCAGACCTCAACCACAGGGAAAACGGCCTGCGCCGTGGCCAGGATCGCGCCCAGCGCGTGCAGCGTGTCGGCATTGTCGATCACGTTCATCGCGAATATCCCGTCATCGGTCAGGCGGGCCGCGACGAGTTCAAAGAACTCTCGCGTCACCAGATGCGCGGGCACGGCGATATCGGTAAAGGCATCGCCCAAGATCACGTCATAGCGCGCGGTGCTGTCACGCAGGGCGGCGCGGGCGTCGCTGTGCAGGATCTCAACGCTGTCAGGGTCAAACCAGAAATCGCGCCGTGCCATGGCGGTGACCTCCGGGTCAATCTCGGCCACGGTGATGGGGCCGATCTGCCGGTCCACCCAGGCCCGCGGCACGGAATAGGAACCGCCCCCGATATGGAAGGAGGAGAAGTTGCGCCCCTGCATCCGCATCCGGGGCAGCACATCCAGCATGGCGGCATGGTCGGTATACATCAGGCGCGGATCATTCCGCCCGCTGATCCCATGGGCCAGGTGATCCACCACCATCAACCGCACGGGGTCCGCCGGGTTCTGGGACAGCGCAACGGAGCGCAGGCAGTAGTATTGCGTCTCCTGCGTGCAGACGCGCGGCAGGGCCAGCGCGCCCAGCGCCGCACCGGCCACCAGCACCGCCGCC
>CBFHYV010000313.1:0-3170 GCA_965660085.1 uncultured Paracoccaceae bacterium
CCACCCCCGCCGCGCAGGAGCTGGACGCGCGCCTGGCGGCGGAGGCGCTGATCGTGGATGTGGATGGCTACGAAGGCCCGCTGGATCTGCTGCTGACGCTTGGCCGCACACAAAAAGTGGATCTGCGCAAAATCTCCATCCTGCGGCTGGCGGAGCAATATCTGCATTTCGTCGAAACGGCCAAGGCGCTGCGCATTGAACTGGCGGCCGATTACCTGGTGATGGCGGCCTGGCTGGCGTTTTTGAAATCCCGGCTGCTGCTGCCGCCCGACCCGGCCGAAGACGGCCCCAGCGCAGAGGACATGGCCGCCCACCTGGCCTTTCAGCTGGAGCGGCTGCAAGCCATGCGCGATGCCTCCGCCCGGCTGTTTGCCCGGCCCCGCCTGGGGCGGGATGTCTTTGCCCGCGGCGCGCCGGAGGCCCGCTCCAGCCGGCGGTCGGTGCGCTATTCGGCCAGCCTGCTGGACCTGATGCGCGCCTATGCCCGCATCCGCACCCGGGATGATTTCCGCCCCTTCGTCTTTGACAGACAATCCGTCTATACGATGGAAGAGGCGCTGGACCGGCTGCGCGGCCTCATCGGTGATACGCTGAACTGGACGGACCTGCGCCATTTCCTGCCGGACGGATGGGACGATGACCCGCAACGGCGGCGCTCTGCCACGGCGGCCAATTTTGCTGCCACGCTGGAGCTGGCCAAGGCCGGACGGGTGGAGCTGCGCCAGGCGGGGACGTTTGCGCCGCTGCACCTGCGCCTGCGCCCGCCGCCGGAGCCCGCCGATGACTGAGGTACCCCTGCCGCCAGAGCCGCCCCTGTTCGCCCCGCCGACGATCGAGGAACAGGCCCGCATGATTGAGGCGCTGCTGTTTGCCGCCGCAGCGCCACTGAGCCTGCGCGATCTGGCCGCGCGCCTGCCCCATGGCTGTGACCCGGCAGAGGCCCTGGCCCGGCTGCGGCGCAGCTATGCCGGGCGCGGGGTGGAACTGCACAAGGCAGGCGAAGGCTGGGCCTTTCGCACTGCGCCGGACCTTGCGCATCTGATGCATGAAGAGGTGGTGGAGACGCGGAAGCTGTCCCGCGCCGCCACGGAAACGCTGGCCATCATCGCCTATCACCAACCCGCCACCCGCGCCGAGATCGAGGAAATCCGCGGTGTCGCGCTGTCCCGCGGCACGCTGGATCAGTTGCTGGAACTGGGCTGGATCCGCCTTGGCCGCCGCCGCCAGACCCCGGGCCGGCCCGTGACCTTCGTGGTCACGGATGCCTTCCTGGATCACTTCGGGCTGGAAAGCACCAGTGACCTGCCCGGCCTGAAGGAGCTGCGCGCCGCCGGTCTGCTGGACAACCGCCCCACGGAGGCCGGCGTCTTTGGCCTTCCCCGCGACGCGGAGGACGACGACGACGACCTGCCGCAGGGCCAGTCAGAGCTGTTCGAGGATTGAACCCGCTGTGCGATCCGGTCAGGGCGTGCAAAAATGCTTGGACAGTTTCAGCCCCTGGCCCTGGTAGTTTGAACTGCCCATGCCCGCCCCATACAGCCGCTGCGGCGGGGCTTGCATCGCCTCATAGACCAGCCGGCCCACCACCTGGCCATGTTCCATGACGAAGGGCGCCTCATGGCAGCGCACCTCTAGAACTCCGCGTGATCCGGCACCGCCCGCCGGTCCGTGGCCAAAGCCCGGGTCAAAAAAGCCCGCGTAATGCACGCGGAATTCCCCCACCATGGCCAGGTAGGGCGCCATTTCGGCGGCGTAATCGGGCGGGATATGCACGGCCTCCCGGCTGACCAGGATATAGAACGCGCCGGGGTCCAGTATAATCTGGCCCGTGTCGCTGTGCAGCTCTTCCCAGAAATCGGATGGCCGGTAATGGCCCAGGCGGTCCAGGTCGATCACGCCGGCATGGGGCTTGGCGCGGTAGCCCACCAGCGTGGTGCCGCCCGGCCGCAGATCCACCGAAAAGCCCACGCCGCCGTCAAACAGCGCCGCACCGCCACTGACCAGCCCCACATCCGCATCCAGCGCGCGCAGGGCGCTGTCACTGATGACGCGGTCACCGGCGCGGAACCGGATCTGGTTCAGCCGCATCCCCGGCCGCACCAGCACGGAGAAGGATCGCGGGCAGATCTCGGCATAAAGCGGGCCGTGATAGCCCTGCGGCACGCGGTCGAACTCCGTCCCGCCATCGCTGACCAGGCGCGTCAGCAGGTCCAGCCGGCCGGTGGAGCTTTTGGCATTGCCGGCGGCGGAAATGCCTGCGGGCAGGGCCAGCGATTCCTGCAGGGGCACAAGATAGACGCAGCCCTTTTCCAGCACCGCACCGGGGCGCAGATCCATGCGGTGCATTTCAAAATCCGCAATGCGGTCGGCAACGGCGCGGCCCGCGCCCGGCAGGAAGGACGCGCGCATGCGGTAGGCCACATCCCCCAGCCGCAGATCGAGGCTGGCAGGCTGGATCTGGTCCGCCACGGGTGGGCTGAGCGCCGTCAGCGCGCCGCTGTCCCACAGGGCGGTGATGGCATGGTCGGGCAGAACGCCAGGGGTCGGGTGCGGATGGTTGGTCATGGCCTATCGCTACGCGCTGCGCGGGCGCGGATCAATCCGCTTCGCCTGCGCGCTTTGGCGCCGGTCACGGGATGATGGCTCGACACTCTCGCCGCGGCTGCATAATCTGCGGGCATGATGACCCGTGTTGCTTCCGCCCTTGCCGGGCCGTGCCACATCCTTGCCTTGCTGTTGGCAGCCGCGGCCCCCGCTGCGGCGCTGGATCTGCGCGTGCGCGCGCCGGGTCTTTCGGGGGATGACCGTCAGGCCATTGAATCCGCGCTTCTTTTGTCGCAACTGGCTGCGGCTGAGGAAACGCCGCTGGGCCAGGAAGTGCTGGCCGCCGCGCAGTCCGATTACGCCCGGGTGCTGTCCGCGCTCTATGACGTGGCGCGCTTCAGCCCAGAGATTTCCATCACGCTGGACGGACGCGAGGCGGCAGAGATTTCGCCCACCCGTCCGCCACAGCAGGTCACCCGCGCCGAGGTCACGGTTGAGCCCGGTCCGCGCTTTCGCTTCGGCACGGCCCGAATCGCGCCGCTGGCGCCGGGTGCCGCAGTGGCGGAGGGCTTTGCCACAGGCGCCACCGCCCGCGCAGGCGTGATCCGCGATGCCGCGCGCACGGC
>CBFHYV010000314.1:0-3159 GCA_965660085.1 uncultured Paracoccaceae bacterium
TGGACAGATGGGCCGGTGTGCGGCCGCGGGCGCGCAGCCGGGCGCCCATGCTGGGGCCGTGGCCGGACAGGCCGGGGCATTTCATCCTGAATGGCGGGTTCAAGATCGGCTTTGGCATGGCGCCGAAACTGGCGGAGGTGATGGCCGATCTGGTGCTGGAGGGGCGCGATACCGTGCCGGATGGCTTTCGGGTCGAGGCGTCTCTCTAGCCGTTCGCGCGGCGCCGCGCGGGGCGCAGTGCGGCCCGGGCCTACCGGCCGGGCCGCAGGGCGGATCAGTTGACGCTGTCTTTCAGCGGCTTGGCGATGGTGACCTTCACCTGCTTGTCGGCCTCTTTCTTGAACTGCTCGCCGGTGGCGGGGTTGCGCACCATGCGCTCGGGGCGCTCGCGGCAGTAGAACTTGCCCAGACCCGGCAGGGTCACGGCACCGCCCGCGGCGACCTCACGCGTGACCAGCGCGGTCACGGCATCCAGCGCGGCGGCGGCGGTTTTCTTGTCGGCCGCCATTTCCTCGGCCAGTGCTGCGATCAGCTGTGTCTTGGTCATGGGCTTTTGCGTCATTGGGGTTCTCCATGTTTCGGCACGCTATGCCGGATGTGATCTCTGCTGAGTGCTCAAGATACAAGGATGGTTCGGCTTTCAAGCCGTTTTGGTAGATTTTCCGCCGATCCTTGCGTCACAGAAAGGCTGTTTCGTCAAAGCTGCGCAATTTCCGGCTGTGAATCCGTTCCAACGGCATGTCACGCAGGGCCTCCATGGCGCGGATGCCGATGGCCAGATGCCGCGCAACCTGCGTCTTGTAGAAATCAGACGCCATGCCGGGCAGCTTCAGCTCGCCATGCAGAGGCTTGTCAGACACGCACAGCAAGGTGCCGTAGGGCACGCGAAAGCGGAACCCATTGGCCGCGATTGTGGCGGATTCCATGTCCAGCGCCACGGCGCGGCTCTGGCTCAGGCGCTGCACGGGGCCGGATTGGTCGCGCAATTCCCAGTTGCGGTTGTCCACGCTGGCCACGGTACCGGTGCGCATCAGGCGTTTCAGGTCATAGCCATCCAGCCGCGTTTCGGCGGCCACGGCCTGTTCCAGCGCGATCTGGATCTCCGCCAGCGGGGGGATGGGCACCCAGACGGGCAGATCATCATCCAGCACCTTGTCCTCGCGCAGATAGGCATGGGCCAGCACGAAATCCCCCAGCTGCTGGCTGCTGCGCAATCCGGCGCAATGGCCCACCATCAGCCAGGCATGGGGCCGCAGCACGGCGATATGGTCCGTCGCCGTCTTGGCGTTTGAGGGGCCGACCCCGATATTGACCAGCGTGATGCCCCCGCCCCCGGCCCGTTTCAGGTGATAGGTCGGCATTTGCGGCATCTTGGTCGGCGCGGGCAGGGGGGCGTCCGGGCTGTGGATCTCGATATTGCCGGTGCTGACGAAGCTGGTGTAGCCGCTGTCAGGGTCGGCCAGCTGGGCGCGGGCGTAGGCCTCGAACTCGCTGACATAGAACTGGTAGTTGGTGAACAGGACGTGGTTCTGGAAATGCTCCGGGTCCGTCGCGGTGTAATGCGCCAGCCGGGCGAGCGAATAATCCACCCGCTGTGCGGTAAAGGGCGCCAGCGGCCGCGTGCCATCGGCATCCGGCTGCGCGACGCCGTTGACGATATCATCATTGGTGGTGTCCAGATCCGGCACATCGAACATGTCGCGCAGCGGAAAGCGCGCGGCGGTGCCTTGTGACATCGCGGCATCGCCCTGGCCGGACATGGCAAAATGCACCGGCATCGGCGTGCTGGACCAGCCCACTGTCACCGGCCCGCCGTGATTGCGCAGCAACAGCCCGATCTGCTGGCGCAGGTAATGGCGGAACAGGTCCGGCCGGGTGATGGTGGTGGCATGGGTGCCGGGCTGCGGCACATGGCCAAAGCTCAGGCGGCTGTCCACATTGGCATAGCTGTTGGTGGTGATGCGCAATTCGGGGTAATACGCGCGATAGCGCAGGTTGGCCGCGCCGGTCTGCATCGCCTCGGCGAACCTGTCCCGCAGGAAATCCCGCGCCTCTTCATACAGCTGCTCCAGATGGGCGACGGCGGCGTCCGCCTCGCCAAAGGCCTGGGGCGCATGGGCGGGCGGGGTCAGGATGGTGTGTGGCTGTGCCTGCTGTGTCATCGGTCTTGGCCCTGTTCAGTTCTGGCGGGACGCTGGCAGCTTCGCCCGCGGGGTGCAAGCGTGCGGGTGAGGGCGGGTCAGCGCAGGCCCACTTCCTCCAGCAGGCCCTTGCGCTTGGCCTCATAATAATAGCCGCGCGCATACCATTTCAGCGCGCCCGCCTGATCCCTGTCCGCTACGATCCACGCCCCGCGCAGGTATTTCACGCCGTATTTCAGGTTGGTTTCCGCATCGAACAGCCCGTCGGCGGGGCCGGTATAGCCCATGGATTGGGCTGTGGGGTGCTGGATCTACAGCAGGCCAAGGTTCGGCCCGTTGCGGGCCCAGGGGCGGTGGGTGCTTTCCTTGCTGGCGGCGGCATGCACCAGGCTGCGCGGCACGCCGTAGAGGTCCGCATAGCGGTTGATCAGGCGCCGCAGCTCCGGCGTTTCATTGGGATAGAGCGGCGGCTCCCCCGCAGCCGGCGCGCCCGCACGGCCCTGCCCGGCGGATTGCGCCGGGGGTGGCTCGGCGGCAATCGCGGCCAGGACCTGCGCCAGCGGGTCTGCCGTGGCCGATTGCGCCGCCGTGGGCCGGACGGGGGCGGGCTGTGGATCCCGCGCCGGAATGCCGCAAGCGGTGAGCATGACGATCAGCAGCGCGGCAACGGGCAGGGCGGGCAGGTGCATGGTGGTCTCCTTCGCGGGCAGGGTAGCCGATCCGGCCGCCAAGGCCAGCGCGAAAGCCGCTTGCGCCCGCCGCGCCCGCGCGCCACCTTGCCGCCATGACACGGCATCTTCTTATCCTCGGGTTCGGGTACAGCGCGCAGGCGCTGGCGGGCGATCTGCTGGCCAGCGGCTGGCGGGTCAGTGGCAGCTACCGTGACCCCGCGCGGCGGGACAAGATGCGCGCCATGGGCGTCACCCCGGTGCCCTGGCAGGCCGCCGCGCTGGAGCCTGCGCTGGCGCAGGCCACCCATGTGCTGGCCTCCGCCCCGCCGGGGGCCGAGGGCGATCCG
>CBFHYV010000315.1:0-3145 GCA_965660085.1 uncultured Paracoccaceae bacterium
CGCTCGGGACATCTTCCGGTCCGTAGCGGCCGGTCAGCGCACCCCGATAGGCCTGTGGCATGATCGCGGCCGCCGCGTCCGGGTGCTCAGGGTTCGAGTCCCGGCAAGGCGGTGAATGGAGTGTGGTGATCAGCGTGCCCGGCTACGAGGAAAGCTTCCTGCCCGGCTGCTACCCCTCCCCCGAGATCGCCAAACGCGCCACCGAAGCGTAGTATCAGCAGATCGTTAGAAACATGCTCTGCGTAGAGACGGAGACCGCCTGATGGTCCATTCGACGAAAACCGTGGCTCGGTCCCTCGTGATCATCCTGGCGAGTCTGAAGTTCGATCCCGAGACTACGCGGATCCTCAAGGTTCAGCTCGAGCATCAGCGCCAGCGCATGCGGGCAGAGGGGCAGCCACGGGAGCAAGAAGGATGATGCAGGTGGTTCGCCACAAGCGCGGCTGGGCAGTGGAGCGGCTCCACCCGGCACCGATGGGTGGCAAGACCGTCTTGGCCGTTTATCGCACGAAAGCCGAAGCTGAAGCCCACATGGAAAACGGGAAGCCAACATGAAAATCTCCGGTGCAGACCTGATCGCCTTTCTTCAGACCGGCTGGCCGGGCCTGGAGAATGGCACGGATGATGACTGGTATTGGGATCACGACGTCTTCACGTCCCCCGATCCGGCCGCGACATACGATACCGATGACTTGGGCCCGATCTTCTACCAAGGGAAGGATCCGGAGCTGAGCGGCCGCAAGCTCGATCTCGGCGAGCTTGTCACCAGTTGGCAAAAGCGCCGGAGGAGCGCCTCGATCCTTCTTTCGGTGCCACTGGATCGGGTGGCCGATCTGTTGGAATTTGCAGCCTCCGTGGGTGCGGCCGAGATCTCCATCACATGAACCTCCCCCACCAATCCCGTAGGTTGGAAGGGGTTTCGGTTTCAGGCAGCCTGGCTGCCTGAAACCCCGTCCGTCCCGGCCAGGTTGATCACGCCCACTTCCGCGCGCGCTGCCGCCGGCGCAGCTGAACACGCTTTCGCCCAGGAAATCGAAAAGGGAGACGATCGCGCACTATTCGGGGAAACCGGGACATCTTCGCGCCCATCCAGACTGCGCGCCCTCTCTGATGCCGCCGAGCCCGGCCCCTGGGAATACCGGCCACGCGCGCATGACGACTGGGGCATGATCCGCGGCAATCCCCATACGTTCGAGGATTCCGAGGCCGGTCCAGCGCGCTGCGTGGCTCGGACGGAACATGCCCTCGCGCGAGGCGGCTGAAGCAGTGCCGTACCCCGCGATCTGGCACAACGCTGATCCTTCCGTGCCATTGCGGCCGTCGCCCAACGTGCACACGAAGGCTATGCATCCGGTGATCGTGCCGACCATGGCGCCGGCCGCAGCGGCACACCGGGCCGTGGCGGCAGCCGCAAAGGGGGTTAGGGTGCTCATTATTCGGAACACGGTCGATGCGGCTGTTGAGACCTGGCGCAGCATCACTGCAGCGAGGCCCGATCTTTGCTTTTCATTGTACGGCCGCGCAACGCTGCACCACTCACGCTTCGCCGCGGAGGATCGAAGTGCGCTCGACACCGGCGTAGAAGAGGCGCTCGGTCGCGGGGCCGATGGCTCCGGGGTCATACTGATCGGGACGCAGATCCTTGAGCAATCGCTCGATATCGACGCCGACCTCCTGATCACCGATCTTTGCCCCATGGACGTGCTACTGCAACGCATCGGACGCCTGCACCGCCACCCAGATCGGGTCTGGCCAGCGGGCTTCGAGGCTGCAACCCATCCAGACGCGTTGGCAAAAGTTGAGACCGAGATGGATTGGATGGATTACGCCATGCGGATAGATGCCAAGGCCCTCGCGGAGGGCCGTGCGGGAGGGATCGTTGCGCTTCATCGCGCCGCGCGATTTCCCTCTGCCTTTCCGGATGCAGACGAAGCGATCCAGACCCGTCTCGGCGCGCGCGGTCCCGGTTTCACTCTTCCCAAAGGCACCGTGGGACCTTTCGGCATGCCAATAACGACGGTCGCGCCCCAGCGCGATGGTGTCAGGGGCTTACAGGGGACGAAGCAGTCGAGATAGTTCACTCTGGAAAACAGCTCATGCTGACAATAGAAGACAGAGTGTTTGGGTACGATGCTGCGGGATTGTCGCGAATAAATAGTCCGGTGTGATCGTTTCGAATTGACGAGTTCACAGTCAGCGCCATCTGCCCGAAGTTCGAGGGACACCGGCGCATGCTGTTGCGCCCTATCCGCCCAAGAATGGGCGATGGCGGCCAATTTGGCAAAGTTCAGCAACGCGGGCAGGGACTGGGCGCTTTCAAACTCTGGCAAATGCCAGTACTCTACTACGCGGACGGTGAACTTCGCCCACAACCGCTCGACCGCGATCAGCGAAGACCACCTTGAGAGGCGGTGGACCTCTGTCGTGCAGATGGGCCTCTATTCGTCCATTCCTCGCACGGCCTCGTATTGATGGCGTGCGATAGCCTCGCGCAGCACTGCCCTTCAATGGTAGCCTTGACGTTGTCGTGGCGTTTAGCCATGGCATTAGCTGGCCCTCGGTTTTCGCGGATCGCCGGAAACCTGTCACGCAACCAGACACCACGCCGTTCACTCTGCGTAAAAACGCTGCCAGAAGGGCTTTTACGCCAACGGAAAGCCTAAGAAGTGATATAGCGCTAGGTGTGATCCGCGGTTCTGGCCCAGAACCCCTCTGTATTCAACAAACGTGGCTTCGAGCTTTTATATATTCTTTCAAGGTCTTAGGGGCGACGGCCCTATTTTCAGGCTTCGGCGGTCGTTCGCGCGCTGCCTCGGCATTGTGCCACTCTTGGGTTACGGAAACGGCGCCATGCAAAGAAAGGAATTTAGCCAAGTCGATATTCACCTTCCCCATGTCCTTCCTCATATGTGCAAGCAAGCGGCCCGACACGCGGATATCAGCATTAGGGGTAGGCCAGGCACTTGAAGACGTGCAATTCCACCGCGCCCCCGATCCGCACTGCGGGAAGGCGTCGGCAAAACCCTAGCGCTTCGTTGGGACGAACCCGGATAGCGGTCCCCTCCTCATCAACCATCAGCCAGCCGATGCCATGGGGCCATAGATCACCTCACTGAGAGCGGCGCGGTGCGTGCGAAGACCGTCA
>CBFHYV010000316.1:0-3111 GCA_965660085.1 uncultured Paracoccaceae bacterium
CGATAGCCCGACACGAGGCGCATGACGAAGCCCAGAAAGTTGCCGCGACGGTCAGTCACTACCTCGCCAGGGTAGGCGACAAGGTCCGTCTTGACGGCGAGCCCTTCGCCCACCATCGCCCGCACCTTGTCTTCACGTCTGGCGCGCAGGTCGGTGTTGTAGATTTTGACCGCCAGCCCGGAGCGGCCTTTGACCGCGTAGACTTCGCCTTCACCACCTTTGCCAATCATTTCGGCAACCGAAACCCGATCCTTTCCCATGACGAATTCTTGCACGGTCAGCCCCCGGATATCAGGATGAGCGTCTTGTCATCGTCGGTGCGTTCACAGACCGATGGTCCGGCAAGATATGTGGCCAGCTTCGCCGATAGCTCAACAAGCCGCCCCTTGCCCGACGCGGAATCAACCGGACGGAACATAGGATCGAAGAACCGGGGATGTGCGTTCTGTTCCAGATGCGACAACGCCAGATCGCCAACACCATCGGAAAACAATGCGAATGCGTCGTGTTCGCGTGTGTGGCGGGAGATGTTCAGCCGCGGTTCGGGATCATCGGTGACGAAATAGGTGCTCGATGCATACTCGCCGTTCTCAGGCCAGCATAACACCTCCCATTCGATTCCCTTTCGACCGACAACGGCGCTATCGCCAATATGCAGCGTTACAGCTTCATCCGGCGTCACAACGATTGCCGCCAGCGTCGCGGCGAATTGCCGGGGCGTCGATTGCCGATGCGTTGCTGTCGACGAAATGCGGTCCCGCAGATCATCTATCCAGTCCGCCAATTCTTCATCGGACGGCAAGTCTGGATGGACGCGGATCCATTCTCGAAATTGAACCGACAGGAAACGGCAAGTCAACCACGCTCCAAAGGCTCCATATTTCGCGCTCCCCGCGCCGTCCGAAACCACGGCAAGAATGCAACCATTGCCGACTTCAGCAACAGCGTAAGCATCTTGAAGCCTGTCATCAGTCTGAATGTGCGACGTTCCGATTACGGACGCGGACGCCCATCGCCAAGCCACCGGGTCACCCTGCTACAGCCCAGCCATCCGGGGCGGCCGGGTTGTCGAGCGGAACAGTTTCACCTGGATTGGACTGCGAGACAGCGCTAAGAGAACTAGAAAGCCATTGGAACAGTTCCTTGAACGCCAGCCCTTTCAGTTTGAGCGGTTGGCGGGTAGCGATCTGGCCAAGTACGTTCATGTCCGCTTGTTCCACACCCACTGCATAGAACATGAACTCCTTGCGCTCTTCGCCCTGGTGGACGCGCTGTCTCGCCTCCTGCCAGTTATCGGTCGGGGCGCCGTCAGTGATGAGGAACACCCATGGGCGGTAATACTTAACGCCGTTTTCGCGGTAGCGGTCCTTGCGCTGGCGAAGCATGTCGAGTCCGGTCACAATCGCTTCGCCCATTGGCGTTGCGTTGTCCGCTACCAAGGTCTCGGGGTAGAAGTGGTCCACCGTGGCAAATTTAGACTTGACCTCTACCGGTCCGAAAGTGACGATCGCCAGCTCCACTCGCTTCGCGGCCATGGGATCGTTCATGAGTTCCTGCCGCAAGGTCGCCAGCCCTTCGTTCAATTCCGAAATGGGCGCGCCGCTCATGGAATAAGAAGTGTCCAAGAGAAGTATCACTGGGCAACGCTGTTCAGGGTTTTCCGCAAACTCCGCATCGCTGAATGGCTGTTGATCGAATTCGTCCGTCATTCCGAAAATCCTCTGAAACCCATCAGGGTGGTCGCTGTAGCATTCCATTCTTGCGGCAAAATCGCAGGCTGGCGTAATGCTGGCCAAGGCTGCCATCCAACGCGACAACGGTCAACGTCTTCAAAGGGCCAGTACTTCCTACTTTTTAGCGTTCAGCGCCCAACCGGCTCCGCCTGTGGAAAACGAAACCCCGCAACCAGCCTTCTGCGCCAGGCCGCACCGAGCGGTTCCTCGAGCACGCCGATGCGTTCATAAGCGTGGATGAAGCGATCGGGCTCGGTGAGGATGCCGAGATGCTTGGCGACTGCGCTGCGCTGCATGCGGAATACGAGCAGCGTGGCCGGGTCCAGTTTTTTCACCGGCACCTCTACCATGACCGCCCGGGCGAGCCCCAGGACCGGCTCCCGGTGGGAGACCTCGCCCCAGTCCCGCGAATAGGGCGGCATGTCGAAGGGTTCCGGCCCCACGACCTCTCGCCAGACCCCGCGAATGAGGCCGAGACAATCGCAGCCCACGCCCTTGAGGCTGGCCTGATCGTGATAGGGCGTGCCGAGCCAGCTGCGTGCTGCATTGACGATGTCGTCTACCTGCTTGGTCATGACAGCACCGCGCCGTCATGCCCGCCGCTCCTGGTGGCAAAACGGATCATGGTGTCCTGGCCAGGGATGTGGGGGAAGCCGCGGAAGTTGACGACATTGGCGAACTTCGCCGCGCAGGTTTCGATCCGCTTGTCGCATCCGGCACGGATGTCGAAGCTGTCGCCAACGGCAAGGCGGCGCACCGGCTTGTCCTGCAGCGTGATCGTGACGTCCGGGCCACTGCGATCATGGCGGGCGACCTCCGTTCGGCGCCCGGCATGTGCACCGGTCAGCCAGTCGAGCCTGCCGTGGGTGAACCAGCCCGTTGCAAAGCCGTCGATGCCAGTGACCGAGACGGAGCCGTCTGCACGCACGGCGCTGATGGTGCCCGTGCCCCGATAGGCGGGCAGATCGAGATTGACCCCGCAGCGGGCATCGCCGCAGACCGCGTCGCAAGTGGCCTGATAGGTGCGACCGACGGTCTGGTTGAGCAGATGCGCCATGGAGCGGATCTCGGCCACAAAGGCGATGCGGCCGCGGCGGATCTCGCCAATGGCCCCGCGGCGCAGGAGCACGCGCTGGCTGGTGTCACTCCAGTTCACCCGCCAGGCCTCGACCTCGGCATTGTCCCAGAGCCCGTCGAGGATATCGGTCTCGGTGATCCGGTCCGAGCGCAACACGCCCTCGGCATCCTGGGAATCCACCGACAGATCGGTGCTGCCGCGGATCTCCGAAGGCGTGAGCCCGCTTTCCGGCTCGAACACGGTGCCGTCGAAGGCCAGCATGCGATCATGGTCAGTGAAGCCCAAGATCATTCCGTCCTT
>CBFHYV010000317.1:0-3108 GCA_965660085.1 uncultured Paracoccaceae bacterium
CGTCTGCGCCCCCGCGCCCGCGCCCACGCTGCCCAGGGCAAAATCCGGCCTCGCCGCCGCCAGCGCTGCGCGGCCCAGGGCCGGATAGGGGTTGTCTGCCCAGGCCTTGTTGCCGCCATTGAGCAGGTCAAACAGGATGGCGGCGGGCACGATGGGCACACGCGCGGAAAACACCGCAAAGCCCCGCCCGGCGTCATGCAGCGCCTCCATCACGCCCTGGGCCGCGGCCAGGCCAAAGGCGCTGCCACCGGACAGCACCAGCGCATCCACCCCCGGCACGGTCTTGTCCGGGGCCAGCAGGTCCGTTTCACGGGTGCCGGGCGCGCCGCCCATGACACTGACGCTGGCGGTGAAGGGCGCATCGCCCGTCAGCAACGTGACCCCGCTTTTCAGCGCGGCGTCCTGCGCATTGCCCACGCGCAGCCCGGCGACATCGGTGATCAGGTTGCGGGGGCCGGGGATCATGGCCGCGTCCTCAGATGCATCGGCCACCGTCCACTTCCATGCAGACGCCCGTGATCATCCCCGCCTCGTCCGAGCACAGGAAGGCCGCGGCATTGCCCATGTCCTGCGGGGTGGAAAACCGCCCCAGCGGAATGGTTGACAGGAACTTGGCGCGCATCTCCGGCGTGTCCTCGCCCATGAAGCTGGCCAGCAACGGGGTTTCCCCCGCCACTGGGTTCAGCGCGTTGACGCGCACGCCGGCCGGGGCCAGCTCCACCGCCATGGCGCGGGTGGCAGTGTTCATCCAGCCCTTGGAGGCGTTGTACCAGTTCAGCCGCGGCCGGGGCGAGACACCCGCCGTGCTGGCCACGTTCAGGATCGCGCCGCTGCCGCGCGCCTTGAACCCCGGCACCAGCGCCCGCGCCGTCAGGTAGACGGATTTGCAGTTGACGGCGAAGACGCGGTCAAAGTCAGCCTCGGTGACATCCTCCATCGGGGCGGGCAGATGCGTGACGCCCGCGTTGTTGACCAGGATGTCCAGCCCGCCGAAGGCCGCCGCCGCGGCATCGGCCATGGCCTGCACGCTGGCGCCATCGGCCACGTCCACCGCCTGCGCGATGCCGCCGACCTCCGCTGCCACGGCCTGGGCGGCCTCGGCGTTGATGTCGGCCACCATGACGCGCGCGCCCTCGGCCACGAATTTGCGCACGATCCCCGCGCCAAAGCCCGATCCGCCGCCCGTCACGATTGCCGTCTTGCCCTGAAGTTTCATGTCCTGTCGTCCCTTTGCTCAGCCGTGCAGCGCGGCCACGGTTTTCAGCGTGGAGAAGCCATAAAGCGCCTCGAAGCCCTTTTCCCGGCCATGGCCGGATTTTCCCACGCCGCCGAAGGGCAGCTCTACCCCGCCTGCGGCGCCGTAATTGTTGATAAAGACCTGCCCCGCGCGCAAGGCCCGCGCCAGGCGCATCTGCCGCGCGCCGTCGCGGGTCCAGACCCCGGCGACAAGGCCGTAATCCGTGCCATTGGCGATGGCGATGGCCTCTGCCTCGGTCTCGAAGGGGATGATGACCTGCACCGGGCCAAAGACCTCATCCTGCGCCAGCGGGTGATCCGGGGCCACGGGGCCGAACAGCGTGGGCTGCACGTAATGGCCGCCCTCCGGCAGGCCGGGGGCCAGTTGTGCGCGGGCCAGCACCGGCAGATCCGCGCCCTGATCCAGGAAATGCGCCACCCGCTGTTTCTGCACCGCAGAGATCAGCGGACCAACGTCCGGGTCCTCCGTCGCTGGGCCGACGACGCGGGCGGCATAGGCCTCTGCCATGCGGGTGCTCAGCGGCTCCAGCAGGGTGCGATGCACGATGATGCGAGAGGAGGCAGAACAGGTCTGGCCCGCGTTTTGCAGCCCCGCGCCCACCAGGAAGGGCAGCGCCGCGTCCAGGTCCGCGTCCTCGAAAACGATCTGGGGGGATTTGCCGCCCAGTTCCAGCGTCACTGGCACCACGTTGCGCGCCGCCGCCGCCTGCACTGCCGCCCCCGTGGGCACAGACCCGGTGAAGGAGACATGGTGGATGCCCGGATGCCCGGACAGCGCCGCGCCGGCCTCTGCCCCCAGGCCCGGCACCACGTTCAGCGCCCCATCGGGCAGGCCCGCCTGCTGGGCCAGCCAGGCGAAGGCCAACGCCGTCAGGCAGGCGTCCTCCGCCGGTTTCAGAACGCAGGCATTGCCCATGGCCAGCGCCGCGCCCACGGACCGCCCGATGATCTGCATGGGGTAGTTCCAGGGCACGATATGGCCCGTCACCCCATGCGGCTCCCGCAGGGTGTAGACGGTGTAGCCGTCAAGGAAGGGGATGGTTTCGCCCATCACCTTGTCCGCCGCGCCGCCGTAGAATTCCATATAGCGCGCCAGGGCGCGGGCATCGCTGCGGGCCTGGGTCAGGGGTTTGCCCACATCCATCGCCTCCAGCTCTGTCAGGGTGTCTTCCCAGTCCTGCACCAGCTGGCCGATGCGGGTCAGGATGCGGCCACGCTCGGTCGCGGTCATGCGGCCCCAGGCACCGTCACGGGCGGATTGCGCGGCGGCCACGGCGTCATCCACATCCGCAGCGGTGGCGCGGGCGATGCGGGCCACCTCTGCCCCGGTGGAGGGGTTGGTGACGGGCAGGGTCTGGGCCGTGTCACGCCAGGTGCCGCCAATCAGGATCTTGTCCGTGGCGAAGGGCAGGTCAGGCAGGGTCATGGGGCGATCCTTTTGCTTGGGTCAGGTGGGCGGGCAGGCGCGGGGCGGCCTGCACAAGGCTGCGGGTGTAGGGCGCGCGGGGCTGGCGCAGGACCTCCGCCGTGGCGCCCTGTTCCACGATCCGGCCCGCCTGCATCACCAGCACCCGGTCCGTGATGCCGCGCACCACGGACAGATCATGGCTGATGAACAGCCAGGCCAGCCCGTGATCCGCCGACAGCCGCGCGATCAGGTCCAGGATGCGCGCGCGCACCTGCACATCCAGGGCGGACACGGCCTCGTCAAAGACAATCAGCCGAGGCCGGGTGATCAGCGCGCGCGCAATGGCGATGCGCTGGCGCTGGCCGCCGGAAAAGGCGTGGATATGGCGGGTGGCGGCATCCGCGGGCAGGCCAACGGCCTCCAGCGCCTCGGCCACGGTGCGG
>CBFHYV010000318.1:0-3097 GCA_965660085.1 uncultured Paracoccaceae bacterium
CGGCCGGACCCCGGCTCTGCCGCAGAGGCCGGCGGGCGGGTGCCGGCGGCCACGGGCAGGGATGTGTTCAACAGCTTTTCCACCTGCGCCAACAGGCCGATTTCCGCAGGCGCACACAGGCTGTGGGCCACGCCGCTGGCGCCCGCGCGCGCGGTGCGGCCGATCCGGTGCACATAGACCTCCGGCGTTTCCGGCAGATCATAGTTCACCACTCGCGCCACGCCGGGCACGTCAATGCCGCGCGCCGCGATATCCGTGGCCACCAGGATATGCAAATGCCCGTTGCGGAAATTGCCCAGAACACGTTCGCGGTTGTTCTGGCTCTTGTTGCCATGAATGGCCGCCGCGGTCAGCCCGTTTGCCGCCAGCTGTTTCACCACACGGTCCGCGCCATGCTTGGTGCGGGTGAACACAAGCGTCAATTCCGCAGGCGCCCCGGCCAGGATTGCGCGCAGGGCTTCGGGTTTGTGCTGTTTTTCCACGAAATGCACGGCCTGGGTGATCTTTTCCGCCGGGGTGGCCTGCGGGGTGACCTGCACGCGCTGCGGCGCGGTCAGGTAGCTACGCGACACATCCTCCAGCTGCGGTGACATGGTGGCGGAAAACAGCATGGTCTGGCGCGGCTTGCCCAGGGCAGGTTCGATCTGGCGCAGGGCGTGGATGAAGCCCATGTCCAGCATGTGGTCGGCCTCGTCCAGGACCAGATAGCGCACATCGCCCAGCCGCACGGCGTCACGTTCCATCAGGTCAATCAGCCGCCCCGGGCTGGCGATCAGGATATCGGTGCCCTCTGCCAGCAGACGGATCTGGCGCATGATGGACTGCCCCCCCACGACCGACGTGACCCGCACCGGCGCGCCCTCGGCCAGGCGCGACAGCGCATCGGCGATCTGGATCACAAGTTCCCGCGTGGGGGCCAGCACCAGCGCCTTGACGCTGCGCGGCGCGTTGCGCCCGCCGGTGGCCAGCAGCCGTTCCAGCAGCGGCAGCCCGAAGGCCAGCGTCTTGCCCGTGCCTGTCTGCGCCAGGCCCAGAATGTCACGCCCCAATAGCGCATGGGGAATCGCCTGCGCCTGGATGGGGGTGGGTGTGGTCAGCCCCTCTCGGGCCAGCGCACGGGACAGGGCGGGCGCAAGCCCAAGGGATTGAAAATCCTTCACGGTCTCTCCGGTTTTGGGGGTGTGTCAGCCGGGCTGTGACAGCGCGGCGCAAGGCTGTCAAGCATGGCCGCCCCGGGCGCCGTGATGCCGCAAGCGCGTGTCAGGACGCAGGGCGCGCGCGGCGGTCATGCCGCGGTTTCCACCGGCACAACATCCACGGCCTGGCTGGTATATTGCCCGCCCGACAGCCGCAGCACGCCGCGCACCGGCGCAACATCCAGATAATCGCGCCCATAGCCGATCACGATATGATCCAGCCCGGCGGCAATGCCATTGGTCGGGTCCAGTTCCAGCCAGCCGGCATCGGCCCCGCACCAGACGCGCACCCAGGCATGCATGGCATCGGCGCCTTCCAGCCGGGCCTGACCCTCGGGCGGATCGGTGCGCAGGAACCCGCTGACATAGCCCGCCGGAAGACCCAGCCCGCGCAGGGCCACGATGGCGATATGCGAAAAATCCTGACACACGCCCCGGCGCAGATCGAACGCCTCCTCGACAGAGGTATCAACGAAGGTCGCGTTGGGATCAAAGGTAAAATCCTCATGCAGCGCATCGCAGACGGCACGGGACATGGCCTGCACGCTGTCGAGCCCCGCGGTGACCTTACGCGCCCAATCGGTGATGGGGGCAACCATGGGCAGGCGCGGGCTGGCAGAGGTGTAATGCAGTGGCGCCTGCCCCTGCAGCGACCGCCAGCGCGCCAGATCGGCGGCCACATCGGACAGGCTTGCACCGGTGTCGGCGCGCCGGGGCGGGTCCAGCCGCTCCACCCGCGCGCGCATCCGCATCTGCGTCTGGGCCTGCGGGGTGTCGAAGACGATATCCTCGCGCCAGTTGCCGAAGAAATCCCGCCGGCGCTGCCGCTCTGCCGCGGCAGGCGTGATCGACAGATCCGCGGCGCGCACCACCTGCACGCCCGCCAGGCTGACCGGCATCATGCACAGGATCTGCCGCCCGGCCTCTGCCGGGGGATCGAAGCGGTAGGTGATGGTCAGCGATACATCGTAAAGCATGGGGTGTCCGGCGCGCTAGCTGAGGTGACTGCGTGAGAAATGGCCCGAAATCTCCACGCAGCGGGTGGCGATGTCATCGACGAAAGCAGCATCGGCCTCTGCCGGCAGGGTGGTGGCCAGGTCCGTTTCCAGCCGCAGCACATGGCGCATCACCGCCGTCTTGCCCCGCGCGCCGTCCGGCCTATCCAGATCGGGCAGATGATACCGAAGCGTGCCCACCTGATAGAGCACCGAGCGCGGGTTGCGATCATCCAGCAACAAAAGCTCCACAACCGTGTCGCGGGTGGCATCGGGCGAAAAGGCGCGGCGGTGTGTCATGGTGCTGTCCCCCACGTCAATCGCCAGGTCCAGCGCGCCCTGCGGCGCGTCCGCTGCCGTAAGGTCACGCAGCAACAGCGCGCTGGCCATGGCGCGTTCCACGGCGCGCCCCACCCGCAGATACCGCCAGCCCTGCTGGCGATACATGTTTTCATGCACCAGCCCCACAAACCCCGATAGCTTGCGCAGTAACACGCCCAGCGCGCGGGCCGTATCCACCCCGGGATGCACGCGCGGGGCCAGAACGCGGGCGGTGCGCATCAGGTCATCCAGCGCCATCCAGCCATCGGGCGAAAACCTGTCCCGCACTGCCCCCGCAGAGCCGAGCGCGGAGGACAGGATGTTCAGCACCCCATGGGGCAAGGGATCCTGCGGCGACAGGCCCTGCCAGCGCAAAGTTTCCTCCAGATGCGCCAGCAGCGGCAAACCGGCATCGCCGCTGTCGGACAGCCGCATGTGATAGGCCCGCAACAGGCGCACGGCGGCCTCGGCGCGTTCCGTGTAGCGGCCCAGCCAATACAGGTTGTCCGCCGCGCGCGTGGGCAGGGCCGCAGTGCTGCGCACAGGCGGGTTGGCAAGGGTGGCGCCCGGCACGCTGGCGCCCCC
>CBFHYV010000319.1:0-3097 GCA_965660085.1 uncultured Paracoccaceae bacterium
TGATCGACGATGCCGGGCAATTCACGGCCCGCTTTGGTGCCTTCCATTTGCGGCACCCAAGACGACGCCCCGTACTCATCAGTGACTTTTTCCAGGACGCCCACGAAGATGACGGTCTTGCCACGCGCATGCTGCAGGTGCTTGAGCGCCTGAATCACCTCGCGGCCCAGAAGCCCGTAAGCACCCCGAACATCCGGTTTACCCGTACGGTCCGAAAACGCCTCCGGCTGCTGTTTGGCATAGGCCATCGCCTGACGCGTCAAATCGGTGATGCTGTCGACAAAAATGATCGAGCGGTCTTTCAGAAAGGCTTCCAGCCCGCTTTCGGCATATTTCGTCTGCACATGGGCGTGGTACTCGGGGCCATAATAGCTGCCTGGGTGCTGCGCTGGATCCGGACCTCCGATCAGGATCACCAGATCCCGAAAATCAGGAAAACTGCGGATCGGGATGCTGGGCCCGCGCCAGTCCTGCACGGATTTCATGCCAGCCTCGAGATCGAAACACACTGCCTTGTCAGCGGGCAGCGTCTTGATCAGCGTGGTTTTGCCCACACCGGGCGGGCCGAATACTGCCAGCGACGTCTTGTTTTCAGATGCCGACAATCGTTCGTCGGCGGTGATGATGCGCAATGCCATGGCGCGCTCCTTTGGTTGGGTGGAAAATCAACGGCGGCGGGGGGTGACCGGGCGCCGAAGGGGAGCCTGCCCCGCCTTTCGGTCAGGGCGTCCCCGCCGCCGCATTCAGGGGGCTTTGGCCGGCTCGAGCTTGAAGCTGGCCTTGCCAGAGCCGACGGTTCGCGCAGGCTCGAAGCCCTTGCGCCACGCCTCAGGCAACGCGCCATATTTGCGCTCCGAGACCGTCAGCTTGGTGTCGATGAACTCGGCCGGGTCCTCGCCACTGTCAGCTATGTTCCGGGCGATCTGCGCCAACGCCTCCTGGTCCCAGTCGACGCGCTTGGGCAAATCGGCCACCACGGTGTAATCGCCATCAGCCAAGCGCACCGTGCCGGTGTCCTTGCCGCAGGCCCGGCGCGCCTCGGCGGCGCGGGTGGCATAGCGCACCTCAAGGGCGGCGTTGAACCGGGCATTGGCGGTCTTCAGCTGCTTGTTGGCATGGACCAGTTCGGCCTGCAGGCTGGCCAGCAATTCCACCGGCATCTGGGCCAAGTCGCCCGTCGGCATCTTGAGCATGTCGTCCACGCTCGGGATATTCTGAGGGTAACTCATGGGATCTCCTGTCTTCGATGAAAGGGGGATCAGGCCGCGATGGCCTCGATCTGGGTGACGACATCCGCCGCCCCGACCGGCTTGGGCCGCGCGATGGCGATGTAGGCAAAGAGGTCCAGGCCGAGCCGCCGCTGCACGAGGTGCACAAGCCCCTGCCCTTCGCTCCAGAAGGCGCGGTCGCGCAGCAGCGCCAGTTCGGCACGCGCGTTCAGGTCAAGGTTCGACGTGATCTTGTCCGCATCCACCGCAAGATGACCGCGGTGGTATTCCAGACGATCTCCAGGCATGGCCTGAGCCACCCAGGCGCAGAACTGAAGCTCGGTGATGGCGGTGTTATGACGTATTTGGAATTTGGGGCGCTGGCGCATTGTCATGTCCTCATGTCTGCCTATTACTCAGCCGCTCACAAAAACGTCCCAGCCCGGGCCAAAGCCCGAGATCGCGAGCACAGGGCGCAGGCGTCGAATGCGGCGATAAATGCTGGAACGACTGCCAAAGCCCGCCGACGCCAGGGCGGCGACAGGGTCCTCGATCAGGGCGTGGCAAAAACGGCGGTCGTCTGGCCCGAGGCGATGCAGCGCCGACTGCAAGGCAAGCCGGTCGTCACACCGTGACAGTCGGCACGCCTCGGCGCCTTCTGACAGGGCACACACCACGTGCGCCGCCTCTGTGATCGGCAGCATGGCACCGCCCTGTGCCGTGAACTGCTTGCAGTGTCGGTCGGCCAAGCGGCTGGAGTGATGCGCCATCACGGTTGTGGAAAATGCGCCAAGAGAGCCTCGTGCGCGGTCGAATTTGTGAAACCGCTCCAGAAAATCGAGCAGCAGATCCTGGCACAGATCCTCCGCGTCATGCTGCGGGAGGTTCAACTTGCGCTGCAAACGTGCGCCAGCACGCGCCGCACGCTGCGTCAGGGCCTGCACTTCGTCTATCGACAGGCGGTTCGACGATGCTGGTGCGGCTTGGGGTTTCTGTTCGGGCTGTGCCATTGGCGTCTCCATCTCCTGTGATGACACAGGAATGGCAGGCGCCCGGGACGCGGTCGTCTGACAAGTGGGACGCGCTCTCGAAAAAATTCCGGGCCTTGTTTTGCAGGTGTCTCAGGCGGCTTGGGGTGACAGCGCATCCCGGCGCATCCCAAACGCATCCCGGCGCGTCCCGTTTGCACACCCAAATGCATCCGAATCGTCCCCGACCTGCGGGCATGAAAAAACCCACCGGAAACGCGGTGGGTTGACGGAACCTCAAAAAGCTGGGCGGTCGGACGCAGCTGCGCGCGCAACAGACGAAGCAGGCCGCTATTGCATCATCTTGCACAACCAGGACGCGAAGGTCGCGTCCAGCCTGTAATAGCCCCGGTGCCCCGGCACCTCCAGCACAAGCGTCTTCCAGCCCGGGCGCCGTCGGAATAGGCTGCCAATCTTCGGCGAGGCAGAGCCCGCACCGAGAAGGATATCGCTGAAATGCTGATCCCGGGCTCCCGCCCTATGGGTGTCATATAGGTATCGCAGAGCTTGCGCCTGCATATTCGTAAACGTGTACACGGTTCCACCATACTCAAAATGGCGAAAATCAAACAGTTTTTCCGGAGCGTCCGGCTGACCGGCAATCGCTGATCCGAAGCCCGCCTTGAAACGCTCAAGATGCGTGCGACGCACAAGCGCATCGACCATCGTGAGCAAGAGCCCATCATCTCGGCGCAATTCGGCGATGGTCTGGTCCTCAAATTCGACGGCGTGAACCCGCCGCTCACCGCATCGCACAAGCGCGTAGGCGTCTGAGATCGAAAGATCCCCCACACGCGTCACAAACTCCTCCCCAAGCGGAACGCTGAACGGCATACCATCTTCGGCTTGTTCCCAATAGGA
>CBFHYV010000320.1:0-3091 GCA_965660085.1 uncultured Paracoccaceae bacterium
GGCGGGCGGGATTGTGGCGGCGTGGTTTTCCGAGGCGACAGCGCGCTATGGCCATGCGGTTCTGGGCGATGCCGCGGAATGGGGCGCGCTGGAGTTTCGTGGGGCCGATGACAAGCGCATGGCGGTGGTACTGCCACGATCGCGCGTGTTCGAGGACCTGGCGCCGCGGCTTGCGGATGTGGATGGGGACGGTGACGCCGAGGTTGTGGTCGTTGAAAGCGACGTGAGCCGGGGCGCGCGGCTGTCCATCTATGATGAAACCGGATTGCTGGCGGCGACGCCGTTCATCGGGCGGGCCTTTCGCTGGCTGGCGCCTGTTGGCGTGGCCGATCTGGATGGCGATGGGCTGATCGAGATCGCTTATGTCGACCGTCCGCATCTGGCCAAGGTCTTGCGGATCTGGCGGTTGCAGGATGGCGCGTTGGTGGAGATCGACCAGTTGGGCGGGGTGAGCAATCACCAGATCGGCTGGGCGGCCATTCCGGGGGGCATCCGTGATTGCGGTGGCGCGGTGGAGCTTGTGCTGGCCAGCGAGGACTGGCGGGAGATGCGCGCGATTGCCTGGAGCGCCGATGGCGGCTTTGTTCAGCGGCGTATCGGTGATGATCCGGATATCGCATCGCTGAACGGCGCCTTGATCTGCCGCTGATACAGGGCCGGTCCGGGCGCGTCTGTGACAGGTGCCCGGGCTGGCGGGCCGGGCTGCCTGGTGGATGTGGCGGACGGGGGGCTGTCTGCCCCCCGGACCCCCGGAGAGTTTATCTGGCAAGATGAAGGTGGACCGGGCGCGTGAGTTGCATCACGTGAGCGCGCGCCAACCGATGTCGCGCCGGCACATGCCTTGAGGCCAGTCCACGGCGTCGACAAGCGCGTAGGCGAGGTCGCGGGCCTCAGCGAGGTTTGCGCCGCGCGCGGTTGCGTTCAGCACGCGCCCGCCAACAGCGGTGACCTGGCCTGACTGCATGGCCGTGCCGGCGTGGAACATCACTTGCCGAGAGGTTTCAGGCAGGGCCTCCAGGCCGTTGATGATGGTGCCTTTTTCATAGCTGCCGGGATAGCCTTGGGCCGCCAGCACCACTGTCATGGCGTGGTCATCGGCCCAGTTGACCTGGGCCTGGGCCAGGCGGCCGTCGGCGCAGGCGTGGATCAGGTCCAGCGCCTGCGCGCCCAGCCGCAGCATCAGGGCCTGGCATTCCGGGTCGCCGAAGCGGACGTTGTATTCCACCAGCCTTGGGTTGCCATCGGCGATCATCAGCCCGGCATAGAGCACGCCCTGGTAGGGGGTGCCGCGGCGGGCCATTTCGGCCACCGTGGGGCGGATGATCCGGGTCATGGCGGCCTCGATCACGGCATCTGTCATGATCGGGGCGGGGGAATAGGCGCCCATGCCGCCGGTGTTGGGCCCGGTATCGCCTTCGCCCAAGCGCTTGTGGTCTTGTGCGGTGCCGATGGGCAGCACGTCCGTGCCATCGCACAGCACGAAGAAGCTGGCTTCCTCGCCCTGCATGAACTCTTCGATCACGACCTCGGCGCCGGCGCTGCCGAAGGCGCCGCCGAGCATGTCGCGCACGGCCTCCAGGGCCTGGGCCTCGGTCTCTGCGACGACGACGCCCTTGCCGGCGGCCAGCCCGTCGGCCTTGATGACGATGGGGGCTCCTTGGGCGTGGATATGCGCCTCGGCGGCGGCGAGGTCGTCAAACCGCGCCCAGGCGGCGGTGGGCACATTGGCCGCGTCACAGATCTGTTTGGTGAAGGTTTTGGACGCCTCCAGCCGGGAGGCGGCGGCGGAGGGGCCGAAGACCAGCACGCCGGTGGCGCGCAGCCGGTCGGCCACGCCGGCGGCCAGCGGGGCCTCGGGGCCGATGATGACCAGGTCTATCGCCTCTGCCTCGGCCAGTTGGGCCACGGCGCCGCCATCGGTGATGTCCAGCGCGGCGCAGGTGGCAATGGCGGCGATGCCGGCGTTGCCGGGGGCCACGATCAGCTTGTCACATTTGGGGTTCTGCATCGCGGCCCAGGCCAGGGCATGTTCGCGCCCGCCGCCCCCGAGGATGAGGATGTTCATTGGCGCCTGTCCTTTCTGCCTGTGTCGCTGTCGCCGCCCTGTTACCCGCGGCCCCGTGCGGGGGCAAGCGCGGGTGCGGTTCCATCCGGCGGCGCGACGGGCTATGAACGCAGCGCGGAGGTGACCATGGACCTTTTTGAAGACGACGCAGCCGGCAACACGCCGGAATACACGGTTTCGGAACTGTCGGGCGCGGTGAAGCGCACGATCGAGGGCGGCTTCGCCCAGGTGCGGGTGCGCGCCGAAGTGGGCCGGGTCAGCCGGCCGCGGTCCGGGCATCTGTATTTCGACCTGAAGGATGACCGCGCGGTGTTGAACTGCGTGATGTGGAAGGGCACCGCCGCGCGGCTGCAGACCTTGCCGGAGGAGGGGATGGAGGTTGTCGCCACCGGGCGGATGACCACCTATGCCGCCGGGTCGCGGTATCAGCTGATTGTGGAATCGGTCGAGCCCGCCGGTGCGGGCGCGCTGATGGCCCTGTTGGAGCAGCGCAAGGCCAAGCTGCTGGCGGAGGGGCTGTTCGACCCCGCGCGCAAGGCCCCGCTGCCCATGTTGCCGGAGGTCATCGGCATCGTCACCTCGCCCTCGGGGGCGGTGATTCGGGACATCCTGCATCGGTTGCGGGACAGGTTCCCGCGCAAGGTGCTGATCTGGCCCGTGGCCGTGCAAGGCGCGCGCTGTGCGCCGGAGGTCGTCCGCGCGATCGAGGGGTTCAACGCGATGACCCCCGGCGGTGCCTTGCCCCGGCCTGATCTGCTGATCGTGGCGCGGGGGGGCGGCTCTATCGAGGATCTGTGGGGGTTCAATGAGGAAAGCGTGGCCCGGGCCGCGGCAGGGTCCGCGATTCCGCTGATTTCCGCGATTGGCCATGAAACCGATACCACGCTGATCGATTTCGCGGCGGACCTGCGCGCGCCCACGCCCACGGCAGCGGCCGAGCGCGCCGTGCCGGTGCGGCTGGATATCCTTGCGCGGGTGGAGGACAGCGGCGCGCGCATGGCGCGTGCGGTTCTGGACAAGCTGGAG
>CBFHYV010000321.1:0-3049 GCA_965660085.1 uncultured Paracoccaceae bacterium
TCCGACAGATTGTGCTGCGCCTGCAGGATCAGCGCCTTGAACATCGACACAGGATCGAACGGAGGGCGACCGCCTTTCGAGCCATCCCCATAGCCAAGGTCCTCGACCAGTCAGCCCCGGAAATACTCGAAGTCCACTGTCGCATTGAAGACCTCAAGCGGATCGCCGTGCTTGCTGAGTGCTTCAAGATGATCGAAAAGACCGAAAAGATTGCTGGGTTTCATGACCGCACCTCCACACCACCAGTGAATCACAAAACGCTCAGTTCCGGTAGGTTATTGCGGGTATCCAGCTGGCGGTGAAATACACCGACGAGAAGCGGTATTTTGTCTCTGAATCATCGGTTTACAGGATCCTCAGGGCTGAGGACCTGATCACGGCGCCGGCGCACATCGTGATGAAGGCGGCGAATGAATTCAAAGACAGGACGACGCGGCTCAACGAGCTGTGGCAGACCGACTTCACCTATCTCAAAGTTTCGGGGTGGGGCTGGTTCTACCTGTCGACCATCCTCGACGATCACAGTCGGTACATCATCGCCTAGAAGCTCTGCACGACGATGAAGGCGGAGGATGTGACCGCAACGCTCGACCTGGCGCTGAAAGCCTCAGGGTGCGACAGCGCGACAGTTGTCGCCAAGCCGAGGCTGCTCAGCGACAACGGCTCGTCTTACATTGCCGGCGATCTGGCCGACTATCTCGAAGACAAGGGCATGGACCACGTCCGCGGTGCACCATACCACCCACAGACTCAGGATAAGATCGAGCGATGGCACCAGACCATGAAAAACCGGGTGCTCCTCGAGCATTACTTCCTACCGCGCGACCTTGAACGCCAGATCGGTACGTTCATCGAATAATATAACGTCGAAAGGTATCATGAGAGCCTCGGCAACCTGACGTCGGCCGACGTCTACTACGGCCGGGGTGACCAGATCCTGCAACAGCCAGAGGAGATCAAACGGAAAACCATGCTCGCTCGGCGCTTGCGCCACGAAACTGAGAACGCGTAACATCAACCAGCGGTGAGCCAGAGCCTCCGGTCCGGAAAACGCTCAAGCGTCCCAAATTATCTGACGACGGACACCCTTAAGTGAGTCCTCAAGACGCTACCCGATCACCGCGACCACCACCACACACAGTTTGAAATATCAGTTTGAGATCAAGGATCAAACCCCGAATAGCAATGTAGCGCGCATCCCATTCAACCAGATGCGCTGGGTCACTCATGTCGATGCCGGCTACCTGCGCCAATCCAGAAATGCCCGGTCGGACCCCAAGAACACCCGCGTCTCTTCTTCGACGTACGAGCTCCTTCTGAGATGGCAGGGATGGACGAGGACCGATCAGGCTCATTTTACCTGTCAAAACATTCCACAGCTGCGGCAGTTCATCGACCTTCCATCGACGTAGACGCACGCCCAATGGAGTTACAGCACCGCCCGACACTTCATGCGTCGCCACTTGCACGGTTCCAACGGACATTGTTCGGAACTTATAGCACGAGAATGAGCGCCCATTCTGGCCGATACGAGCCTGAACGAAAAATGCTGGACCGTCGCCCTGTGCCTTGATTATAATCCACGTTACAAGAAGAATAGGCGATAGAACAAGTAGCCCAATGATCGCAGCCAAGAGATCAATCGACCGGCTTACGACAGCGTAAACTGGGTTTTCCGCCTGATTTTTGGTAAGAATAACACGTCGCGGCGCGATGATTGCCTCTTCCATAATCCAATTTGACAAATCGTCGATGTGGAGAATGGGCTTTAGGGCCGATAAAGGGCCAATCATTACCTTCACAAAACGTGAGGGTAAGCAGTTCAGCGGCGAGAGTGTGCCCGCAAATCGATTGCCGATAACAGCGGGCAAGTAGAGGTGGACTGAGCTGCCGCCGGTTGCCTTATCTAACTCGCTGATAGCAAGGCGCTTAGAAACAGCATAAGGTCGCATGTCGTGCGGGTCGAGCGCATGAATCGAGGTAAAATTCACGAAGCGAGAAACGCCCGCGCGCATGGCAGCCGCAGCCAAATCTTGCGCGAAACTCACGTTCACACAAGTCATTGCTGCGATGTCGGCGGCTTGGTCGTTGTTGACTACAGCAAGATTGAGGAAGAGATCTGCACCAGCGGCCGCGCTTTGTGTATCTTCGTATGAAACCGTTGTGTAGTCAGGGAAGAGACTTGCGAGCCGCTCGCGATCCCGCCCTAGAAGTACGAGGTCCGCACCCCTAGCTGAGAGTGAGGGGACAATCATCTGCCCGATGAAGCCGGAAGCTCCGGATATGGCAATACGCATTCTGAGCTCGCTGATACGATACATTGGAAAGGCGCCCGGAACAGCGGGCTCTGCATGAATGTTACCATTATTTGCGCAGGACAAGCGCGATATGCAACTCGATGAGGGGTGCCCTAGCTAACATAACATAGGCCATAAGCTGCGATATCTGAGCTACTCCCCATCTCTTGGACAGTTTCCGGGGTTATTTAAGCTACTCTCTGCCCCTGCTGGTCGGTTTCGATCTGGTTGAAGTAGACCACGGCGGGGGGCTGTCCGCCATGGGCGGCGTGGGGCCGCTGGTGGTTGTAGAAGGTGATCCATCTGCCAACCCCGGCCTTCGCCTGCGAGCCCGTCTCCCAGGCGTGCAGATAGACGCACTCATACTTTAGGGACCGCCAGAGGCGTTCGATGAAGATGTTGTCGAGACAGCGCCCTTTGCCGTCCATCGAGATCCGGGTCCCGATCCGTTTCAGCCGGTCGGTCCAGGCGAAGGACGTGAACTGCGAGCCCTGATCGGTGTTCATGATCTCGGTCGGGCCGAAGCGGTGGACCGCCTCGTTCAGCGCCTCGACCATTGCCCGGCAGGCGATTTGCAAAGCAAATCTGCCGGGAGGGGCAGAAGTCCGCTTCGAGCGTGTTCGAGATGCGCCAGGCCAGCACCTTGCGGGTGAACCAGTCCATGATGGCAACCAAGTAGAGGAAGCCTTGTCGCATCGGCAGGTAGGTGATGTCGGCGCACCAGACCTGGTTGGGCCGATCGACCCGCAGCC
>CBFHYV010000322.1:0-2980 GCA_965660085.1 uncultured Paracoccaceae bacterium
CCATTGAGCACGTCATCCCCCGCGCCGCCCACGAGGCTGTCATCGCCAGCGCCGCCCAGCAGCGTGTCATTGCCGCGCAGGCCCGTCAGCGTGTCATTGCCGCCGAGGCCAACGACCTCTTCCGTCTGCTCCGTCCCGAGCAAGGCTTCCGCCAAATCCGTGCCGATCACCGCGCCGCCATTGGCGGCAAGCGCGGAGACCGCGGCCAAGTCCAGCGTTTGATCAGAGAAGACGAACTGTTCGACGCCAGAGATCAGGTCTGCTTCGCCGCCATGGCTCAGCAGCAGCGCATCGCCTTGCCGCGATACGCTCACATCGGACACCGCAGCATCGATCACGACCGTGTCGGTGCCACCGCCACCGATGATGGTATCGTCACCGCCCAACCCCTCGATCCGGTTGTCCGCGGCGTCGCCGGTCAACCGGTCCCCGTAGTCCCCGGCCACGATGTTCTCGATTGACTGCAGCGTGTCCGTGCCGATGCCCGCGCTGTTGTCTCCCGCAAGCGACCCGGCCCGCCCGGCGGCCAGGTCCACGAAGATCGCGGCCTCGGCGCTGGGGTAGCGGATCGTATCGATCCCGTCTCCGCCGGTGTAGATATCGTCACCGGCGCCGCTGCCACCGATGATCACATCATTGCCGGCACCGCCGTCCACGGTATCGTCACCATCCTCGGAATACAGGGTGTCGTTCCCCGCCCCGCCGTCCAGAAGGTTGTTGCCGGCATTGCCTGTCAGATCGTTCGAGGTGTCGTTGCCCACAAGGCTCGAGTCCCCGCTGAGGGCGTCAAGCGCCGCGCTCTGGATGTCCTCGCCAAGCGTATAGGTGATGGTCGCGGTCACGATCACCTGATCGACATCGCTGTCCAGACCGCCGTCTTCGATCACGTCATCGCTGTTGTCCACAACGTAGATGTCATTGCCAGCCCCGCCGCGCATCACATCGCCCTGGGTGCCGCCATCAAGCCGGTCATTGCCAACACCGCCGATCAGGGTGTCCCTGCCGGACCCGCCTTCGAGGATGTCATCCCCCTCTCCGCCGTCGAGCGTGTCATCGCCGGAGTCTCCCTCAAGCGTGTCGTCACCAATGTCGCCGTAAAGCTCATCATCATCGACGCCACCGTTGAGAAGATCGTTGCCCTGGTCCCCATACAGCCGATCATTGTCCTGTTCTCCATACAGACGGTCATCGCCACGACCACCGCGCAGTTCGTCCAGGTTCCCGGAGCCATAGATGCGGTCATCGCCATTCTGGCCCGAGAGGAAGTTGATCTCGTTATCGCCATAAATCTGGAGATCCGCATCCTCATCATCGTCGAGGTTGACCAACGGCACAGGATCAACCGTGACGCGCGCGTAAAACAGATCCCGCGTCTCAACCTCACCGGTGACCGTGTAGGCCACGGCGCCATCGTCATCATAGTCGTCCAGACCGCGGACAATGACCTCCTGCGGCTGGTTCCACGTCTGCGCCGTGAAGGTCACCGACGGCACTGACAGGCTGGCTTCGGTCTCGTCGCTCACCGAAAGACGGACAGTGACAGGCTCCCGCGGCTGGGTCGTCAGCACAAGTGTCAGCGTGACACTGTCCTCGTCTTCGCTCGTCTGAATGCCAGACGCCGTGATGCGGACATCAGGATCGGCCGGCTCACCTGGCTCCTCATCCCCGATCACTGGCGACGTCGGCAAAGAGGTCAAACCCTCCTGCGTCCCGCCACCATCGGTGTAGCTGACCCGCACGGTCATCGCGGCGTCAACATCCGCCTGCGTCAGCGTGTAGCTGCTTGCATTGGCGCCGGTGATGGTCGAGCCATCCCGCAGCCATTGATAGGACAGATCCCCCAACCCATCCGCATCAGACAGCGTATTGGTCGCACTCAGCACCTCACCCTGGCGCGCCGTGCCAATGATCGTTACCGCGCCACTCGGGGCGTCATTCACGTTCTCAATGGCCGCCGTCGCAGCACTGGTCACGCTTTCGTTTGTCCCACCGCCGTCAGTATACGACACCCGTGCCGAAATCTCGGCACCGACATCGACCTGGGTCAGCGTGTAGCTTCTGGACGTCGCGCCCGTGATGGCCACGTCGTCGCGCAACCATTGATAAGACAGTCCCCCCAGCCCATCCGCATCAGACAAACCAGAGGCATCCACCGTCAGCGTCGCACCCTGACGCGCTGTGCCAGTGACTGTGACCACACCGTTCGGAGCATCATTGACGCCCTCAATGGCCACTGTGGCTGCACTGGTCACGCTTTCGTTTGTCCCACCGCCGTCAGTATACGACACCCGTGCAGAGATCTCGACACCGATGTCGGCCTGGGTCAGCGTATAGCTGCTGGCATTCGCGCCGGTGACGGTCGAGCCATCCCGCAGCCATTGATAGGACAGATCCCCCAGCCCATCCGCATCAGACAGCGTATTGGTCGCACTCAGCACCTCACCCTCGCGCGCCGTGCCAATGATCGTTACCGCGCCACTCGGGGCGTCATTCACGTTCTCAATGGCCGCCGTCGCAGCACTGGTCACGCTTTCGTTTGTCCCACCGCCGTCAGTATACGACACCCGCGCCGAAATCTCAGCGCCAACATCGGCTTGGGTCAGCGTATAGCTGCTGGACGTAGCGCCCGTGATGGCAGAGCCATCGCGTAGCCACTGGTAGAACAAATCCCCCAGCCCGTCCGCATCAGACAGCGTCGAAGTATCCACCGTCAACGTCGCACCCTGACGCGCCGTACCGGAAACAGTGACCGCACCGTCGGGGGCGTCGTTCACATCCAGCACCTCGACGCTAAATTCTTGGCTGGCCGATGAACCATCTGTGTCCGTGACGACGACTGTAAGCTCAAAAATATTGTCGCCGTTAGCATCCGAAGGGACCTCATGGTCAGGGCTGACAGCCAAGCTGATCTGCCCCGACGTCGAACCAATCGAAAAAGCCGAAGCATCACCGCCAGCTAAAGAGAAATCAAGAGCATCAC
>CBFHYV010000323.1:0-2962 GCA_965660085.1 uncultured Paracoccaceae bacterium
CTGGATGCGCGCACGGGCGCAACGGTCTGGCAGGCGCCGCTGCCGCGCTTTCGCCCGCGCGCCGCGCCCCAGCGCACGCGGTCCGAGGAAATCGCCCATTTCGGGCCGATCCTCGCGGGCGGGCAGCTGTGGGTGGCCTCCACAGATGGGGCGTTGCGCGCCTTCGATCCGCTGGGCGGGGTTGAACGGACGCGGATTGACCTGCCGGCGCCCGCAGCCGCCGCGCCCATTGTCATGGATGGAACGATCTATGTGATTTTGGCCAACGGGCGTCTGGCGGCTTTGCGTTAGGGCAAAAACCGTGTATGCGGGTCCACTGACCTGATGCGGACATCCTGCCATGACTTTCTCGCTCGCCATTGTTGGGCGGCCCAATGTGGGCAAATCTACCCTGTTCAACCGCCTTGTGGGCAAACGCCTGGCGCTGGTGGATGACCAGCCCGGCGTCACCCGTGACCTGCGCGAGGGCGACGCGCGGCTGGGCGATCTGCGCTTTACCGTGATTGATACCGCCGGGCTGGAGGAAGTCACCGACGATTCCCTGCAAGGCCGGATGCGGCGGCTGACGGAACGCGCGGTGGACATGGCCGATGTCTGCCTGTTCATGATCGATGCCCGCACTGGCATCACCCCCACGGATGAGATGTTTGCCGAAATCCTGCGCCGCCGCGCCGCGCATGTGATCCTTGTGGCCAACAAGGCCGAGGGCAGCGCCGCCGATGGCGGCGTGATCGAGGCCTATGGCCTGGGCCTGGGCGAGCCCGTGCGCCTGTCCGCCGAACATGGCGAAGGGCTGCCGGAACTCTATAGCATTCTGCAGCCCATCGCGGATGGCTTTGCAGAACGCGCCGCGCTGGATGCGCCAGAGGTGGATGTGGATCTGCCCGAGGATGACACCGTGGATGACGACGCGACCGTGCCGGAGCGGGACTTCACCCGCAAACCGTTGCAGATTGCCGTGGTGGGTCGGCCCAACGCCGGCAAGTCCACGCTGATCAACCGCATCCTGGGCGAGGACCGCCTGCTGACCGGGCCGGAGGCCGGGATCACGCGCGATTCGATCTCTGTGCCGGTCACATGGTCCGGCACGCCCATGCGGATTTTTGACACCGCCGGGATGCGCAAGCGCGCCAAGGTGCAGGACAAGCTGGAAAAGCTGTCCGTCTCCGATGGCCTGCGCGCCGTGCGCTTTGCCGAAGTGGTGGTGGTGCTGCTGGATGCCGCCATCCCGTTTGAACAACAGGACCTCCGCATCGCCGACCTGGCAGAGCGGGAGGGCCGCGCGGTTGTCGTGGCCGTTAACAAGTGGGACCTTGAGGATGAAAAATCCGAAAAGCTGCGCGCGCTGAAAGAGGCGTTTGACCGCCTGCTGCCGCAGCTGCGCGGCGCGCCGCTGGTCACGGTGTCGGCGCGCACGGGGCGGGGGCTGGACAGGCTGCATGGCGCCATCATGCGCGCGCAGGAGGTCTGGAACCGCCGCGTCAGCACCGCCCGGCTGAACCGCTGGCTGACCGGCATGCTGGAGGCACACCCGCCCCCCGCGCCGCAGGGCCGGCGGATCAAGCTGCGCTACATGACGCAGGCCAAGACCCGTCCGCCGGGCTTCGTGGTTATGTGTTCCCACCCTGACAAGATACCCGAAAGCTATTCACGCTATCTGGTGAACGGCTTGCGCGTGGATTTTGACATGCCCGGCACGCCGATCCGGCTGTTCCTGCGCGGGCAGGCGGACAAGAACCCCTACAAGGGCCGCCGGGAACGCAACGCGGGCGCGCTGAAGAAACACTTGAAAAAGGGCGGCTAACACCTCGCCATCACAGAAAAAGGGCCGGTCGATTGACCGGCCCTTGCGTCTTTTGTTCCGTGCGCCGCCGCGTGGGCGGCCAGTCAGGCAGCCAGCCGGGGGCTTTGGGCATCATCCTCGATGAAACAGGCGTGCAGCGCCTTGACCGCATCATCCGTGGCATCGCGGCTGACCAGGAACTGCACATCCGCGCTGCCCGGCACATGCTGCACCGCCATCGGCGCGATCCCCGCCGCGCCTAGGGCGCCAAGCCCGCGTTCGGCCACGCGCAGGCCGGTCAGATCCCGCCCGATCACGCTGACCAACGCCATCCGGTGCAGGCGGATGGTGGCGTTGGGATAGGCCTTCTGCAAATCCGCCTCTGCCCGGCGCAGCGTTTTCAGCGGCGCGTCCACGTAATGGGTGATGGTGTTGGCATTGGTCACCTTGGACACGATCCACACGTCATGGCGGGTCAACACATCCAGCACGCTGGCGTCATAGCCCTTGACGCCCACCATGTCCTGTTCAAACAGCTCCAGCGCGGTGATGGCGCGGCCTGTGATGATCTCGGCGCGCGGGGTCTCGGGCGCGGCCTCGTCGATCAGGGTGCCGGGATCGCCAGTGTCAAAGGCATTGGCCACGCGCAGCGACACGCCCGCGCGGCGCAGGATCTTGGCGGCGTTGGGGTGGATGGCCTCCATCCCCAGGTTGGACAGCTGGTCCGCCACGTCATAATTGGTATGGCCCAGCTTGCGCACGGCCTCTTCGCCCACCAGCTTGGGATCGGCGGAGGACAGGTGGAATTCCTTGTGGATGATCGCCTCTGCCGCGCCGGTCAGGGCGGCGATATTGGCAAAGGTCACCTCGGAATAGCCGCGGTCATATTCCCGCATCAGCCCTTCGGTGCATTGGGCATAGCCCGTCACGATGGGCAGTTCACGGGACAGATCCACATCCGCCAGGCCCGCGCGCAGGCGTTCGGTCAGGGTATGTTCAGTCTCATCCCGCCAGCCGGACAGATCCACAAAACGCGCGTTCACACCCGCACGCCGCAGCAGCAGCGTGGTGGCAAAGGCCGAATGCGCCTCGCCCAGGCCGGACAGCAATTCACGGATCACCAGCATGTGGCTGGACAGGCGGAAATGCCCGTAGGAACACAGCCGCTGCAGATCAAAC
>CBFHYV010000324.1:0-2943 GCA_965660085.1 uncultured Paracoccaceae bacterium
CCCGTGGCAGGGCGCGCCCGGACTGGCCTGTGCCCCGCTGGCCTGGCCCGGATGGGCCGTCCAGCGGGGCCGGGCGCTTAGACGATTTCGATGAAACCGACGAGCTGGGCCAGCGAGATATCTGCCTGGCCCTGCAGGGTCAGGGTGTTGCCGTTGTCGAAATCCAGCACGAAATCATCGCCAGACACGCTGCCTTTCTGGGTGACGACCTCGCTTGCGCTCAGGCCAGCAATCCCGAGGCCGCGGGCCTGCAGTTCAATCGTGTCCAGGAACCAGTCCTCCACCACATCCGCGCCAGCGTTGAAGACGAAGGTATCGCGGCTGGTGCCGCCGCGCAGCGTGTCATCGCCCACGCCGCCCTCCAGGCGGTCATTGTTGCCGCCCCCGTTGAGGTAGTCATCGCCTTCATCGCCGATGAGGGTATCGTTGTCCTCGCGGCCGAACAGGCGGTTTTCGTTATCGTCACCATAGAGCGTATCGGCAAAACGGCTGCCGGCCAGATCCTCGATACTGTCATAGGTGTCACCAGCGGCCTCGCCGGTGTTCAGGCTGATGTCATCCAGGCTGGCGACGATGGCGGTCAGGCTTTCGGAATACTGGGCGCGGTCGCGGTTTCCACCGCCCCTCAGGTCATCCTGGCCCACGCCGCCGAACAGTACGTCATCGCCCACGCCGCCTTCCAGCGTGTCATTGCCGGCGCGGCCAAAGATGTAATCCACATTCCCCGCGCCCTGGATGCGGTTGTCGCCGGTGGTGCCGCGCAGGTTGTCGAAGCCTTCGCTGCCCAACAGATTCTCGATGCTGACAAAGGTGTCGCCCGCAGCCTCGTTTGTGTTGATCTCGGGGAAAAGCAGGTCCACCCGCAGGGAGCCACGCGATTCTTCGTAGCTGACGGTATCGGTGCCATCGCCACCGTCCAGCACATCCCCCCCGGTGCCGCCCACCAGAACATCATCGCCGCCAAGGCCGCGCAGGGTGTCGTTCTGCCCCTGGCCTACCATGGTGTCACTGCCAGCCGTTCCGTCAAACAGGTTGGCCGTGGCGTCGCCGCCGAAATACTGGCCCCGCACGATGACCTCTTCCACTTCGCGGTCCACCGGGATGGCAACGCGGCCGGGCTCATCAGTCTGGCCGCCCTCGGGCGCCAGTTCTTCCGTGATGGCGGGCGTGGGCGTTTCCTCCTGCCGGGGCGTCACAACAGGCGTGACGATTTCCTGAACCGGTGCGGAGGTCTCTTCCGGGTTGGTCCGGGGCAGGGCAACAAGTGCGATGTTCATTGGTTCACCATTTTGATCTTAAAGGTATTTTGGCCTGAGCAATCCCTCAGGCCGGGCGGATATCATTTGGATGGCCCAAGATCACAAGGCAGGAATTCATGACCTTTTGAATGCCCTGCCGAGATGACCCGGACCGTTGGCTAACACCGACGGCATGCAGATGGTTGCATATGTGGCCGTTTTGCCCACCGGGCCGCCCCGCTGTTCCCAAGGGATTTTGCGCAAACGCATTCCGGCGGGTGCCCCTTGGGAGCATTATCGCGCGCACCACGTCAGGAATACCTGACTGCTGCGGTGCTGCGGAAAGGGGTAGGGTGATCTCAACACCGTACACCGCAGCCCGAAGGATGCACCCCATGATCCGCCGCCGCTTCATCGCCTCCGTCATCGCAACCTCCGCCACGGACATGCCCGCGATGCCCTGGGCCGCGCGCCGGGCCATGGTGGCACAGCCGCTGGCCCGCGCCGCCTGATCGGCGCACCCGTTTCGCCCGGCTTGGCATTCTGCTCTGGCCGGGCGCATTCCTCACCTCCCTCGTGCTGACCGGCACACCCTTCGGCAGGCCTCGCGCCTGCCGATTTTTTTGGTGCACGGGGCTTCTTGACCTGCGCCCGGGGCCTGCCCTAATGGCGCCATGACGCAAAATTCCGCTGGCGCCGTGGGCGCATCGCTTGGGCTGTTGATCTTTCTGCAGGCGCTGGTGTCCGGCGCCAGCCTTGTTGTGGAAATCGTCGCGGGCCGGATGATTGCGCCCTATGCGGGCATGAGTCTTTACACTTGGACAGCCATCATCGCCGTGGTTCTGGCGGGGTTTTCGGCCGGCCATTGGTGGGGCGGGCGCATTGCCACCCGGCCCAGCGATGTGGCCCTGCGGCGCACGGGCTGGACGATGCTGGCCGCCGGGCTGACAACGGCGGTGGCGGCGGGGCTGTTGCGCATGGTGGCCGGGCCGGTGCTGTCGGCGCAGATGCACCCGCTGCTGGCCATCACGCTGCTGTGCACGGTGGTGTTTTTCCCGCCGTCGCTGTTTGCTGGCGTCCCGGCGCCGGTTCTGGCGGTGGTGGCCATGCGCGGCCGCGCGGGGTCAGAGCGTGCCCTGGGCGCCATGTTCGCCGCCGGCGCCATCGGGGCCATCGGCGGCACCTTGCTGGCGGGCTTTGCCTTCGTTCCGTGGTTGGGCTCCACCCTGACGCTGGTGGTGATAGAGAAGTTTTTAATAAAATATGCGAAGCTTATAATATCTTAGTTGATAACAATAAAAGAATTAGATATGATGAAGGGGAAGATCCAATCAGTATCTTAAAGCCTAGAGACAATGAAGCATTAAAAATAATATCAGATCTTCTAATTAAAATATTAGCGGAAAAAGACCCAGAAAAAGACAATATAGTCAAAGATATTAAAAATGGGATATCAGATAATATTAAAAATTTAAAAGCTGAGATTCAAAGAATAGAAAAAATGAAAGAGAAGTTGGAGAAAACATTATCTAAAATTATAAAAAAAGGTAAAGGCAATATAATAAAAGATGCAGCAAAAAAAGCAGATAAAGTAAAGAAAGAAGAAAAAGCAAAGAAAGAACAAGAAGAAAAAGCAAAGAAACAACAAGAAGAAAAAGCAAAAAAACAAAAGGACTTAGAAGAGTTAGAAGATAAATTAAATGAA
>CBFHYV010000325.1:0-2932 GCA_965660085.1 uncultured Paracoccaceae bacterium
CGCGGGATCAGCAAGGCCAGCCCCAGCGACACCGCCGCCATGCCCGCCGCCAGCCCAAAGACCGCCCCCGGCGCCGTCAGCCACAACAGGCCCAGCGCCGCCGGCAGGAACACTGCCGCGATGTGGTTGATGGTAAAGGCCACCGCCGCCGTGGGGGCGATATCGCCGGGATCGGCGATTTTCTGGAAATAGGTTTTCAGCGCCAGCGCCAGCGAAAAGAACAGATGATCCAGCACATACAGCACGGCCGCCAGCGTGACGCCCCAGCCCAGCCAATAAATCCCGCCATAGGCCAAGAACACCCCCACCAGCCCGATGTATTCAAAGCTCAGCGCATTGCGCTCGCCAAACCTGTGCACGGCGCGGCCGAACAGCGGCGCAATGGCCATGTTGGCCAGCAGGTTGACCATATACAGGCCGGTGACGTGATGCACCTCGAACCCGAAGCGTTCCACCATCATGAACCCGGCAAAGACAACAAAGATCTGCCGCCGCGCGCCCGCCATGAACTGCAAGGCGTAATACAGCCAATAGCGCCGCCGCAGCACGAAGCGTTTGCGCTGCGGGTTCGGGCTTTCAAACTGTGGAAAGGCAAGGGCGCACCACAACACGATGACCAGCGTCAGCCCGCCAGAGGCGAGGTAGACAAGGTTGTAGGACAGATCCAGCGTTTCCCACGTCAGGACGATGACGCCATAGGCCACCAGCGTGGCCGCCGATCCCGCGGCAATCAGCAGCCCCAGCACCTGCGGCGCGCGGTCCTTGGGCAGCCATTGCAGCTGCAGGCTCTGGTTGACCGTCTCATAGTAATGAAAGCCGATGGAGCTGAGCAGCGTGATGAACAGGATGCCCCCTAGCGACGGGAACATGGCCGTCAGCGCCGTGGCCACCCCCAGCAGCGCCAGCGACACCAGCGCCAGCACCTGTTCGCGCATCACCAGCAGCACGAAGATGACCCCGATGGCCAGAAAGCCCGGGATCTCGCGCACGCTGTGCAGGATGCCGATATCGGCCCCGTCAAAGGCCGCGACCTCGATCACGAAGTTATTGAGCAGGGCAGACCATGTCGCAAAGCTCAGCGGCATGGCCAGCGCCATCATGAACAGCAACGTGACGGGGCGGCGGTAAACCGGCAGCCCCTGTGCCTGGGTCAGGGAAACGGGTGTCATGCCCGCCTCATAGGAGCTTTTTTCGCGTCAGGCGAGCGAAATGCATCCCCCGCCAGACGCGCGCCACGCTCAGGCCAGTTCCGCCGCCAGGTCCATCTGACCCTTGGGGGTGAAGCGGTAATCGACCTCGGCAAAGGTGTTGCGCGGGAAGACATAGAGGAACTTCAGCCCCTCCGGCCCGGCCACGGTCTCATGCTCGGCGTTTTCGGGGATATACACGGCGATGTTGGGCGCGATTTCATGCGCCACACCGTCCACCGTCACCGTGCCGGAGCCGGACAGGCCGAAATAGACCTCTGCCGGGGCATGACGATGCGCGTTCAGCGTGCCGCCCGCGCCGAATTCGGCCACACCCATCACGATGCCCGCCGTGGCGGTGCGATCCGCGCAGAACAGGGTGCGCCACTGCACCGTGCCGAAGGTGGGATCCACCCCGCCTTCCAGCGGCGCGTGGTCCGCATTGGCGATGACCGGCATCTGGGCCAGAACGGCGCACATGTCGGGGGCAAATTGATTGTCCATGGGGCGTCTCCTCCTCGCCGGGTGTGGCGCCTGTTTGGGCGATTTGAAAACGACACTCTGGCCCATGGGCGACGCCTTAGGTCGTGCCGCTGCTGCCTGGAAACGACCCCCATGTCGGTTTTGGGCTGCATGATCTGAATCAAGGAAAATCCCACCCCGCGCGGGCATCTAAACCGGCAAAGCAATCCTGCCGGAGCCCTGCCATGGACCTTGTGCCCCTCATCGAACGAATCGGCGAAAGCCCCACCGCCGCGCTGCTGGGGCTGATCACCGGCATGACCTTTGGCATCGCGGCGCAGCGGTCCCGGTTCTGCCTGCGCGCGGCCACGGTGGAATTTGCCCGCGGCATGATGGAGGACAAGGTCGCCGTCTGGCTACTGACCTTTTCCACGGCCGTGGTCTGGGTGCAGGCGGCGCAGTTGCTGGGCCTGATCAACGTGACAGAGGCGCGGATGCTGGCCGTGCCGGGCAGCTGGTCCGGCGCCATCATCGGCGGGCTGATGTTTGGCGCGGGTATGGTGCTGGCGCGCGGCTGTTCGGGGCGGTTGCTGGTATTGGCGGCCACGGGCAATCTGCGATCCGTCGTATCGGGGCTGATCTTTGCCGTGGTGGCGCAAATGAGCCTGTCAGGCTGGCTGTCCCCGCTGCGCGACCAGCTGGCCGCGCTGTGGATCACCGAGGGCGGGCGCAATGTGCAGTTGCTGGACGCGATGCACCTGCCGCAGGCCTCCGGGCTGGTGCTGGGGCTGGTGCTGGCGGTCGTGGCGCTGGAACTGTCGCGCCGCCACCGCATCGGGCTGATGCGGCTGGTCTTTGCCTCCGGCGTCGGCTTTGCCGTGGCGCTGGGATGGGCGCTGACCTATGCGCTCAGCCAGGTCAGCTTCGAGCCGATCCAGATCGAGAGCGCGACCTTCACCGGGCCATCGGCCAATACGCTGATGTTCTTCCTGCAACGGCCCGCGGTGCTGGAATTTGACATCGGGCTGGTGCCCGGCGTTGTCATCGGCTCCTTCCTGGCCGCAGCCGTTAGCGGAGAGCTGAAGTTCCAGGGCTTTGACGGGCCGGCCACCATGCGCCAGGCGATGATCGGCGCGGCGATGATGGGCTTTGGCGGGATGCTGGCGGGCGGCTGCGCCATCGGCGCGGGCGTCACCGGCGGGTCGATCTTTGCCGGCACCGCGTGGCTTGCGCTGTTTTCCATGTGGATCGGCGGGATGAGCATGGATGTCATCCTGGGCGGG
>CBFHYV010000326.1:0-2914 GCA_965660085.1 uncultured Paracoccaceae bacterium
CGGCCCGCCGCGCCGCCATCGCGCAGCGCCGCCACCAGCCGGGTGACATTGCCCGCGGCCGTGGCCTGAAGGGTGGATTTGGATTTCACCTGCGTGAAATGTTCACCCGTGGCGCGCAACTGCCGGGCCATGTCCTCCAGCAGGGAAATGGTGCGCCGCGCACCATCGGTGCTGCCATCGATGCGGCCGCCCAGGCTCTCGATCTCGCGGGCGATCTCGCGCGCGGCCTCGGCATTGCGCTCGGACAGCTTGCGCACCTCATCGGCCACGATGGAAAAGCCCACGCCATGTTCGCCCGCCCGCGCGGCCTCGATCGCGGCGTTGAAGGCCAGCAGATTGGTCTGCACGGCGATATCGCCCACCGACCCAACGATTTCAGAGATCTTCTCAAGCGCGCCCCCCGCGCCCGACAGCGCCTCGACGCTGGTTGCCAGCAAGCCGCCCCCCTGGTTCATGCTGTCCTGGTAAGAGGCGATGGAGCCCGACAGCGCCTCGACCTGCTGGTCGATGAAGGCATGCACCGTCATCAGCTCCTCCATCTCGCCCTCGACGGCGCGGGCGCCCTGTTCCACGTTGTCCCGCAGGGCGACGGTTTCGCTGACGTCATGGCCATACATGACCACCCCCACCACCGCGCCGGCGCTGTCATGCAGCGGGTTGAACACGGCCTCCAGGTGCAGATCCCGGTCAAACCGGGCGACATGATGATAGGTGCCCGCCTGCGCCTGCCCCTTGCCAAGCGCCAGCCAGAAATCCCGAAACGCCTGCGAGCGCGCGTGATCGGGCGTGCAAAAGACGCTGTGATGCTGGCCCAGGGTTTCGCGCAGGGAATAGCCCGTCATGCGCAGGAACCCGTCATTGGCGGCAGTGATCTTGCCATCGGTATCGAATTCCACCACGGCATGAGAGTTCACGGCAGCGGTCCATTTGCCCTCCAGCTCAACGCTGCGCTGTTTTTCGCGGGTGATGTCCACGCCATAGGCCACGATGCGGGTGATCTGGCCGGTGACATCGCGCACCGGCATGTAACAGGCCCGCAGCCAAACCTCGCGGTCCTGGGCGGCCATGCGGCGCATCTCGCCCTCCACCGGCTGGCCCTCGCGCAGTTTTTCCCACATCTGGCGATAGGCCTCCGTCTCGGCCCCGGCGCCGGGGTGCAGCAGCGCATCGGGCTGGCCGCGCAGATCCTCCAGCGTGTGGCCCATCAGATCCAGGAAGGCGCGGTTGGCCCCGGTGATCCGGCCGTCGGCATCATATTCGGCGGCCAGCATGGCCGCTTCGATGGCACGCACCTTGCCTTCGGCGGTCATCTGGGCGCGCTTGGCCTCGGTGATGTCATAGGCGAAGTGAAACAGGGTCGAGATCCGCTCATCCGCGGAGGCCCGCAGCGGCGCATAGGTGGCACGCAGCCAGACCTCGCGCCCGTCCTTGCCCATCCGCTTCATATCGGCGGAGACGGTCTCCCCCCGCGCCAGACGGTCCTGGAATTCCTCATGGGCGGGGCCGCGGGCCATGTCTGGCGGCAACAGGCTGTCATGGTCACGGCCCTGCAGCTCCTCCGGCGTGTGGCCCAGCAGCCGGGCGAAGGTGGCATTGACGGACAGCACCTGGCCGGAGGCATCCATGTCCATCAGCGCCAGTTCCCTGTCGATCAGCCCGTATCGCAGGCGCAGATCCTCCAGCGCGCGGCGGTCGGCATCGATGTCCAGCGCGAATTCGAAGATGCGCTCCACCTTGCCCGCCGCATCCATCAAGGGCACCAGCCGCGCCCGCATCCAGACCGTCTGCTGCGCGCCGGTGAGGTGACAGATGTCGACAGACACGGTCTCCCCCGCGCAGGCGCGCTCCCATGCCTCCTGAAAGCCGCGGCTGCGGGCGAATTCAGGTTCCAGAACCCGGCGCATGGCCTTGCCGATCAGATCCTCGTCGCTGCGCGCCAGGGCGCTGCGCATGGCATCGCTGACGCGGGTGACATGGCCTTCGGCATCATATTCGGCCACCGCCAGCGCGGCCCAGGCGGCCTCGGCGCGCGCGCTGCTCTCGGACGACAGGCGCGCCTCCTCCGACACATCCATCAGGCATTGCACCACGCCGGTCACATGGCCCTCCGGCCCCTTGACCGGCACGAAGGTGGATTGCAGCCAGACCGCGCCGCCCTCCGCCCCCTGATGCAGGTGGCGTCCCTCCACGATGCGGCCCTGGCGCAGCTTTTCCCAGAATTCCACATAGCCCGGCGTCTGGGAGAGGCTGTCGGGCCACAGGCTGTCATGGCTGCGCCCGGTCATGTCCTCGCCATAGAATTCCAGCGCCATGGCCGCGCGGTCATTGGCCGAAAGCACCACCCCATCGGCATCATATTCGATCACGCCCACCGTTTCGGCCAGGCTGGCCCAGACACCGGAGGCCCCGCCGCCACTGCCACTGCCACTGCCGGCGGCCTCCTCCATCTGGGTGGCATGCAGCACCACCCGGTCCGGCGTCAGCGCCGCCAGCACCGAGACCTCATGCCCCGTCATGGACAGCGCGGCGGTCAACTGCCCCTGCCACAGCGGCCGCGCCCCGGCACAAAGCTCTGCCCAGAGCGTATCGGCATCCGCCTCGGGGCAGCTGCACAGCGCGGCAAAACCATGCGCCTCCAGCCCATCCTCGGGCAGTTCCAGCAGAAAGGTCGCAGCTTCATTGGCATGGACCAGCTGGCCGCTGGCCCTGTCAAAGGCCAGCACCAGCCCATCCTCCATCAGCCGCGCCCCAAGGGCGGCGGCCATGGCATCGGGGGCGGGGGCGGTCAGGGCGGGGCTGTCATCAGGGCTGGGCACGGGTCTCTCCGGCTGGGGCAGTGGCGGGGGGGATGGCGAAGGGGCGCCGGCGGGCACCGCAAGGGGGCACGGGGCTGGCCGGGGGCATGGGGCCAGCG
>CBFHYV010000327.1:0-2904 GCA_965660085.1 uncultured Paracoccaceae bacterium
TGGCCGCCAGCGCGCTGGACAGCGCATCGCGGTCGGCGCCAAGCTCCGCCCGTTCCGCATCCAGCGCCGCGGCGCGGGTGGTCAGGGCGTCACGTTCACCCTGCAAACGGTCCCGCGTGGCCAGCAAGGCGGCGATGCGGTCTTCATCCGCCTGCTGTTGGGACAGCAAGGCCGCAACGCGGGTTTCAAAATCATCCAACTGGCCCTGCGCCGCATCCAGTGCGGCATCCTGCGCCTCCCGCTGGCGGGTGAGCGAGGCGATCAGCGCGGCCTGTTCGGCATTGCGGGCCTCTGCCCCGGTCAGCGTGCTGCGCAGGCTGCCGACCTGTTCGGTCAGATCGGCCGCGCGCGCGCGTTCCACCCCCAGCGCCTGCGCCAGAGAGCCGACCTGCGCGGTCAGTTCCGCCAGCTGCGCATCCCGCGCGGCAATCTGGTCCTGCTGGCTGGTCAGCGCCTCTTCCTGGCCAGTGATGGTGTCCCGCAGCACAGCCTGCACCACCATGAAGATCGTCAGCACGAACATCAGCACCAGCAGCAGACCGGTCATCGCATCCACGAAGCCGGGCCAGATATTGGCCTGCAACCGCTGGCCGGTCCGCCGCGACAGCGCCATGGCTTACATGTCCTGCCGGTCTTGGGGCGGCATCACGCCGGGCTGCGCCAGCTGTTTCAGCGCGCGGGTCAGGTGGGACAGGTCAGTGCGCAGCTCTGCCATGGATTCCTGCCGCCCGGCGGAGATTTCTTCGAGGATTCGCAGCATCTGCACATCGATGGACCGCAGGCGCATCCGGCTTTCGGCATCAATCCCTTCGGAGGAGACGCGGTTCTGGATGGCATCCACCAGCCTGTCCTGCCCGTCCGCCACGCGGGCCAGCGCGCTGGCGCTGGGGGCGGTGGCCTCGATCCGCTCTGTCAGGCGTTCCACGCTGTCGGCCAGTTGCCCCAGGCGCCCATCCACGCCCATGCGCGCGGCCTCTGACTGGGCGAACATCTGTTGCAGCTTCTCGATCTGTTCGGCCATCTGGTCCAGCGCCACCCCGGCCAGGCCCAGTTCCGGCGGGCCTTCGCCATCGCCACTGGAAAAGCCCAGCCGCGTGATGGAGGACAGCCATTCCTCAAGCTCGCGGTAAAAGCGGTTCTGCCCGTGGCCCGCGAACAGCTCCAGCAAGCCCACGATCAGCGACCCCGCCAGCCCCAGCAGCGAGGACGCAAAGGCCACGCCCATGCCGGACAGCTGCTGGTCCATGCCCGACATCAGCCGCGAAAACACGTCCACGCCGGTTTCGCCCTCTTGCGGGGCCAGGCCGCGGATGGTTTCCACCAGGGCCGGCACGGTTGTTGCCAGGCCAAAGAACGTGCCCAGCAGGCCCAGGAAAATCAGCAGGCTGACCAGATAGCGCGTGATCTCCCGCCCTTCGTCGATGCGGGTGGCCACGGAGTCCAGGATGGACCGTGTGGAACTGGTGGTGATCTGCATCCGCTTGGCCCGGCTGCGCAGCAGGGTGGCCAGCGGCGCCAGCAGCGTGGGCGCCTTGCTCTGGCTCAGGTCCTCCGCGCCGGATGTGAACCCCTCGATCCAGCGGACGGAGGTGACCAGCTGCGCCACCTGCCAGAAACAGGCCAGCACGCCGATGGCAAAGACAAAGACGATCACCCCGTTCAGATAGGGGTTGGACAGGAACACGCTGCGCATGGCCGGCCAGGCGAAAAACGCACCCGCCCCGCACAGCGCCAGAACCAGCAGCATCATCAGGACCTGCCGCACAGGCTGCGAGAATTGGGGGATGGCCTCGAAATCGGGCTTGTCCATGCGGACACTTTCCTGAGCGTTTACAATGGGCGGAGCATAAGGGGCGTCACGGCCAGCGCCAAGCGCTTAGCCGCCCAGCGCGCGCACTCTGTTGCACAGCCACATCAATTCCGTGTCATTTATGCCAAGCTCTGCCAGATGTTCGGCGGTATTGTGCAGATATTCGGCATTCGGGCCACGCCCGCCCACCGCGTGGCGGATGATCCGGGCCTGTTCTTCCAGGGGCAGCGCGCCGCAATACTGCCAGTGATCGGCATCGATCACATAGCACAGCGCCTCGATGCTGCGGCCGTCATCCAGGTGCACGGGCAGGCGGCGTTCCAGATAGGCAGAGGAGATCAACTCACGCTCGCGCAGATAGGCGAGGGTTGCGTCCTCCGTCCCCGGCGCCGCGCGCAGGGCCAGCCCGGTGCAATGCGCGCCGGCGGCCTCATCCAGCGCCAGCACCAGGCCCGGCGCCTCCTCGGTTCCGCGATGGTGGATGGAGCGCATGCAGAAACTGCGGTGATAGCCGTCCAGCCGCGCAAGCGCGCGCTCGGCCACCTCAAATCCCGGATTCCACAGCAAGGAGCCGTAGCCGAATACCCACAGCGTCATATCTGGTCCTTTCGATGCCGCCCGTGTAAACACGATCCCCGGACAAGAGGAAAGACCGTGCCATGAAAAGACTGCTTGCCGCGATCCTGGCCGTTGCGCTGATCTGGTCGGGTCACTGGGCCTGGCAGGCGTGGTCCCTGCATGGCGCCGTGCGCGATTGGGCGGCGCGGACGGATGCGGACCCGGCGCGGGCGGCGCAGTTTGCCGATGTTTCCGTGCGCGGCTTTCCCAACCGGCTGGATGTCACGCTGACCGCGCCGCGCCTGGCCGATACGAACGCCGGGCTGGGCTGGCAGGCGGATTGGCTGCAACTGTTCCGACTGGTCTATCGGCCCGGCCACTGGATCGTGGTGCTGCCGCCGGAGCAGACCCTGACCACCGCCGATGGTCCCTTGCGGATCGAGGGTGACGGCCTGCGCGCCAGCCTGGTGACGGATGGGGACATGCTGGATCGGCTGAACGCCGAGGCCGCGGTGCTGAACCTGGATGGCCCGGAG
>CBFHYV010000328.1:0-2902 GCA_965660085.1 uncultured Paracoccaceae bacterium
GACCTGCCCGTGGCTGCCGGCCTGGGCGTGGATGCCGCCGTGCCGCAGGCCTTGCGCATCGTGGCCGCGGCCCGGCCCCTGTGGCCGCGGATGCGCGGGCTGGAACGTATCGGAGCGCGGCGCTGGGACATCGTGCTGGACCGGGGGCAGCGGATCATGCTGCCCGCCGATGCGCCGCGTGCCGCGCTGCAACAGCTGCTGGCGCTGAACCGGCAGGGCGATCTGCTGGCGCGTGACGTGACCGTGGTGGACCTGCGCCTGCCATACCGTCCCACGCTGCGCATGTCCCAGCCTGCGCTGGAAGAATTCACCCGTATCAAAGCCATAGAAGCCGGAGACCGCCAATGATCGAGCTATACGAGTCTCAGCGCGTCATGCGCAGCCTGCGCCAGGCTGCGATGCAACGCGGTGTCGTTGCCGTGCTGGATATCGGAACATCGAAACTGGCCTGCCTGGTGCTGCGGTTCGAGCCCACGCAGGACACGCCGGCCGACGGGGTCGGCTCGCTTGCCGGACAGTCCGGGTTCCGGGTGATCGGCATGGCCACAACCCAGTCTCGCGGGGTGCGGCGCGGCGAGATCGTCCGCATGTCCGAGACCGAGAGCGCCATCCGCACCGTCATCCGCGCCGCGCAGAAACTTGCCCAGGTGCGGGTCGATCATGTGATCGCCTGTTTTTCCGGGGGCACGCCGCAAAGCTACGCCTTGTCAGGCGAGGTGCCGCTGGCCAATGGGCCGGTGACGGAACGCGATATCGCGCGGGTGCTGAACGCCTGCCAGATGCCGGTCATCGGGGAAGATCGCAAGCCGCTGCATGCGCAGCCGGTGAATTTTGCCGTGGACAACCGCAGCCAGCTGCACGATCCGCGCGGGCAGGCGGGCCAGACCCTGACCACCGACATGCACCTTGTGACCGTCGATGCGGCCTCGATCCGCAGCCTGGCCGGGTGCCTGCGCCAATGTGATCTGGAACTGGCGGGCGTGGCCAGCTCTGCCTATGTCTCCTCGGTGTCGTCGCTGGTGGAGGATGAGCAGGAGCTGGGCGCGGTTTGCATCGACATGGGCGCCGGGGCCACGGGCCTGTCCATGTTCCTGCACAAGCACATGATCTATTCCGACGCCGTGCCCATCGGCGGCGATCTGGTGACATCGGACATTTCCGTGGGGCTGCAGATTTCCCATGCCAAGGCGGAATGGATCAAGACCCGGCATGGCGGCCTGGTGGCCACGGGCCGCGACGATTCTGAGATGATCGAGATCGGCGGCGAAACCGGGGACTGGGAACATGACCGCCGCACCGTCAGCCGCGCCGAGCTGATCGGCATCATGCGTCCGCGTGTCGAAGAGATCCTGGAGGCCGTGCACGCCCGCCTGCAGGATGTCGGCTTTGACCAGTTGCCCAGCCGCCAGATCGTGCTGACCGGCGGTGGCAGCCAGATCCCCGGCCTGGACATGATGGCGCGGCATATCCTGGGCCAGCAGGTGCGGCTGGGCCGGCCCATGCGGATCAATGGCCTGCCCCAGGCGGCCAGCGGGCCGGGGTTTGCGGGCGTTGTGGGCCTCAGCCTGTTTGCCGCCCATCCCCAGGACGAATGCTGGGATTTCCAGATCCCGCATGACAGCGCGCCGGTGCGCTCCCTTCGGCGGGCAATGCGCTGGTTCCGCGAGAACTGGTAACCGCTACATTTTGGCAAGGTGCCGAAATAGGTGCAAAACGCCGGAGATTCGGGCCAGATATGGGGCCGAATCGGTTTTTTTTGATGACGCGGCCCGCGCAGGCGGCTAGGATGGTCGTCAAAAGCGGTGCCAGGGATGCATCGCATCGAATAATGCGAAAAGCGTAAGCAGAGACAGGCGGACCTATCCAATGCCACTGAACCTTTATGAGCCCGGGCATGAAGAGCTGAAGCCGCGCATCACCGTCTTTGGTGTCGGCGGGGCAGGCGGCAATGCCGTCAACAACATGATCGAGAAGCGTCTCGATGGTGTCGATTTCGTCGTGGCCAACACCGACGCACAGGCATTGCAGCAAAGCCGCGCCGAAAGCCGCGTGCAGCTGGGCATCAAGGTGACCGAAGGGCTGGGCGCCGGAGCGCGCGCCAGCGTGGGTGCCGCCGCCGCCGAAGAAAGCATTGAACAGATCGTCGATCACCTGGCTGGCAGCCACATGTGCTTCATCACGGCAGGCATGGGGGGCGGCACCGGCACCGGCGCCGCGCCGATCATCGCCCAGGCCGCGCGCGAGCTTGGCGTGCTGACCGTTGGTGTCGTCACCAAACCCTTCCAGTTCGAGGGCGCGAAGCGGATGCGCCAGGCAGAGGAAGGCGTGGAGGCGCTGCAGAAGGTCGTCGATACGCTGATCATCATTCCCAACCAGAACCTCTTCCGTCTGGCGAATGAGCGCACGACCTTTACCGAGGCGTTCTCGTTGGCCGATGACGTGCTGTATCAGGGTGTGAAGGGTGTGACGGACTTGATGGTGCGCCCGGGTCTCATCAACCTCGATTTCGCCGATGTCCGCGCCGTGATGGATGAGATGGGCAAGGCCATGATGGGCACGGGCGAGGCCGAGGGCGAAGAACGCGCCCGCCAGGCCGCCGAAAAGGCCATTGCCAACCCGCTGCTGGATGAGATCAGCCTAAAGGGCGCCAAGGGCGTGCTGATCAACATCACCGGCGGCAGCGATCTGACGCTGTTTGAACTGGATGAGGCCGCCAACTGCATCCGCGATGAAGTGGACCCCGATGCCAATATCATCGTCGGCAGCACGCTGGACGACTCGATGGAGGGCATGATGCGCGTCAGCGTTGTTGCGACGGGCATTGACGCCTCCGCCTCTCGCGCAGAGCCCGCACCCACCCCGCGCCGCAAGGCCGAAGCCGTTGCCCGCGCCCCGGAAGAAG
>CBFHYV010000329.1:0-2830 GCA_965660085.1 uncultured Paracoccaceae bacterium
CGATTCGCTGCATGGGGTTCAGCGCGGTCATCGGCTCCTGGAAGATCATCCCCAGGCTGCGGCCCCGTTCGCGGCACATCTCGGCCTCTGACAGGCGCAGCAGATCCGTGCCGCCCAGGCGCACCTGCCCGCGCGCCCGCGCGCCCGGCGGCAGCAAGCCCATGGTGGCGAAGGCGGTCATGGACTTGCCGGAGCCGCTCTCGCCCGTCAGGGCAAGGATCTGCCCCGCGTCAATGGTCAGCGAGACGCCGCCCAGCGTGCTGCGGCCGTGGATGTCCACCCGCAGGTCATCGATGCGCAGCAGGCTCATTCCCGGATCACCTGCAGGCGCGGGTCCAGCCGGTCACGCAGCCCGTCCCCCAGCAGGTTCAGCCCCAGCACGCTGAGCACGATGGCCAGCCCCGGCATCAGCGCCACATGCGGTGCCAGCGCCACCATCGTCTGCGCATCGGCCAGCATCCGGCCCCAGCTGGGCAGCGGCGGCTGCGCCCCCAGCCCCACATAGGACAACCCGGCCTCTGCCAGAATGCCCAGGCTGAACTGGATGGTGCCCTGCACGATCAGCAGGTTGGCCAGGTTGGGCAGCACATGTTCCACGCTGATCCGCGCGCGGGACTTGCCCGCCACCCGCGCCGCCAGGATGAACTCTCGCGCCCAGAGCGACAGCGCCGCCCCCCGCGTCAGCCGCGCGAATACCGGGATGTTGAAGATGCCGATGGCGATGATCGCGTTCACCGCGCCCGGCCCGAAGACCGCCGTGATGAGGATGGCGATGACCAGCGACGGGAAGGCAAAGACAAGGTCATTGCCGCGCATGATCAGCTCATCCAGCCAGCCGCCGTGCCGCGCCGCCGCCGCCAGGCCCAGCGGCACGCCCAGCCCCATGCCCAGGCCCACCGCCACCAGCGCCACGGCAATGGAAGTGCGCGCGCCCACCATCAGCATGCTGAGGATGTCGCGGCCGAAATGATCCGTGCCCAGCAGATGCGCGCCCCCCGGCGGCTGCAGGCGGCCGGCGATGTTCATGGTCTCGGCCGGGTGCGGGGTCCAGGCCAGCGACAGCGCCGCCGCCCCCAGCACCAGCACCGACAACACCGCCCCGATCCAGAACGCGCGGCTCATGCCCGCGCCCTCAGCCGCGGGTCGATGGCCGCATAGGCCAGATCCACAGCGACATTCACTGCGATCACGGCAAAGACCAGCAGCATCACCACCGATTCCACCACGATCAGATCGCGCTGGGTGATGGCCTGGAACACCAGCCGGCCCAGCCCGGGCAGGAAGAACACCTGTTCGATGATGATCGCCCCGGCCAGCAGAAAGGAAAACTGCAGCCCCAGGATCGTCAGCACCGGGATCATGGCGTTGCGCAGCCCGTGCCGCCACAGCGCCTGGCCCCGGCTCAGCCCCTTGGCGCGGGCGGTGCGCATGAAATCCTCGCCCATGACCTCGATCAGGGCGGAGCGCAGCACCCGCGTCAGGATGGCCGCCTGCGGCAGCGCCAGCGCGATGGCCGGCAGGGTCAGCGCCTTGATCGCGGCGCCTGCGCCGGCGTCCCAGCCGGGAAAGCCGCCCGCGCCGAACCAGCGCAGGTTGATGGCAAAGACCATCACCAGCAGCATGGCAAACCAGAAATTGGGCACAGCAACGCCCAGCTGGGTGACGCCCACCACCGCCACGTCGCCCGGCCCGCCACGGCGGGAGGCCGCCCACAGCCCCGCCGGAAAGGCCACTGCCGCCGACAGCAACAGCGCATAGCCCGCCAGCGGCAGGGACACCGCCAGCCGGTCCGCCACCATGTCGGCCACGGGGGTGCGATAGGTGTAGGACGTGCCGAAATCCCCCCGGATCATGCCGCCCGCCCAATCCAGGTATCGCTGCCATTTGGGCACATCCAGCCCCAGTTCGGCGCGCAGGGCGGCCACGGTGTCCGGCCGGGCATTGATCCCCAGCATGAATCGCGCGGGATCGCCCGGCGCGACCTCCACCACCAGGAAGATCACGACAGATGCCACCGCCAGCGCCACCACCATGGCCCCCAGCCGCCGCAGCGCATAGCCCAGCATCAGCCGCCTGCCCGGTGGCGGTGTGGCGGCGGTGTGCCGATCATGCCTGGGGCGCGGTGTCGATCATCGCGGGGCGCTGGGCAAAGCCCTTGTGCCAGGCGGCCAGCGCATCACGGTTCTGGCGCCAGCCGCGATCCGCATGGCGCAGGTCCAGGTAATCCAGCGCGCAGCCCACTGCGATCTGGCCCATGTCCAGCGGCCCGTAAAGGTGGCTCATCCAGCGGGCGGTCAGCGCGTCCAGGCTGCGGTCCACGCGGCTCCATTGGGCGTCCAGCCAGTCCGGCATCAGCTGCGGCCCGCTGCGGAAGCGCATTTCATAGGTCATGGCCACGGCGGCCTCCATGATGCCTTCGGCCGTGGCCTCAAGCACCAGGGTATCCCACAGCCGCGCCTCGGGGTAGAGCCGCCCGCCCGCGCGCGCGTCCAGGAACCGGCAGATCACCCGGCTGTCATACAGCGTCGGTCCGTCCGGGCGTTCCAGCGCGGGGATCTTGCCCACCGGGTTCACGCCGACCAGCGCCGGATCATGCGCCATTGGCGTGGTCTTGGTGTCCAGGATCTCCACATCGGCCTGCTGTTCGGTTTCCAGCAGGAGAACGCGCACCTTGCGCGCAAAGGGCGATGGCCCGGATGAATAGAGTTTCATGGTATGCTCCCCCCGTTGCGGCGCGGCCGCGCCTTGCGCGCAACGTAAGCGAGCCGGGCGCCCCTTGCCAAGCCCGCAGCGGCGGCTTGTGCGCGTGCGGCGCAAGGCCCCTGTCTGG
>CBFHYV010000330.1:0-2819 GCA_965660085.1 uncultured Paracoccaceae bacterium
CCAGCTGGCCATGCGCGCCTGTGTGGCGGCAGAGATCCGGCGCGGCAAGCTGCCCGGCGCGCAGGAGGCGGATGCCGAAACCGCGGGCGGCATTGCCGTCTTCGCCATGGGCAAGATGGGCGCGTCAGAGCTCAACTACAGCTCTGACATCGATCTGATCTGCCTGTTCGATGAGGGCCGCTATCCCCGCGCGGAGTTCCACGAGGCCCGCGCCAGCCTGATTCGCGCCACGCGCAAGGCCGCTGCGATGATCGGCGATGTCACGCCGGAAGGCTATGTGTTCCGCACGGATCTGCGGCTGCGGCCCGATCCCGCCGTCACGCCCGTCTGCATGGCGATGGAAGCGGCCGAGCGGTATTACGAAAGCCTGGGCCGCACATGGGAACGCGCCGCCTGGATCAAGGCGCGGCCCTGCGCGGGCGATCTGGCGGCGGGCGCGCGGTTCCAGGACAGCCTGCGCCCCTTTGTCTGGCGCAAGCACCTAGATTTTGCCGCCATCGAGGATGCGCATAACATGCGCCTGGCCATACGCGAGCATAAGGGTCTGGGCGGGCCGCTGCGCGTTGAAGGGCATGATATGAAGCTCGGGCGCGGCGGCATCCGTGAGATCGAGTTCTTCACCCAGACCCGTCAGCTGATCGCGGGCGGGCGGGACCCGGGCCTGCGGGTGCGCGGCACCGTGCCGGGGCTGGCCGTGCTGGCGCAGAAGGGCTGGATTCCGCCAGAGGTCGCCGCCACCCTGACCGAACGCTATCGCCAGCACCGGGAGCTGGAGCATCGCGTGCAGATGATCAACGATGCCCAGACCCACCGCCTGCCAACCACGCCAGAGGGCTTTGCCCGGTTGGCCGATTTCGTGGATATGGATGCCGATGAGCTGCGCGCCACGCTGCGCGACCGGCTGGAGGAAGTCCACGCCCTGACCGAAGGGTTCTTTGCGCCGGATACCGCCCCCGCGGCCAAGGCCGCCCCGGCGGAGTTCGACGTGCCGGAAATCACCGGGCGCTGGCGCAGCTATCCTGCGTTGCGGTCGCACCGCGCGCAGGAAATCTTTGGCCGGCTGCGCCCCGAAATCCTGGCCCGCCTTGCCCGCGCCGCCAAGCCGGAAGAGGCGCTGGCGGCGTTTGACGGCTTTCTGCGCGGTCTGCCCGCGGGCGTGCAGGTGTTTTCGCTGTTCGAGGCCAATCCGCAGTTGGTGGACCTGCTGGCCGATATCGTAGACACCTCGCCTGAACTGGCGCGCTATCTGTCGCGCAATGCCTCGGTTTTCGATGCGGTGATCGGGGGGGATTTCTTCAATCCCTGGCCGGGGGGCGCGGCGCTGACGGCGGAACTCTCTGCCGCCATGGCGCGGGAGGCGGATTATGAACGCCGCCTGGATCTGGCCCGCCGCTGGATGAAGGAATGGCATTTCCGCGTGGGCGTGCACCTGTTGCGCGGGCTGACGGACGCCCATGCCGCCGCCGCGCAATATGCCGATCTGGCCGAGGCCTGCCTGGCGGCCTGCTGGCCGGTGGTTCAGGCGGAATTCGCCCGCAAACATGGCCCCTGCCCGGGGCGCGGCGCAGTGGTCATGGGGATGGGCTCGCTGGGCGCGCGGCGGTTGCACCCGCGTTCGGACCTGGACGTGATCGTGATCTATGATGCCGCTGGCGTCGAAAGCTCTGACGGGCGGCGGCCCTTGCCGGCGCGCACCTATTACGCGCGGCTGACGCAGGCGCTGGTGGCGGCGATGTCCGCGCCCATGGCCGAAGGACGCCTGTATGAGATCGACATGCGCCTGCGCCCGTCCGGCAATCAGGGGCCTGTGGCGGCGTCCCTTGAGGCATTTCGCAGTTACCAGGCAGAGAAGGCCTGGGTATGGGAACATCTGGCGCTGACGCGCGCGCGTGTCGTGGCGGGGCCGGCGGATCTGGCCGCCGATGTCACCGCGCTTCGGCATGAGGTGCTGGACAGGCCGCGCGACGCAGCACAGGTGCTGGCAGAGGTCAGCGCCATGCGCGCCCGCATCCGCGCCGCCAAGGGCGAGGGCAGCCCTCTTGCGCCGAAGCTGGGCCGGGGCCGGTTGCAGGATATTGAACTGTTTTCCCAGGCGGCCACCCTGCTCAGCCGGGGCGGGCAGGACGGCCTTGACGCCGCGCAGGCGCTGGGGCTGGTCACATCCGCCCAGCGGCAGGCGTTGGGGGCGGCCTATGACGCCTTCTGGACCGTGCAGATCGCGGCGCGGCTGATCGCGCAGGATGATCTGGCCCCGGATGCGCTGGGGGCCGGGGCCTGCGCCTTGCTTCAGCGGTTGACCGGGGCCCGGGATCCCGATGCGCTCGCCGCGGCGATGGCACGCCATGCCGGCGATGCCGATGACATCATCAGCGCGGTTTTGCCACCGCCCCCACAGGAGCAAATGGGATGAGAAAGGGAGACGAGATCGACCCGAAGGGTCTGATCGCCGAGAGCTACCGGATCGAGAACATCACGCCGGAGGAATGCCGCAGCGTGTTTCTGGACTGGGCGCTGGCCCTGTCCACCGATCAGGACCAGACCGCCGCGTTGCGCATCCTGCTGGACCGCCACGGGGCGGAGGTTGATCACCCCATGACAACCGTTCTGAAAGACGGGTTGGAGGCCGCCTCTTCCCCGCGTCGCCGGGGCGGGTGGCGCAGCCGCCGGCCGAACTGAACCGGCCTGCGGCAGGGCGCAGCAGATTGCACAAGGCACCTGATGGCCCGGTGGGGTCTGTCGGGGCCAGTTGCCTGCGGGGTAGGGGGATGCAGGTGGCAGGCTCGGGCCGCGATCGGCGCCGGGCAGGCGCCGTTCAGCCC
>CBFHYV010000331.1:0-2818 GCA_965660085.1 uncultured Paracoccaceae bacterium
GGCCGCCCTGGACGCCGCGCTTCGCCCCGCCCGGCCGGATCTGATCTGCCTTGCGGGCTTCATGCGCGTGCTGACGGCGGATTTCGTCACGCGCTGGCAGGGCCGGATGCTGAACATCCACCCCTCCTTGCTGCCGAAATACCGCGGCCTGCGCACCCATGCCCGCGCGTTGGCCGATGGCGTGGCCGAGCATGGCTGCACCGTGCATGAGGTCACGCCGGAACTGGACGACGGCCCCATCCTGGGCCAGGCGCGGGTGCCCGTGCTGCCCGATGACACGGCCGAAAGCCTCGCCAGCCGGGTGCTGGTGCAGGAACACCGCCTGTATCCGGCCGTTCTGGCGCGTGTGGCGCGCGGAAATCGCCAGCCCCTGATGATCTAGGCGCACAGGCTGGTGGCCAAGCCGCTTTCCCTGCCGGACGGTTTCGCCTATGCTGGCAACGGGTGATGCGCGGACAACGAAGAGATAAGAAAAAGACACCGAAGAATGCAGATCATCACCACGACCGATGCGCTGGCCGCCTTTTGCCAAAAGGCCCACGCCGCGCCCTATGTGACCGTAGACACTGAATTTTTGCGCGAACGCACCTATTATTCCAAACTGTGCCTGCTGCAACTGGCCTTGCCCGGCAAGCGCGATGAGGATGCCGTGCTCGTCGATCCTCTGGCCGAGGGCCTGTCGATGGAGCCGTTCGTCAAGCTGCTGGCCGATACATCCGTGGTCAAGGTGCTGCATGCCGCGCGCCAGGACGTAGAGATCTTTCACGTCGATTACGGCGTGATCCCGGAGCCGATGTTTGACACGCAGGTCGCCGCCATGGTGGCGGGCTTTGGTGAACAGGTCGGCTATGAAACGCTGGTGCGCAAGATCACCAAACAGTCCCTGGACAAGACCTCGCGCTTCACGGACTGGTCGCGCCGCCCCCTGACGGAGGCGCAGATGACCTATGCGCTGGCCGATGTCACCCATTTGCGCCAGATCTACGAATATCTGGACCAGCGCCTGGAACAGACCGGCCGCCGCCGCTGGGTGGAGGAAGAACTGGCGCTGCTGACCAATCCCGAAACCTATGTCACCCGCCCCGAAGAGGCGTGGCTGCGGGTCAAGACGCGCTCCAGCGCGCCGCGGTTTCTGGCGATCGTGCGGGAATTGGCGACCTTCCGTGAACGCTATGCGCAGGAAAACAACGTGCCGCGCTCGCGCGTGTTCAAGGATGATGCGCTGGTGGAACTGGCCTCGACCAAGCCCGCCAACATGGCGGATCTTGGCCGGTCCCGCCTGCTGCTGCGGGAGGCCCGCAAGGGCGTGATCGCCGATGGTATCCTGACCGCCGTCAAGGCGGGGGTGGATTGCCCCAAGGACAACCTGCCCAACGTGCCGAAACAGAATGACAAACAGCAGGTGAACCCGGCGCTGGCCGATCTGCTGCGCGTGTTGCTGAAGGCCAAGACAGAAAGCTCCGGCGTTGCGCCGCGTCTTGTGGCCGCCGCGGCGGAACTGGATGCGATTTCGGCTGGTGAACGTGACGTGCCGGCGCTGTCCGGCTGGCGGCGGGAGCTGTTCGGCGAGGACGCCCTGCGCCTGTGCGAAGGCCGCATCGCGCTTGCGGCACGCGGCACAAAGGTGGAGATCGTGCCCCTGCCGGGGTGAGCCGGCCCACGCCCGCTGAACATCCGGCGGGTCAGGCTTATTGATACCGGTTGGGCCTGTCCGCGGCCTTGGCCCGCGGATTGCGCCCCGCCCGGCAGGTATTGGCGGGGCGCGCGCTGGCCCTCAGGGGCGCAGGACGATGCTGCCATTGGCCCCAAGCAGCACCACCCGGGTCAAACCCGCCAGCTCGGCCGAGCTGAGCTTGGTGGCCAGGCTGACGCTGCGGGCCGGCTGGGGCAGGGGCGCGCGCGTGGGCAGGGCCGTGACCATCACATCCAGATACAGCGTCTGCGGTTCGGCCTGCACCTTCACGCGGCGCATGGTTGCCCCGGCGGGCACGGCGCCGGAGATGCTGACATCCGCCTGCACGATGGCCCCTGTCGGCGTGCGGTCCAGCCGGGCCGAGAGCAGCGCGTCCGCCTTTTGCATCGGCAACTCGGGGGTGTCCTCGGTGAAGGTGCTGGTGATGGCATTTTGTTGCGGGATCAGCGGGTTGACGCTTTCGTCCACGGCGCGTTTGCCGAACAGGCCGCCGCCTTCGCCGCCGCCGCAGCCCGCAAGGCCTGCGCAAATGGCCAGTGCCGCTATCGATCGTTTCGCCATGGATGCCCTTTCACCCGCTTTCGCCGGTGCTACCGCATCCCGCGTCCCTTGAAAAGCCGCAACCGGGCTGGACCTTTGGCGGTGCGCCGCTTACCTCTGCCCCGACACCACTGGCACAACAGGCGAGGGCAGGCAGATGGCGCAGGCCGCATTTGAAGAAATCGTGGAAGATTTCGAGTTTCTCGACGATTGGGAAGACCGCTATCGCATGGTGATCGAGATGGGCAAGGCCATGCCGCCGCTGCCCGATGCGCTGAAGGTGCCCGCCACCAAGGTGGACGGCTGCGCCAGCCAGGTCTGGCTGCATTTGCGGGATGAGGATGGCACGCTGGCCTTTGAGGGCGACAGCGATGCCATGATCGTGCGCGGGCTGATCGCCGTTCTGCACCGGCTGTATGATGGCCTGCCGCTGGCAGAGGTGGCCGCCGTGGATGCCCGGGCGGAGCTTGGGCGCCTGGGCCTGAACGATCACCTTTCGGCCCAGCGGTCCAACGGGCTGCGCGCCATGATCGACCGCATCCGCAGCCACGCGCTGGCGGGCTAGGCCGCGGCGCGCAACCGGGG
>CBFHYV010000332.1:0-2802 GCA_965660085.1 uncultured Paracoccaceae bacterium
TTTCGCACCCGGCGCGGCGGGGATGCCACGCTGCACCGGCTGGCCATTGCCCTGTGCAAGGCCGCGCGGCTGCTGCCGGCGGCGGTGCTGGCCCCGCTGCCGCTGGCGCGTGACTTTGCCGCCCGGCATGATCTGCTGGCTCTGGATGCGGTGCATGCGGCGCCGTTGCTCAGCCAGTTGCCCGTGTTGCAGGGCATTGTCTCTGCCCGCGTGCCGCTGCGCCTGGCAGAGGCCGCGCGGGTCCATGTGTTTCGGCCCGCCGATGGCAGCGAGGAGCATTACGCGATCGAGATCGGCCAGCCGGACCGCACGGCGCCGGTGCTGTCGCGGCTGCATTCGGCCTGTTTCACCGGCGATATCCTGGGCAGCCTGAAATGTGACTGCGGCCCGCAGCTGAACGCCGCGCTGGCCCGCATGGGCGAAGATGGCGCGGGCGTGCTGCTGTATCTGAACCAGGAGGGCCGCGGGATCGGGCTGGCCAACAAGATGCGCGCCTATTCGCTGCAGGATCAGGGCTTTGACACGGTCGAGGCCAACCACCGCCTGGGGTTCGAGGATGACGAGCGTGATTTCCGCATCGGCGCCTCGATCCTGTCCTCGCTTGGGTTTTCCGCTGTCCGGTTGCTGACGAACAACCCCAACAAGCTGGATATGATGCGCGCCAATGGCATCACCGTGGCCGAACGCGTGCCGCTGCGCGTGGGCGAAACGGCCCAGAACGCGCATTACTTGGCCACCAAGGCCGGCAAGTCCGGCCATCTGCTGTGACGGCGCCGGTGCGCGCCTTTGGCTGGCGGCGCGGCGTGCCCGCCACCAGCGGGGCCGAGGACATGGTGCTGACCCCGCGCGGTCTGCGCTTTGCCGGGCAGCACTGGCCCTGCAGCATCGGCCGCGGCGGTGTGAGCCGCCACAAGGCCGAAGGCGATGGCGCCACGCCGCGCGGCGCGCATCGGATCGTCGGCATGCTCTATCGCCCGGACCGCATGGACCGCCCCGCGGATTGGGCCGTGCCGATCCGGCCCGGTGATCTGTGGTCCGACGACCCCGATGACCCGGACTACAACCTGATGGTGCGCGCGCCACATGGGTTCGGCCATGAGCGCCTGCGCCGCGCGGACCCGCTGTATGATCTGGTGCTGCTGACGGATTGGAATTGGCCCGAAGCAACACCGGGGCGCGGCTCTGCCATATTCCTGCACCGCTGGCGGCGGCCGGGCTTTCCCACGGAAGGATGCGTGGCGCTGCCCCCTGCCCGGCTGGCGCGGCTGGCAGGGGCCATCACCTATCGCACGCGGCTGATCGTGCCCTAGGCCTGCCCGTCAGCCCTGCGGCGGAACCCGCGCGCCAAAAATGGCCGAGCCCACCCGCACATGCGTGGCGCCAAAGGCCACGGCCTGTTCGAAATCGTCGCTCATTCCCATGCTCAGCCCGCTTAGGCCGTTGCGCTCGGCAATCTTGGCCAGCAGGGCAAAATGCAGGCTGGGCGTGTCCTCGACCGGGGGGATGCACATCAACCCAACGACCGGCAGGCCCAGATCCCGCGCCTGCGCCACCAGCGCATCGGCCTGATCGGGCAGCACGCCGGCCTTCTGCTCCTCTGCCCCAGTGTTGACCTGGATGAACAGATCCGGGCACTGGCCCAGTTCATCGGCCAGCCGGGCCAGCGTGGTGACCAGTTTCGGCCGGTCCACGGAATGGATCGCGCCGAACAGTTGCATGGCCTGACGCGCCTTGTTGCTTTGCAGCGGGCCGATCAGATCCACGCGCGCATCGGGGAAGGCGGCCTGGAAATCGGGCCATTTGTCGGCCGCCTCCTGCACGCGGTTTTCGCCGAACAGGCGGTGGCCTTCCTCCAGCACGGCCTGCACGCGCGCCAGCGGCTGCACCTTGGACACGGCAATCAGCGCCACGGTGTCGCGCGCGCGCCCGGCGGCGTCACAGGCCTGTTGCAGCCGGGTTTCGATGTCTTGCAATGGCATCAGTCTTGCTCCTTTGGCGGCGCGTCCTCTTGCGCGGCCTCCCAGGCCTGCAGAAAGGGGCGCATCTCTGTCTCATAGCGCATCCAGGCGGCCCGCCGCGCGGCCGAGATCGGCTGGCGCACCTGTTTCAGGCTGAGCGTCCGCACCGCCTTGCGCGATTCGTGAAAGCTCAGGCAGGCTGGCTCCCATGTCAGCCCCGCCCCCTCCACCAGGCGCCGCGCCTGTGGTTCCGGGTCCGTGACCAGCGCATCATACTCCACCTCCAGCAGTCGGCCGGGCAGATGCTCGCGCCAGTGGTCCACGCTGCGCTGAAAGGCGCGGATGGCCCCCGCGATGCTGGCCAGATCATTGGCATAGCGATGCGTGCCGGGGCGGAAGAAGTTCTTGTAGATCGACAGCGCGGTATCACGCGGGTCCCGATGCACCACGATCAGCCGTGCATCGGGCATCGCCTGCGCGATCAGGCCGAAGACCAGCTCTGACTTGATGGATTTGTCCGTGACCCAGCCCTGCGCCACCCCGGTCGAGGCCCGCACCGCCGCGCGATAGCCCCGCGCGAACCGCTCCAACACCTCTGGCGGGTGCCGGGCGATGGGGGTCATCTGTTCACCCGCGCCGAACCGCGCGAAGGCATGGCGCAGCACATGCCCCATCTCCCCCCCCGCCGTGACAGCGGAATGCGCGGCCAGGATCTGTTCCACCAGCGTCGTGCCAGAACGCGGCATGCCGCAGACGAAGATCGGGCTTGGCCCGTGCTGCGCGCCGCCGGGCAGACCAGCGGGCAAGGGCAGTTGCGCGGCCAGCACGGCGCGCCGCTCAGCCT
>CBFHYV010000333.1:0-2772 GCA_965660085.1 uncultured Paracoccaceae bacterium
CCCCGGTCCGGCACCGGCGCAGGGCGCGCAGGCCGTGCGCCCTGACCCATCGCCGCAGGCCGTGGCGCATGGGTGACAAGCCCCGGCCCCGCTCCTATACAGCGCGCGAAAGACCATTCTGCGCAAGGATTCCCCAATGACCATCCAGGTTTTCGGCCACAAGTCCCCCGACACCGATTCCACCGGCAGCCCGATCATCTGGGCCTGGTATCTGACCGAGGTGAAAGGCGAAGCCGCCACGCCCGTCCTGCTGGGCGAACCCAACACCGAGGCAGCCTTCATGCTGTCCCACTGGAACCTGGACAAGCCCGCCATCATCGATGACCTGGCCGATGGCGCGCCCGTGGTGATCGTGGACACCAACAACCCCGCTGAACTGCCCGCCAATGTGAACGCCGCCGACATCCGCGGCATCATTGACCATCACAAGCTGGTCGGCGGCCTGGAAACCAAAGGCCCCATCGACATCACCGTGCGCCCGCTGGCCTGCACCGCCACCATCATGCTGGACCTGATGGGCGATGACGCCGCAAAGATGCCCGAGGCCATCAAGGGCGCCGCGCTGACCTGCATCCTGTCGGACACGCTGGAATTCCGGTCCCCCACCACCACCCCGCGCGACCGCGCCGCCGCCGAGGCCCTGGCCGCAGAGCTGGGGCTGGACCTGTCGGCCTATGCCGCGCAGATGTTCGCCGCCAAATCCGATGTCTCCGCCTTCTCGGACGCTGAACTGATCCGCATGGACAGCAAGGAATACGAAGTCGATGGCGTGAAATTCCGCGTCTCCGTTCTGGAAACCACGGCGCCGGAGATCCCGCTGGACCGCAAGGACAGCCTGATGACCACCATGCAGACCGTCTGCGCCGAAGATGGCGTGGACCAGGTGCTGCTGTTCGTCGTGGACATCCTGAAGGAAGAAGCAACGCTGCTGGTGCCGAACGATGTGGTCAAGGGCGTTGCCGAAAAGAGCTTTGGCGCCACGGTCAGCGGCGATCACGTTGTGCTGCCCGGCATCATGAGCCGCAAGAAGCAGATCATCCCCAATCTGAAGGTCTGAGGCCCCGCCTCTGCCCGGATCGGCTGACACAGGCGCGCGCGGCAAGCTCCGGGCGCGCCTTTTTCATCCCGGCGCGCCCGCGCCCACCGCCCCAGGAAAGGACCGCCCATGTCCCGCATCATCCCTGCCCTTTCGGAGATCTCCGCATCCTATCAGGCGCTTTTCGTCGATCTGTGGGGCTGCGTGCACAATGGCGTCCGGGCCTTCCCCGATGCGGTGGCGGCGCTGCAGGCCTATCGCGCACAGGGGGGCACCGTGGTGCTGGTGACCAACGCGCCGCGCCCGCGCAGCGATGTGGCGCGCCAGCTGGAACGCTTTGGCGTGCCGCGGGATGCCTATGACACCATCGCCACCAGCGGCGATTCGGCCCGCGCGGCGATGTTTGCCGGGGCCGTGGGCGAAAAGGTCTGGTTCATGGGCCAGACGCATGACGAATCCTTCCTTGATCCCATGGCGCTGATCGACAATCCGGTGCCCGTGCAGACCGTCCCGTTCGAGGAGGCCGAGGGCATCGTCTGCTGCGGCCCCTTTGATCCCCATGCCGACCCGGCGGACAACCGGCCCAAGTTCCTGCTGGCCGTGCAGCGGCGAATGAAGCTGCTGTGCGCCAACCCCGATATCGTCGTGGACCGGGGCGAGCGGCGCGAATGGTGCGCCGGCGCGCTGGCGCAGCTGTATACGCACATGGGCGGGGAAAGCCTGTATTTCGGCAAACCGCACCCCCCCATCTATGACCTGGCCCGCCGGCGCCTGGCCGAAATCGGCCGCGAGGTGCCCGACAGCGCCATCCTGGCCATCGGCGATGGCATCGGCACCGATGTCGCCGGTGCCGCCGGTGAGGGCCTGGATTGCCTGTTCATCTCCGGCGGTCTGGCGGCGCGGGAAACCGGCACAACGGACCAGCCCGATGCGCAAAAGCTGGAAACCTATCTGCAGGGGCATCAGGCCGCACCCGAATACAGCATCGGCTTCCTGCGCTAGGCCAGTTTGAGCTTGCGTTTTCCGCAAGTGCAAAGTAATAAAATTACCCATGAAGCTGACCCGCCGTTAAATTATTATAAGGCCGGACTCATGGAGGCACCAATGCTGGACAATCTGCCCCGCGGCACGATCTGTATCGAAGACATCGAAATGGGCATGTCCCGCCATCTGCGCAAGGTGGTCACCGATGCCGATATCGAGATGTTCTCCGAAGTCTCCACTGACCGGAACCCGGTGCACCTGGATGACGATTACGCGCAGGACACGATCTTTGGCGGGCGCATCGCCCACGGGATGCTGACCGCCGGGCTGATCTCTGCCGTGATCGGGGAACAGCTGCCGGGCCACGGCACCGTCTATATGGGCCAGACGCTGAAGTTCCTTGGCCCCGTACGCCCGGGTGACATGGTCTATGCAGAGGTCAAGGTGGTGGATATCGACATCGCCAAGCGCCGCGTGAAGCTGGATTGTCACTGCACCGTGGATGGCAAGAAGGTGCTGGTGGGTGAGGCCATGGTGCTGGCCCCGTCGCGCAAGTTCGACTGATCCGCCGCGCGCAACAGCGCAACGATCACCTCAGCCCGGCCCCAGCCCAACGCATCGGCCCAGGCATCTATCCTGTCCAGCACGGCTGGCTCCAGTTGCAGGTTCAGCGGCCGTCCGCAGGCGGCAACCGGGCCGGGGCGGTGCTGCGGGCAGGCGCCATCGCGCAGGGCGGCGATGATCGCCGCGCG
>CBFHYV010000334.1:0-2760 GCA_965660085.1 uncultured Paracoccaceae bacterium
GCCGTCAGCCAGCCCGGCTGCTGGATCCGCACCGGCAGGCCGCGCGCCGTCAGCGCGGCGGCGACTGCGCCGCATTTGGCATGAGTGTAGCACAGCACCGCAATATCGGCGGGGCGCACCGGGCGCAGGACGCCGGTCACCTTGTCCGGGACCTGCGTGCCCGCCTCCAGCAGATCGGCCACGCGGTTGGCCACGCAATCCGGCATGGGATCGCCGCGCATGCTGGGCAGGTCGATCACCTCCAGCGCGGGCACGTCAGTCTCGGGGCGCTGCGGCGTCAGCGGCTGGTAATCCGCGAACAGCGCCGGCCCAAGCGCGTTGACGAAGGCCATGATGCGCGGATCCGACCGCCAGTTGCGGCCCAAGGGCGCCACGCTGCCGGGATGGGCCTGTTGCAGGGCGGCGGTCAGGCGCGGGTCGGCGCCTTGGAAGCCCATGATCGACTGTTTCGTATCCCCCACGATCAGCGCGCGCGGCGCGGCCTGGGCCAGGCGCCACAACAGCGCGAATTGCACCGGGTTGGTGTCCTGGAATTCGTCGATCACGACGCAGTCGATCTCGCCCGCAACGGCGGACAGGATGGCAGGGTCACGGCGCAGCAGCGCCTCGGTCTGCACGATCATGTCAGAATAATCGATCAGCCCCGCGCGCCGCTTGGCCGCATCATAGGCCGCCAGCACCTGCTGCGCACCGGTGACCAGCGCGGTCAGATGCGCGGCGGCGTCGGCCAGCGGGCCGGGATGGCGCGGCAAGGCATCCGCAGCCGCGATGACCGCCTTGGCAAGATCATCATAGCCCTCCGGCGTGTCGGCGCCGCGCTTGCTCAGCCGCAGGCCGCGCAGCTTCTGCCACAGCGTCCAGTCACGGGTCAGCGCACCGGGCCGGGCCGCGCGGCGCAGGTCGCGGTGATTGTTTGCAAAAGTCTCTCGCGAAATTTTATTTTTGGGGAAAAGCCACGCAAGGCTGTCGGGAAAGGCCGCAAGCAGCGCCTCCACCGCGCGGCGCAGCGCCGTGGTCAGCGCATCGCCATCGGCGGCGGGTGTGCCATAGCCCGCGCGCAGCGCCTCCAGCGCGGGCGTCAGGATGGACGGATCAGTGGCGCGGTCCCCAAGGCCCCGGATCAGATCCACGGTCCTCAGCAGATCGGCGCGGAACGCGTCCTCGGCCGAGGCTCCGGTGAGGAAGTTCCACGCATAGCCAAAGCGGCCCAGATCCCGCATCACCGGGGCCAGCGCGGCGCAATGCGTCATCTCTCGACGGATCAGCAGATCCCGCTCCGGCTCGCTCAGCAGCCGCGCACGCGGGGACCGCCCTGCGGCAAAGGCGTGTTCGGTCAACAGCCGCTGCCCCAGCGCATGGATCGTGCCCATATAGGCGTGATCCAGGTCCAGCGCATCGGCGATCCGGCCGCGCTCCATCAACTCCGCGCGCACCCTGTCGCGCAGCTCCGACGCGGCGGCCTCGGTAAAGGTCACGGCAAGGATGCGGCCGGGGGCGACAGCGGGCGTCTCCACCCAGTCAGCCAGGGTTTTCTGGATGTGATAGGTCTTGCCCGCGCCGGCTCCGGCGGGGACGAGCGACAGATCGGTCATGTCCGGTCCTCCTGCGGCAGGGTAAAGGCGGCAACAAAGGGGTTGTCCGTCAGGGCATAGGGCGTGATCCCGGCGTCTTTCTTCAGCCGGTCCTCATCCTCGGCACGGTTCAGCCGGATCGTCCCGGCGCCAACCTCGGCCACGCGCTGCGCCAGTGCGTCCAGCGCCTGCGCGGAGACATCGCCGCCCACGGGCTCGACCCCCGGCAAGCCCGCGCCGCCACTGTCGGCCAGCACGGTCGCGTCCAGCATGGTGTGATAGGCGGTGACGACCAGCGCGCCACTGTCCACCAACCGGGTCAGCGGTGTCTGTTCCACGGGCCGCTCAAGCATCGCGCGATAGAGCGCGACCTGAAGGTCCCATCCCTTGGCCATCCGGTCCCGCCGCCCGCCCGCGCGCGCGCGTTTGTGATCCACCACAAGGATGCGGCCGTCCGGCAGCCGCAGCAGGCAATCGGCCTTGCCATGCAGCGCCAGCCCGCCGTGATCCCCGCCCAGGTCGATTTCATTGTGCAGCACCTCTGCACCCGTGTCGCGCAGGAAGCCGGCCCAGGCGGCGCAGACATCCAGCGCCTCGCGCAGGAGGCTCGCGCGCTCCGTCTCCCAGGCCGGAACGGCCAGCCAGCGCGCGTAGCGGTCAATCGCGGCATCCAGCGCGGCAGGAACGGACGCCTGCGTTGCGGCGTGATCGGGGGCGCGGGTGCCTTCGGGGAACACAAGCTCAACCACACGGTGCAGGATCGACCCCAGCGTCATCACGTCCAGGCTATCGGGCGCCCATGTCCTGTCACCGGCGTCAATCTCGTCCAGCAGCCAGGCCAGTGGGCTGACCAGCAGCGTCTCAAGCCGCGAGGGCGATTGCGGCAGGGTCGCGCCTTCTGGCGTCTGGCGCAGGTGCAGCAGATCACGGCCCAGCAGCACCACGCCACCCGCCGGCAGCGCGGGCGCACCCCCCCGCATCACGGGATTGGGCAAATGTGCGGCAACGGACCAGGCCCTGGCCGGCTCCGCGCGGATGTCGCGGATCAGGGTTTCCGGCGCGGCCCCAAGCGCATGGGCCATCAGCGCAAAGCCCGTCGAGGGCGACAGCCGGTCCCCCTTCAGATCGCAGGCCGGGGCCAACAGCGTCAGCCCCTCCGTGGCCGCACATAGCTGTCGGCGCAACAGGG
>CBFHYV010000335.1:0-2752 GCA_965660085.1 uncultured Paracoccaceae bacterium
GCAGATCCCGGTCAATCAGCCCGGTGTCCACATCGCCTGCGGCAAATCCCGCGTGGCGCGACAGCGCATGCAGGAAATCCAGGTTCGTCACCGTGCCCGCCACCTGCGTCTCCGCCAGCGCACGGCTCAGCCGCGCCAGCGCCACGGCGCGCGTGATGCCGTGGGTGACGATCTTGGCGATCATCGGATCATAATAGGGCGTGATGACATCGCCGCTGCGCACGCCGGTATCGGCCCGCACATCCCCGGCAAAAGCAAGATGCGCCAGCGTTCCGGTGGCGGGCAAGAAGCCTGCGGCCACGTCCTCGGCATAGAGCCGCGCCTCAAACGCATGGCCAGTGATGCGCAGCGCGTCCTGCGCCAGCGGCAGCGGCTCGCCCGCCGCCACGCGGATCTGCCATTCCACCAGATCCACGCCGGTGATCGCCTCTGTCACCGGGTGTTCCACTTGCAGGCGGGTGTTCATCTCCATGAACCAGAACCCGTCCGGGCGCAGCCCGTCCGAGCCGTCAACGATGAACTCCACCGTCCCCGCACCGCGATAGCCGATGGCCTGCGCCGCGCGCACCGCCGCCTGCCCCATGGCCGCGCGCATCGGCGCGCTCATGCCCGGTGCCGGCGCTTCCTCGATCACCTTCTGGTGGCGGCGCTGCAGCGAACAGTCCCGTTCAAACAGATGCAGCGCGTCCGTGCCATCGCCGAAGACCTGCACCTCGATATGGCGCGGGGTCTGGATCCATTTTTCAAGCAACACGCGCGGGTTGCCAAAGGCACCTTCGGCCTCCGCCCGCGCGGCGCGCAAGGCATCTGCAAAGGCATCCGCATGCTCGACCCGGCGCATCCCCTTGCCGCCGCCGCCCGCCACGGCCTTGATCAGCACGGGATAACCGATGGCTGCGGCCTCCTGCGCCAGCCGGGCATCGGACTGGTCATCGCCGTGATAGCCCGGCACCACCGGCACCCCCGCCTGCGCCATGCGCGCCTTGGCGGCATCCTTCAGGCCCATGGTGCGGATCGCCGCCGCCGACGGGCCGATGAAGGTCAGCCCGGCGGCCTCAACCGCATCGACGAAATCGGGGTTTTCCGACAGGAAGCCATAGCCGGGGTGGATGGCCTGTGCGCCCGTCTGCTGCGCGGCCGCGATGATGCGGTCCCCGCGCAGATAGCTGTCGGCGGGCGCGGACCCGCCGATATGCACCGCGCAATCCGCCATGGCCACATGCCGCGCCCCCGCATCGGCGTCTGAATAGACGGCAACACAGCGCAGCCCCATGCCGCGGGCGGTGTCGATGATCCGGCAGGCGATCTCGCCGCGGTTGGCAATCAGGATCGTGTGGAACATGGGCCGGTCTCCTTCCAGGGGGGCGGGGTGTGCGGCGCGTCACATGCGGAACAGGCCAAAGCGCGTCTCCTCGATCGGGGCGTTCAGCGCCGCGCGCAGCGACAGCGCCAGCACATCGCGGGATTTGCGCGGATCGATGATGCCGTCATCCCACAGCCGGGCCGAGGCATAGAGCGGGTGCGACTGGCGCTCGAACATCTCCTCGGTCGGGCGGCGGAAGGCGGCCTCTTCCTCCGCGCTCCAGCTGCCGCCGGCGCGTTCAATGGCGTCACGGCGCACGGTGGCCAGCACCCCCGCCGCCTGCGCGCCGCCCATCACCGCGATGCGGCTGTTGGGCCAGCTCCACATGAAGCGCGGCTGATAGGCGCGCCCGGCCATACCGTAGTTGCCGGCGCCGAAACTGCCGCCCACCACCATGGTGACCTTGGGCACGGCGGTGGTGGCCACGGCGGTCACCATCTTGGCGCCGTGGCGCGCGATGCCTTCGTTTTCATATTTCCGCCCCACCATGAACCCGGTGATGTTTTGCAGGAACACCAGCGGGATGCGCCGCTGGCTGCACAGTTCCACGAAATGCGCGCCTTTCTGGGCGGCCTCAGAAAACAGCACGCCGTTGTTGGCGATGATGCCCACCGGGCAGCCGGCCACATGGGCAAAGCCCGTCACCAGCGTTTCGCCAAAGCGGGGCTTGAACTCATCCAGACGCGAGCCATCGACCATCCGCGCGATGACCTCACGGATGTCATAGGGGATGCGCGGATCGGCGGGCACGACGCCCAGCAGTTCTTCCGGGTCATGGGCGGGGGCCTCTGGCGTGGCCCAATCCACCGTGGCGGGGGGGCGGCGGTTCAGCCCGGCCACCGCGCGACGGGCCAGCGCCAGGGCGTGGGCGTCATCCTCGGCCAGGTAATCGGCCACGCCGGACAGGCGGGTGTGGACATCGCCGCCGCCCAGATCCTCGGCGGTGACGACCTCGCCCGTGGCGGCCTTGACCAGCGGCGGCCCGGCCAGGAAGATGGTGCCCTGATCGCGCACGATGATCGTGACATCGGACATGGCGGGCACATAGGCCCCGCCAGCGGTGCAGCTGCCCATCACCACGGCGATCTGGGCAATGCCCTTCGCGCTCATCCGCGCCTGGTTGTAGAAAATTCGCCCGAAATGATCCCGGTCCGGGAAGACCTCATCCTGATTGGGCAGGTTGGCGCCGCCGGAATCCACAAGGTAGATGCACGGCAGGTGGCATTCCTCCGCGATCTCCTGCGCGCGCAGGTGTTTCTTGACGGTCATGGGATAATAGGTGCCGCCCTTCACCGTGGCGTCATTGCACAGGATCATGCAATCCTGCCCACTGACCCGGCCCACGCCCGCCACCACGCCCGCGCAGGGCGCCGCGCCGTCATACATGCC
>CBFHYV010000336.1:0-2743 GCA_965660085.1 uncultured Paracoccaceae bacterium
CACCGGACAGCCCGCGGTGTCTGCGGCTTTCGGGGCGTGGTCCCCCACGGCCTCCCGCCAATGGCGGCGGCAGAGCGAGACATAGGTTTCATTCCCGCCGATCTGCACCTGCTCACCCTCGGTCAGGGCGCGGCCATCGGGGCCCTGGCGGATCACCATGGTGGCCTTGCGCCCGCAATGGCAGATGGTGCGCACTTCCCGCATCTCGTCGGCAAGGGCCAGCAGTGTGGCGGAGCCGGGAAACAGCTTGCCCTGGAAATCCACCCTCAGCCCGTAGCACATGACCGGCACGCCAAGGTCATCCACCACCCGCGCCAGTTGCCACACCTGCGCGGGCGTCAGGAACTGTGCCTCATCCAGGAACAGGCAGGCCATTGGCGCCGCCTGAACCTGCGCCTGCACATGGGCAAACAGGTCCGTCTGCGGGGTGAACACCGCCGCCTCCGCCCCGATCCCGATGCGGGAGCCGATGCGGCCACGGCCCGCGCGGTTGTCCAGCGCGGCGGTCATCAGATGCGTCTGCATCCCGCGTTCACGGTAGTTGTGCGAGGCCTGCAACAGCAGGGTCGATTTGCCCGCGTTCATGGTGGAGTAGTGGAAATAGAGCTTCGCCATGGCGATCCCGTCGTGGTGGTGGGGGCGGCGGTGGGTCAGCCGGGGGTGTCCAGCGTGCCCCAAAGGTCATATTCGCCGGCCTCGTCAACCTCGACCGTGACGATATCGCCGGGGGACAGGCCCTCATGCCCGGAGTCGATGAAGAGGTTGCCATCGATCTCCGGCGCATCGGCCATGGTGCGGCAGGTGGCGGCGTCCTCTTCGACCAGATCCACGATGACCTGCAGGCGCTGGCCCATGCGCGCGGCCAGCTTGGCCTCGGAGATTTCCTGCGCGGTCTGCATGAAGCGTTCCCAGCGGTCCTGCTTGACCTCCGGCGGGACGTGATCGGGCAGGGCGTTGGACCGCGCGCCTGCCACGTCCTCATATTGAAAGCAGCCCACACGATCCAGCTGCGCCTCTTGCAGCCAGTCCAGCAGGGTCTGGAACTCCGCCTCCGTCTCGCCGGGGTAGCCGACGATGAAGGTGGACCGCAGGGTGATCTGCGGGCAGTCCTGCCGCCAGGCGCGGATCTCATCCAGGGTGCGCGCGGCAGCGGCAGGCCGGGCCATGCGGCGCAGGGTGTCCGGGTGGGCGTGCTGAAAGGGGATATCCAGATAGGGCAGCACGCCGCCTTCGGCCATCATGGGGATCAGATCGCGCACATGGGGATAGGGATAGACGTAATGCAGCCGCACCCAGGCGCCCAACTGCCCCAGATCCCGCACCAGCGGCAGGATGGGGAACTTCGCCTCGCGGTCCTTCCAGTCCGTGCCATAGGCGGAGGTGTCCTGGCTGATGACCAGAAGCTCGCGCACGCCGCTGTCCACCAGCTTTTCAGCCTCGCGCAGCACGGCGCGGTGGGGGCGGCTGGCCAGCTTGCCGCGCATGTCGGGGATGATGCAGAACTTGCAGCTGTGGTTGCAGCCTTCTGAAATCTTCAAATAGCTGTAATGCCGCGGGGTCAGGCGCACGCCGGTGGCTGGCAGCAGATCCACGAAGGGATCGGGGCTGGGCGGCACGGCGTCATGCACGGCGTCCAGCACCTGTTCATATTGATGCGGGCCCGTCACGGCCAGCACGCGCGGATGCGCGCCGGTGATGTATTCCGGCTCCGCGCCCAGGCAGCCGGTGACGATGACCCGCCCGTTTTCCGCGATGGCCTCGCCAATGGCGTCCAGGCTTTCGGCCTTGGCGCTGTCAAGAAAGCCGCAGGTGTTCACGATCACCGCATCGGCGCCCGCGTAATCGGCGGAGACGCCGTAGCCTTCCGCGCGCAGGCGGGTCAGGATGCGCTCGCTGTCCACCAGCGCCTTGGGACAGCCCAGCGAGACCATGCCGATGGTCGGCTGGCCCGTGCGGCGGGTGTCTTCCAGGCGGGCGGCGGCGCGGTCCGGGCGAAGGTCAGGCGGGTTGGCAGGCATCAGGCGTCCTGTGGCAACAAGAGGAAGGGGCGGATCACAGATCCTGGCAAAAGATCAGCCGATTGGCGAAAGGGTCGGTGAGGCGGCATTCCAGCTGGCCCCAGGGCTGTTCGTCCAGCCCGGGGCGCTGGCCGGGATGGCTGCGCGCGGTGATTTCGGCGTGAAAGGCCCGCACATCGGCACAGCCGATGCGCAGCGCCGCGCCGGGCACGGCATCCCCGTGATGTTCGCTGAGATGCAGCACGCAGCCATCGCGCGCGATTGCCATATAGAGCGGCGCATCCGCGTCGAAGCGATGTTCAAACAGCACGGCAAAGCCCAGGTAGCGCAGATAGAAATCCCGGGCCTGCGCGGCATCGAAGCTGCGCAGGATCGGGATGGGGGCCTGCAGCGGCGGGGTCATGGCGGATCAGCGGCGGCGGTCGCGGCGCGAGGACATGGGCTGGAACGCCACGCCGACATGCGCCTCGCAATAGGGTTTGCCGGATTGCACCGGCAGCCCACAGAACCAGAAATCCGGCGTGGCGGGGTCACCCACGGGCCATTTGCAGGTCCGCTCGGTCAGTTCCATCAAGGTCAGCTTCTTGGCCTTCTTCTCGATCTCGCTGACCTTGGCCAGGGCCTCGGGGCTGATTTCATTGGGCGAGGGCTGCGGCGGCAGGGGCTGGCCGGCGGGGATGATCTGGCGCCGCGCAGGCACCGGGCGCGGCGCGTCTGCCTCAACC
>CBFHYV010000337.1:0-2723 GCA_965660085.1 uncultured Paracoccaceae bacterium
TCCTGATGGCTGCTCATGCCCGGCCCTCCGCCGTTGCCGCGGCCGGTTGCGCGGCAGCGGCCCCTGCGGGCCGCGCGCGGTTGAGGATGGATTTCGGGCCATCCGCGGCGATTCGGCCATCCTCGATCACGATGACCCGATCCACCAGGTCCAGCAGGCTGGTGCGGTGGGTGATCACCACCATGGTGCTGTCCGCCATGGCGGTCTTGAGGTTGGCGATCACCTCGGTTTCCTTCTGCACGTCCATGGCGCTGGTGGGTTCATCCAGCAACAGCACCGGCGGGCGGCTGACGATGGCGCGGGCCAGGCAAATGGCCTGTTTCTGCCCGCCTGACAGGCCCTCACCCTTTTCGCCCAGGGGCATGTCATAGCCCGAAGGATGCCGGGCCACGAATTCCTCAACCCCCGCAATGCGGGCCGCGCGCAGGATGTCTTCGTCCCGCGGGCGCATATCCCCGATGGCGATATTGTCGCGCAGGGTGCCGGACAACAGCCACACATCCTGCAAGGCCGCGCCCACGTTGCGGCGCAGATCGCCCGGATCGATCTGGCGGATGTCCACCCCGTCCACGCGCACCGCGCCCTGGCTGGGCTGATACAGGCCGATCAACAGGCGGGCCAGCGTGCTTTTGCCGGAGCCGATCCGGCCCAGAATGGCAACCTTTTCCCCCGGTTCTATGGTGAAGGACACGCCCTTGATCGTTTCGACCAGCTGGTTGGGATAGGTGAACCGCACATCGTCAAAGGTGATCTGCCCGGTCAGCCGGGGCCGCGAAATCCAGGTGCGGTCCTGCGGGCGTTCGCTGTCCGATTGCATCAGCGTGTTCAGGCTGCGGTAGGAACTGCGCACCTGGTTCAGCCGCGTCAGCGTCTGTGCCAGTTGCGCCAGCGGCGCCAGCGTGCGCCCCATCAGGATCACGCTGGCGATCAGCGCACCCATGCTGGTCTCGCCCTCGGCGATCAGGAACACCCCGTAGAAGATGATGACCACCTGCGCCGCCTGCTGGGTCAGCCCGGTGACATTCATGGCGAATTGCGAAATCGCCCGGCTTTGAGAGCCATGTTCGGATTGCCGCGCGATCGCGTCTTCCCAGCGGGCGCGCATGTAGCGCGAGGCGCCGGAGACCTTGATGGCCTCCAACCCGGCCAGCGTTTCCACCAGCACGCTCTGCTTGCTCTGCCCGTCGGACTGGGCGCGTTCGGCCAGCCGCGCCAGGAAGGGCTGCACCAGGATGCCCACGAACAGCACCAGCGGCACCGCCAGCGCCGGAATGATCCACAGCGGCCCGCCGATCATGTGGATCACGAAGATGAACAGCACCACGAAGGGCAGATCCACCAGCGCCACGATACTGGCGGAAGTGAAGAAATCGCGCAGCGCCTCAAACTCCCGCAGGGTGTTGGCCATGGCGCCGGTGGAGCCTTGGCGCGCCGCCATGCGGATTTCCAGCAGCTGGTCGAAGACCCGCCGCCCCATGATCATGTCGGCGCGCTTGCCGGCCTTGTCGATGAACCCCGCGCGCAGGGTCTTGATGAGAAAGTCGAACACCAGCGCGATGCCGATGCCCAGCGTCAGCGCAATCAGCGATTCCGTCGCCTCATTGGGCAGGATGCGGTCATAGACCACCATGGTGAAGATGGAGGTGGACAGACCCAACACATTGGCCACCGCGGCGGCCAGCAACACCTGCACATAGATCCAGCGATTCGCGCCCATGGCGGACCAGAACCAATGCCCCCGCCGCGCGCGGCTTTCGGTCAGGTCCTCGCGGTATTCGGGGCGCAGCAGGATGGCATAACCGGTATAGACCTTGGCCAGGTCATCCCGGCTGATGCGGCCGGTCTTGTCCCCCAGATCCGGGTCATAGATCACGAAATCCCGGCGGCGCGGCACCTTGTGCAACACCACGGCGCGCCCCCCTTCCAACAGCAGGATCGCGGGCGTCAGCGTGCTGTCAAAGGCGCTGAGCCGGCGCTTGCCGAAGGCGGCCTGCAGGCCCGCGCCCTCGGCCACGGCCAGCGCGTCAGGCACGCTGAGTTCACCTGCCGGGTCAGAAATGGCGGCATAGATGGCGGCATGGGTGATGGGGCGGTCCAGCTCCCGCGCCACATGCAACAGGCAGGATTCCAGCGCGGTCAGGCCACGGTCCGGCGCGTCAGCCTCGGGGTGGTCCGCCGGGCGTCCCTGCGGCGCCTCGGCGGCGGTCTCTGGCCCGGCAGCGGTCATCGCAGCGCCACGGCGTCTTCCAGCGTAACGCCGAAGACAGACAGGATATCGCCCGTCAGCGCCAGCGCCTCATAGCCTGTCAGGATCTGCTGGCGCTCGGCGTCCAGAACGGTCTGCTGGGCCTGCACATAATCGCGCTGCGCGTCCAGCACCTCCAGCAGGCTGCGGCGGCCGATGGTCAGCTCCTCCGCAGCGGCATCGACATTGGCGCGGTTGGCCTCTGCCGCGGCACGGGCGGCGCGCAGGCGCTGCGCCCCCGCCACCCGGTCCGATGCCACGAAATCCAGGGACCGGCGAATCTCGCGCGCCAGGACCTCTCGCTGCGCGTTCAAGCCGGCCAGTTCCGCCACGCTGCGCTGGATGACGCTGTCCTGGGCGCTGCGTGTGTCAAAGCTGTAGTTGACGTTGAGGTCGAACAGCACCTCCGCCCCGCCACCCGTGCGGCGCTGCGTGTTGGCGCCAAGCTCTACCCGCGGGGCCCGGCCGGCCCGCGCGG
>CBFHYV010000338.1:0-2705 GCA_965660085.1 uncultured Paracoccaceae bacterium
CCGTGCGGGCCGCCATGCAGGTGCTGAGCGATGATTTCACGCCCCTGTCGGACATGCGCGCCAGCGCGGATTACCGGATGCAGGCGGCGCGCAACATGCTGTTGCGCTGCTGGCTGGAGGATCAGGCCATTCCCACCCGCTTGAGCGAGGTGCAGCCATGAGCGTGACCCGTCCCTTGCCCCATGATGCCGCGCGCCTGCATGTGACGGGTGCGGCGCGCTATGTGGATGACATCCCGCTGCCGTCGGGCACGCTGCACCTGGCCTTTGCGCTGTCAGATCACGCAAGCGGCCGCATCACGGCGCTGGATCTGGCGGCGGCCCGTGGCGCGCCGTATGTGGTGGCCGTGCTGGCGGCGGAGGATCTGCCCGGGCGCTGTGATTGTTCGCCCTCCGCCCATGACGAGCCGTTGTTGGCGCCGGGCCATGTCAGCTATCTTGGCCAGCCCGTGGCGCTGGTGATCGCACGGTCGCATCTGGCGGCACGGCGGGCGGCGCGGCTGGTGCGCGCCGAAATCGCGGCCACGCCGCCGGTGCTGGGCGTGGATGATGCGCTGGCGCGCGACATGCGGTTTGAGGACGGGCCGCGCATCTGGGCGCGCGGCGATGCCGTCGCTGCCATTGCCGCCGCGCCCCACAGCGTCGAAGGCACGCTGGAGATCGGCGGACAGGAGCATTTCTACCTGGAAGGGCAGGCCGCCGCGGCCCTGCCGCAGGAAGACGGTGACATGGTCATCCATGCCTCCACCCAGCATCCGACGGAGATCCAGCACAAGGTCGCCGATGCGCTGGGTCTGCCCATGCACGGCGTGCGGGTGGAAACCCGGCGCATGGGCGGCGGCTTTGGCGGCAAGGAAAGCCAGGGCAACGCGCTGGCCATCGCCTGTGCCGTTGCGGCGCGCGCCACCGGCCTGCCGTGCAAGATGCGCTATGACCGCGATGATGACTTCATGATCACCGGCAAGCGCCATGACATGCGCCTGTGCTATCGCGCCGGGTTCGATGAGACCGGCCGCCTGCACGGTGTGGAGTTTCTGCACCTTGTGCGCTGTGGCTGGGCGCAGGATCTGTCGCTGCCGGTCGCGGACCGGGCCATGCTGCACGCCGACAATGCCTATGCCCTGCCAGCGGTGCGGATTGAAAGCCACCGCCTGCGCACCAATACTCAAAGCGCCACGGCCTTCCGCGGCTTTGGCGGGCCGCAGGGGATGTTGGGGATCGAACGGGTGATGGACCACATCGCCCATGCGCTGGGCCAGGACCCGCTGCAGATCCGGCAGCGCAACTACTACGCTCCCGCCACGGCCCCGGACGAGGCGCGCCAGCACACGCCCTATGGCCAGCGGGTCGATGATTTCATCCTGCATGAGATGACGGACAGCCTGATCCAGCAGGCGGAGTATGCGCGCCGGCGGGCGGAGATCGCCGCCTTCAACGCCGCCAATCCGGTGCTGCGGCGGGGCATGGCGGTCAGCCCGGTGAAATTCGGCATCTCCTTCACGCTGACGCATCTGAACCAGGCGGGCGCGCTGGTGCATGTGTATCAGGATGGCTCCGTCATGCTGAACCATGGCGGCACGGAGATGGGGCAGGGCCTGTTCCAGAAGGTGGCGCAGGTGGCGGCCAGCCGCTTCGGCCTGCCGATGGAGGCCATCCGCATCACCGCGACGGATACGGCCAAGGTGCCCAATACCTCCGCCACGGCGGCCTCCAGCGGGTCTGACCTGAACGGGATGGCCGTGCGCATCGCCTGTGACACCATCCGTGACCGGATCGCCGGGCATCTGGCCCAGCGGCACGGCTGTTCGCAGGCTCAGGTCACCTTTGCCGATGGCATGGTGCAGGCGGGCGATGCGCGGCTGAGCTTTGCCGAGGCCGCGCAATCGGCCTATCAGGCGCGGGTCAGCCTGTCCGCCACGGGGTTCTACCGCACGCCGGACCTCAGCTGGGACAGGATCAAGGGCGCGGGGCGGCCGTTTTTCTACTTTGCCTATGGTCTGGCCTGTTCGGAGGTCTGCATTGACACGCTGACGGGTGAATACCGCATCCTGCGCACGGACATCCTGCATGATGCCGGGGCCTCGCTGAACCCCGCGCTGGACATCGGCCAGGTGGAGGGCGGCTTTGTCCAGGGGGCGGGCTGGCTGACGACGGAGGAGCTGGTCTGGGATGCCGCCGGCCGGCTGCGCACCCACGCGCCCAGCACCTACAAGATCCCCGCTTTTGGCGACAGGCCCGCGGTGTTCAACGTGGCGCTGTGGGATGCCCCCAACCGGGAGGAGACGATCTATCGCTCCAAGGCCGTGGGGGAGCCGCCCTTCATGCTGGGGATTTCGGTCTTTCTGGCGCTGTCGGATGCGGTGGCCAGCTGCGGGCCGGGCTATCCCGATCTGCAGGCCCCCGCGACGCCGGAACAGGTGCTGGCGGCCATCGGGCGGGCGCGTCATGGCGTTTGATCCGGGCGCGCTGCGCCGGGCCGTGGCCGCGCATGGGCGGGTTGCCCGCGTTGTGGTGGCCGAGGTGTCGGGATCGGCCCCGCGGGAGGTTGGTGCGCATATGCTGGTCTGGCAGGGCGCTGACGGGCCGGGGCAGGCAGGCACCATCGGCGGCGGGCGGCTGGAATATGACGCAAGCGCCCGGGCGCTGGACGCGCCGGGGCTGTGGCGCATCCCGCTGGGGCCTGCGCTGGGCCAGTGCTGCGGTGGG
>CBFHYV010000339.1:0-2700 GCA_965660085.1 uncultured Paracoccaceae bacterium
GCCAGGGGTTGAGCGCGACAGCCGCGGCCAGCGGCGCCTGTGCCTCCTCCACCCGGCCCATGGCAATCAGGGTCAGCCCCTTGCCGGACAAGGCGCCCAGGTGGCGCGGTTCCAGCGCCAGCGCGGCGTCAAGGTCCGGCAGGGCGGCGGCATAGTCGCCACGCAGGAAGTTCAGGAACGCGCGCTGGTTGAACCCTTCGGCATAGGCAGGGCAATAGGCGGTCAGCGCGTCCAGATGATCCTGCGCGCGCAGATAATCGCCCACTTCACGCGCGCGCAGGGCCTGGTCCAGCATGGCCTGCGCGGGTTCATCCGGGGCGGTCAGCCAGAGCTGCCACAGCGCGACGTTGATGCTGCGCGCGGCGGTGGCATCCGGCGCCACGCGCAGGTCCCGAAACAGCGCATCCTGCGCGGCGGTGGTATCTGCGCCCTCAGGGCAGGCGAAGGCGGCGGGGCTGGCCAGCGCCAGCGTCAGGGTCAGGATACGCAACATGCCCCACCGTTGCGGGCGGTGCGGCCGGGGTCAAGTCACGTCCCCGAGACTGCCTTCCTTCACTGCCTGCATCGCCACATAGGTGGAGGTCTGCCCAACCGAGGGCAGGGTCGAGATCTTCTCGGCCAGCACGGTGCGATAGGCACGCATGCTGCGGGTGCGCACTTTCAGCAGGTAATCGAAATTGCCGGCGATCAGATGCACCTGCTCAATCTCCGGGATGCGGGCCACGGCGGCGTTGAACGCCTCAAGCGAGGTTTCGCGGGTGTCCGTCAGGCGCACCTCGACAAAGGCGACGTGATCCAGGCCCAGGCGGATCGGGTCCAGGATGGCGCGGTAGCCGCGGATCACCCCGTCCTCTTCCAGCCGGCGCAGCCGGGCCTGGGTGGGCGATTTGGACAGGCCGATGCGGCGGGCCAGCTCCGTGACGCTCAAACGGCCTTCGCCGGCCAGGACGGCCAGGATGCGCCGGTCAAACTCATCCAGGGCGGACAGGGTGGATGGATCTGTTTGCATGGAATCCTCGTGAATTTCGGGCCAGAGCGTCTGCCCATTGCCCCATTTCAGGAAGAATGACTGCATCCCCTGCGGTAATCTAGGAAAAAGTCATGGAGGGCTAAATGCCGAAGGACGTCTCCCCCGAACTGCGCGCGCGCATCGACGATCTGACCTATGCGCCGGCACAGGATGTGCTGGCGGATCTGCGCCGGGATGCCGCGCTGGACGCCACGGCCCGCGCCCGCATCGCCGATGATGCCGCCGGTCTGGTGCGGGCCATCCGCAGCCGGGCCCGGCCCGGCCTGATGGAGGCGTTCCTGGCGGAATATGGCCTGTCCACCCAGGAAGGTATCGCGCTGATGTGCCTGGCAGAGGCGCTGTTGCGTGTGCCGGACGCCCCCACCATCGATGCGCTGATCGAGGACAAGATCGCCCCTTCGGATTGGGCGCAGCATCTGGGGCAGGCGGCCTCGCCGCTGGTCAATGCCTCCACCTGGGGGCTGTTGCTGACGGGCCGCGTGCTGAAGGATGATGCCGAGGGGCTGGCGGGCCATCTGCGCCGCGCCGTGCGCCGCCTGGGCGAGCCGGTGATCCGCACCGCCGTGCACCGCGCCATGCGCGAAATGGGGGCGCAGTTCGTGCTGGGCCAGACCATGCCGGATGCCATGGCCCGCGCCCGCCGCGCCGAGGCCCGAGGATACAGCTATTCCTATGACATGTTAGGTGAGGCCGCGCGCACCCAGGCCGATGCGGACAGGTATTTTGCCGCCTATACCGACGCCATTGCCGCCATTGCCACAGCCGCCCACAGCGATGACATCCGGGACAATCCCGGCATCTCGGTCAAGCTGTCGGCCCTGTCGCCGCGCTATGAACTGGCGCAGCACGCCCATGTGATGCAAGTGGTCGCGCCGCGGCTGCGCAGCCTGTGCCAGGCGGCGGCGCAGGCAGGCGTTGGGCTGAACGTGGATGCGGAAGAGGTCGACCGCCTGTCGCTCTCGCTCGATGTGATTGAGGCGGTGGCGCGGGATGACAGCCTGGCCGGATGGGACGGTCTGGGCGTTGTGGTGCAGGCCTATGGCCCGCGCGCCGGCGCGGTGATTGACTGGCTTCATGCGCTGGCGGGGCAAACCGGTCGGCGCATCATGGTCCGGCTGGTCAAGGGCGCCTATTGGGATACGGAGATCAAGCGCGCCCAGGTTGCCGGGCTGGAGGCCTTTCCCGTATTCACCCGCAAGGCCGATACCGATGTCTCCTACATCGCGAATGCGCGGCGGCTGCTGCGCTATGCGGACAGGCTCTATCCGCAATTCGCCACCCATAACGCGCATACCGCCTGCGCCATCCTGCATATGGCGAATGACCTGAAAGCCTTTGAATTCCAACGCTTGCATGGCATGGGTGAGGCGCTGCATGAAGAAATCCGCCATCGGTCCGGCGCGCGCTGCCGGATCTACGCCCCGGTCGGCGCGCATCGGGATCTGCTGGCCTACCTGGTGCGGCGGCTGCTGGAAAACGGGGCCAACAGCTCTTTCGTCAATCAGATCGTGGATGAAACCGTCCCGGCGGAGGATGTGGCCGCGGACCCGTTTGACAGTCGTGCATCCGATACGCTGACCCGCGGCCCGGCCCTGTTTGCCCCGCAGCGGCGCAACTCTCGGGGGTGGGATCTGGCCCATCGCCCGGATCTGCGAGCGCTGGACGCAGGC
>CBFHYV010000340.1:0-2682 GCA_965660085.1 uncultured Paracoccaceae bacterium
GTCCTTTCGGGTAGTGTCAGCCGTTAAACCAAGTCAATGCAGGGGCGGCACGGATCGGACCAGCACTTGGCGTTCGTCCTGCACCTCGACGATGAAACTGGCCCGCGCCATGTTGCCCAGATCATCCCAGCAGGTTTCATTGATGATCTGCGGCATGTCGAAGGGTGAAATGCACAGCCCATGCATCGCTTCCGCGAACATGTCCCTGTCCAGGCGCTTGATCTGCTCCGTGACGTATTTGACGACATAGGTCGTGGAATAGCCGCGGATCGCCGATTCGGACGGCATGTGATCATAGGCCGACACGAAATCCTGCATCACGGTGCGCAGCGCCAGATTGGCCTGGTCCATCGCGTAATCCATGTGGCTGATCACGCCATTGGCCGCCGCCGCCGCGGAGGAGATGACCTCATGCGAGCCAAGCACGGACCCGCCATAGAACACGGTGTTGACCCCTGCCTCGTTCGCCGCATTCAGCAGGCGCACGCTGTTCCCGGCAGAGGCAAACACAACGATCGCCTCTGGGGCCTGTTGCTCGATGATCCGCATCGTGCCGGCCAGGGCTGCCTCGCTTTGCGAGATCACATGTTCGGACACGATGGTCAGGTCCAGCGCCTGCGCCAGATCCCGGAAATACATCTGGCCCATCAGGTGTTCAAGGTCATTGGTCCAGACAACGCCGACCCTGCCGGTGGTCAGGTGATCTTCCAGATAGGTGCCCAGATTATACAGCCCGTTCCAGATGCTGGTGTCATTGGCAAAGATGAACTCCTTCCCCGCCAGGGCCAGTCCATTCACGGGCGGCGCGGTGAATTGGGGGATGGCGTTGGCCTCTGCCTCTGGCATGGCCAGCACGCCCGCGCTGTGGTTGTCCGGGCCAAGAATGACGAACACGTCGTCGCGCGCGGCCTCTCTGGCGGCAAGGCGCGCCAGTTGCGGCGAAGATTCGGTATCATACAGCACAAGCTCCACCGGCTTGCCCAGGATCCCGCCAGAGGCGTTGATCTGGCGGACCGCCAGCTTGACGCCGTCATGCCAGTCCAGCCCCGCTGCGGCATCCGGCCCGCTGAAGGCTGAAATCACCCCAACGTTCACGCTGTCTTTGGACATGTCGGCCGAAGCAAAACCCGCCAGTCCCACAAGACAGGCCGCGGCGGCCGCCGCTCTCAAACGAAAAAACACTTGTCTAAACTTTCTAACACTCACCCACGCGTGCCTTGTCGCGTTTGATTTACATCCTCACCTTGAGATACATCAACTATCGTCGATTGTCGGTATCTTTAGTTTGGTGGCGGCCGTGACAAATAGTCAAAAGTTGACAATGTCAAGCGCCAGTGACGCGTTTTGTCGGCTGACATGTGTCTGTGGTGCCTTACCTTGTGTCTGGAAAGCCGCTGTTTGCCGAAAAGTTTTGCACCTGTGGGACCGGCACGCGCCCGGTGCCGGCGCATGAGTCCCACGCTTCGGCGGGCCGTGCGCGCGCGCTTTCAGCCTGCGTTGCGCGAAAGGCACCGATGGGGTAACCGACACCCCAAGCTGACAGAAGGAACAGGCGATGAGCGACGCAAAACCCGGCATGACCTATGCCGACGCCGGTGTGGACATTGACGCCGGCAATGCGCTGGTGGATCGGATCAAGCCCGCCGCCGCGCGCACCACGCGCCCCGGCACCATGGCCGGCCTGGGCGGTTTTGGCGCGCTGTTTGACCTGAAGGCCGCTGGCTTCACGGATCCGGTCCTTGTCGCCGCGACGGATGGCGTGGGCACCAAGCTGCGCATCGCCATTGACACCGGCCACCTGGATGGCGTGGGCGTGGACCTGGTGGCCATGTGCGTCAATGACCTGGTCTGCCAAGGGGCGGAGCCTTTGTTCTTTCTGGATTATTTCGCCACGGGCAAGCTCAGCACCGATCACGCCGCGCGTGTGATCGAAGGCATCGCGCGGGGCTGCGAAGGCGCGGGCGCCGCGCTGATCGGCGGTGAGACGGCCGAGATGCCGGGCATGTATCCCGCCGGTGACTTCGACCTGGCCGGCTTTGCCGTGGGTGCCATGGAACGTGGCGCGGATCTGCCGCGGGATGTGGCCGCGGGCGATGTCCTTCTGGGGTTGGCTTCTGACGGGGTGCATTCCAATGGCTACAGCCTTGTGCGGCGGTTGGTGGAACACGCCGGGCTGGATTGGGCCGATGCCTGCCCCTGGGATGCGGGGCAGACGCTGGGTGCGGCACTGCTGCGGCCCACGCGCCTGTATGTGCGGCCCGCGCTGGCGGCCATCCGCGCCGGCGGCGTGCATGCGCTGGCCCATATCACCGGCGGCGGGTTGACGGAAAACCTGCCCCGCGTGCTGCCGCAGGGCCTTGGCGCGCAGATCGACCTGTCCGCCTGGGCGCTGCCGGCGGAATTTGCCTGGATGGCCGAAACCGGCAACATCGCGCAGGCGGAGATGCTCAAGACCTTCAACTGCGGCATCGGCATGGTGCTGGCCGTGGACGCCGCCCGCGCCGCGGACTTGCGCGCCGTGCTGGAACAGGCGGGCGAGACGGTCATTGCCCTGGGCCATGTGGCCGAAGGCACGGGCGTGCGCTACAGCGGCGCGCTGGCGTGACGCTGCGCGTAGCCATCCTGATCTCGGGCGGGGGGTCCAACATGGTCCGCCTGGTCGAGAGCATGACCGGCGATCAC
>CBFHYV010000341.1:0-2679 GCA_965660085.1 uncultured Paracoccaceae bacterium
GGCGGCGCGGGCACGCTATGGCAGCCGGCCGGGCCTGTCCAGTTCCGGCGCGGCGCGCAGGGGTGGGAAATCAGTATAGCGGGCCTGGCGGGTGGCGCGGGCCTCTGGCGGATCGGCACCGGGGCGCAGCAGGCAGCCGCGCGGCGCAACATAGCTGTCCACCCGCCGCAGCGGAACGGGCCGCCAGCCGATGTTGAAGGCGCAGAGCCGCGGGAAAAAGCACAGCTCGGACACCGGCAGGTGATCCATCAGCCACCAGGCCAGATCCCGCCAATCCCGCCCCCGCGCCGCCTGATCGGCAAACCACGGGATGACCACGCAGGCGCCCGCAATGGCGATATCCGGCCGGTCCCAGACATGGCATTCCAACGGATTGTCGCTGGCCGCGCAATTCATCCGCCGGGCATTGCCGAAATCATTCAGCGCCCGGCAGCGATAGCCCGAGCGGATGGCAAGCCCGCCAAAGGTCTGGTGCAGCGGCTCCAGCAGGGTGGTGCACAGCGCGCGCCCATGGGCCACGGCGCGGGCCGGGGTGTCGGGGATGTTCGCAATGCCATGCAGGGCCGCGATTTCGGAATACAGAAAATCGCGCAGGAAAAAGCTGTGTGACAGGCGGGTGCGGCCCAGATCCTCCAGCCCGCGCAGGCTGCGGGGCGGGCGGCGGGCGGTCACAGCCCGCGCACCCAGGCCACAATGCCCGCCACCGCATCCTGCGTGGCATTGGGGGACAGCGCATCGCCAATCAACACATGCCGCGCGGGATCGTCGCCGGGATGAACCGGCAGGTCCAGCCGCGTGGCCCCGCCGCCCCAGGCCCGCATCACGGCCTGCGTCGCGTCATGGTCCACCACCTGGTCATCGGGGTCAAACATCACCAGCGCGGGCACCTGGATCCCGCCGGGATCAAGGGCTGCGGCGGCCTGCACGGCCCGCGCCATGGGCAGCAAGGCCACAGTGGGATAGCTGTGCGTCCAGTGGCGGTCATGCGCCGGGGTGCGCGGGGTCCAGCTGCGCTCCGGCCCCGCGATCAGCGGCACCCACCAGCGCGCCAGCGGCCATGTCAGAAACCGCGCATTGGGGTCCGCGGGCCGGAAATTCGGGGAGACGAGCACCACCCCGGCCACCCCTTGGGACAGCTGCGCATCCGCCGCCGCCAGCGCCGCCAGCGTGCCACCGGTGGAGGTGCCGATGACAACCACGCGCTGCCCGATCCTGCGGGCGATGGCCAGCGCCTCTGCCACGTCATCGGCCCAGTCGGTCAGGCGGGCCTCGGCCATGGCGGGACCGTCGCGCCCGTGCCCGGCAAGGCGGGTCAGCACAAGGTTCGCGCCCAGCGCCTCGGCCACCAGTTGGGTCACGGGCAGGCCCTCAACAGGGCTGGCGCTGAACCCGTGCAGATAGACGATGCTGAGCGCGGTCTGGTCGCCCGCTGCGCCGTGCCACAGGATGCGCTTGTGCTCGCCCGGGCGGATGTCGTCAAAGGCGGCTTCGCTTGCGGCCAAGTAGGCATCCACATCCCCGCCGATGCGCGCGGCATCAAAGCGCGGCGCAAATTCCGCCGGGCGCGGCCAGGCCAGCGCGATGCCCAGCGCCAGCAGCGCGCCCAGCAGCGCTACGCTGACCGCCCGCCTAGCCAAGCGGGGCCACCGTGGCCACGGCCCGTTCGATCCGCGCCAGGCACGCGGGGTCTGAAAAGCGGTGATCGGCCCCGCGCACCAGCGTCAGCGAGACATCGGGCGCATCTATCCTGTCCAGCAGACGCAGCGCGGTGTCCCGGCTGACCGCATCGTCCAGCGTGCCCTGCAACAGCCGCACCGGCACCGGCAGCACCAGCGGCGCGCGCAGCACCAGGTTCTTGCGCCCGTCCTCGATCAGCTTGCGGGTGATGACATAGGGGTCGCCCTCGGCGGAGGGCAGCAGGATCTGCCCATCTTGCATGACCTCCGCGCGCTGCGCCTCGGTGAGGCCGGGCCAGAAGCCGTCCTCCGTGAAATCCGGCGCGGCGGCGATGCCCACGAAGCCCGCCAGCCGCGCCATGCGCCGCGCCAGCAGCAGCCCGATCCAGCCGCCCATGGAGGAGCCGACGAGGCATACCGGCCCCGGCGCCACGGCATCGATCACGGTCTGCGCATCCTCGGCCCAATCGCCGATGCAGCCCTGTTCAAATACGCCGCCGGACCGGCCATGGCCGGAATAGTCCAGCCGCAGGAAGGCCCGGCCATTGGCCTGCGCCCATTGTTCCAGGTGCAGCGCCTTGCTGCCGTCCATGTCTGATCGGTAGCCGGGCAGAAAGACAACCGTGGGGCCGCGGCCTGGGGTATGGGCATAGGCCAGCGTGCCGCGCGGGCCGTCCAGATGGGCAATCTCTGTCATGTCATCTCCTGCTGACAGCGCCGGGGCCGGACCGGGCGCTGTGGGGTCATGCGGCCCGGTGACGGGCCGTCTTGCGGGCAGCATACCGCCCCAAACGGTGAGGCCAAGGGGGCGCGGCAGCACCCCGTCATGATGCGTGGTCCTGCGCGGGCCCGGGCATGTTGCGCAGGCGGCGCGCCAGCGCCGCGCCACATCCCGCCATTGCGCCAAACCCAGCCAGCGCCACCGCCGGCCCAAAGGCCGACAACCCCGCGCCCAAGGCCCCCACCCCCAGCAGCACAGCACCGATCAGCGTATTGGCCAGCG
>CBFHYV010000342.1:0-2665 GCA_965660085.1 uncultured Paracoccaceae bacterium
GGAGGTGGTCATCCACGGCACACCCCGCGCCGCCCGCGTGCTGGGCGCGCCCGCCCATGACCCCGCCAACCTCCTGCCCCGCACCGAGGCCGCGACGGAACCCGCCCAATGACCCTGCCGGACACCATGCGCGCCATGGTCACGATGGGCCACGGGGATCTGGACCAGATCGTGCTGCACACTGACTGGCCGCGCCCGGATCCCGCAGCGGATGAGGTGCTGATCCGCGTCGGTGCCTGCGGGCTGAACAACACGGACGTGAACACGCGCACGGGCTGGTATTCCAAGACCGTGACAGAGGCCACGACAGGCAGCGCCCATGCGCAGGTCGGCGATGAAGACCCAACCTGGGGCGGCGCGCCCATCGCCTTTCCGCGCATCCAGGGCGCGGATGTCTGCGGGCGGATCGTGGCCGTGGGTCAGGCCGTGGACCCCGCCCGCATGGGCGAGCGCGTCATCACCGACAACTGGCTGCGCGATCCGGCCGACCCCGGCGACAAGACCAGAACGGACTATTACGGCAGCGAGCGTGACGGCGGATTTGCGGAATATTGCACCATCCCCGCGCGGAACGCGCTGGCCATCAACAGCCCGCTGTCGGACGCGGAACTGGCCACATTCTCATGCTCCTATTCCACCGCGGAGGGGATGCTGACCCGCGCGGGCGTGACGGGGGCGGATACGGTGCTGGTGCCCGGCGCCTCCGGCGGCGTGGGCGGCGCGCTGGTGCAACTGGCCAGGCACCGCGGCGCGCGGGTCATCGCGCTGGCATCAGCGGACAAGCATGCATCGGTTCTTGGCCTGGGCGCGGATCTGGTCCTGCCCCGCGCACCGGAGGATCTGCCCAAGGCGCTGGCAGGTGAAAAGGTCACCGTGGTGGCCGATGTCGTCGGCGGGCCTGTCTGGCCCGCGCTGATCGACATCCTCGAACCCGGCGGGCGCTATGTCTGCTCCGGCGCGATCGCGGGGCCGATGGTCACGCTTGATCTGCGCACCCTCTACCTGCGGGACCTGACCTTCCTCGGCTCGACCGTGATCGACCCGGAGGTCATGCCAAACCTTCTGCGCTGCATCGAGTCCGGCCAGATCCGGCCCGCGCTCGCCGCGACCTATCCGCTGGAGGATCTGCGCAGCGCGCAGGCCGCCTTCATCCAGAAACGCCACGTCGGCAACATTGTGGTCTGCCCATGATCCATCCCGGTTTCTCCGCCCTGCTGGACGCCACGCGCAGCCTGCATGCAACCCAAACGGCCCTGCGCGGCTTCGCCGACTGGCCAGACGATCTGATCCCGCAAGAGATCCTGCCCTTTCACGTGCCCGCGGCGGATGTGATGCTGGCAGACCAGGCCTTGCGCTGCCCCGAAGATTTCCGCCAAGTCCTTCAGGCGGTTCTGGCGGCCGCCTCCGTGGCCGTCTGGCGCGAAACCTACAAGGACACCTCCATCGGCGACGACTTCATGCGGCGCTTTGGCTGCTATTGCCTGATCGGTGACGGCGGCGCCGTGATCAGCGGCAAGATGGCGGCCTATGTGGTCTACATGCCCGCCGGTCTGGACTATCCGTGGCACCACCACCCCGCAGAAGAGGTCTATTTCATCCTCGCCGGCCAGGCCGAATTCCAGATCGAAGGGCAGCCAGCGCATGTGGTGCAGCCCGGCGATGCGGTGTTCCATGCCTCCAACGTGGCCCATGCCACGCGCACCACGGACCAGCCCATGCTGGCCCTCGTGTTCTGGCGCGGGGATCTCGCCACCGGGCCGGTGCTGACCTATCCCAAGGTGCTTGCATGAAAATCACGCGCATCACCGTCCATCAGGTCGATCTGCCGCTGGACCATCCCTACTGGCTGTCCGGCGGGCGGCTGAAGTTCGAAACCCTAGATGCAACCCTGATAAAGCTGGAAACAGACGCCGGGATCACCGGCTGGGGCGAGGGCACCCCCTGGGGCCATACCTATGTGCCCGCCCACGGCCCCGGCATCCGCGCAGGAATCGAAACCATGGCGCCTTTCGTGCTTGGCCTTGATCCCCGGCGCGTGCTGGATGTGGAACGGGCCATGGATCTGGCGCTTCCGGGCCACCTCTATACCAAATCGCCCATCGACATGGCCTGCTGGGACATCGCCGGCCATCTCCACCTTCCTGAAACGCCCGACCTGGGCGTTCACATAGAAATTGAAACACTTTGCAATCCGGTGGCCCAATATGGCTGACATCTTCCTCTTGCCGAAAATACCTCGGGGAGCGCGAGGGGCAGCGCCCCTCGTCCGGGGCGGCGCCAAAGGCGGCGCACCCGCATGAACATCACCCGCATCACGCTGTGGCATGTGCCGCTGACCAGCCACACCGCCTATTACATGGCCGATGGCAAGACATGCGATACCGTGGAAACCGTCGTCATCGCCGTGCAAACAGACACCGGCCTGACCGGTTGGGGCGAGGTCTGCCCGATCCCGCATTACCTGCCCGCCTATGCCCGCGGCGTGGCCCCTGCCCTGCAGGAGCTTGCGCCTGTCCTTCTGGGCGGCGATCCCCTGGGGGCAGAGGCGCTGATGGCCCGGGCGGATGCGCATCTTCCGGGCCATGCCTATGCCAAGTCCGCGCTCGACATCGCGCTATGGGACATCACCGGCAAGGTGGCGGGATTGCCCCTGCACGCGCTTCTT
>CBFHYV010000343.1:0-2612 GCA_965660085.1 uncultured Paracoccaceae bacterium
AACGTGGATTACCTGTTCGGGCGTCAGGGCAATGACACGCTGGATGGCGGTGTCGGCAATGATGTGCTGTTCGGCGGCCCCGGCGCGGATGTGCTGCGCGGCGGCGCCGATATCGACCGCGCGCAATACTCCCAAAGCCTGACGGCCATCGTGGCCAGCCTGACAGACGCCAGCCAGAACACGGGCGAGGCCGCGGGCGACAGCTATGACAGCATCGAGGGGCTGGCCGGCAGCGCCTTTGATGACAGGCTGACGGGCGAGTCCGGCGGCAATCAGCTGTTCGGCCGGGAAGGCAATGACACGCTTCTGGGGCTGGACGGGGATGATTACCTCAACGGCGGCGGCAACAATGACCGGCTGGACGGCGGCGCAGGCAATGACACCCTGCGCGGCGGCTCCAGCCGGGATACTTTCGTGTTCAACGACGGCGCCGATGTGGTGGAGGACTGGTTCCTGGACTTCATTGAACTGGATGCTGCCGCGCTTGGCCTTGCGGGCTTGAGCGCGGGCCAGGTCGTCACCCAGCTGGGCACCGCCGTGGGCGCGGATTTCGTGTTGGATTTCGACAATGGCGATACGCTGACCCTGCAAGGCCAGTCCGAGATTTCGCTGACGCAGCTCGCAGGTTTTATCGAGATCGCCTGAGGGCGGTTTTCTGGGCGGGGCGGGAAACTGCCCCGCTTTAGATTGGGGAATTGGATTTCAGTCGTTGTTGCAGGGGAGGGCGATTCGAGCTCGCGAAAAGAGCATAAAATCAATAGCTTGTTCTCTGGAGAGCGTTCGATTCCAGGCCCATCCCCTCCGCCACTTGCCCCTGCGAAAAGTTTCTCTGGCTTGAGGTGGCGCGATATTTTCTCGTGTTTTCAAAGGGGTTTGCAGGATCGGCTGAGCACCGACTTGGGAGCAGATGCATGAAAATCCGTTCTCTCAGCCCCAGTTTCTCCAGACCTCATGACTGCGCCGGTTTGGTGAATTTCTTGCAATGCATTGTAAGTAAGTGATTTTCCCGCGGGCCAATCTAGACACTTCGACCGGAGTCGCGTTCGCCGAGATGGAACAGAAACCGAACGTTCGCCAGCCCGTACATATTGTCAAGTTTGCACGCTGCTGCGGTGCGGCACGCGTCAAAAATCTACAGGATGGGCGTATTCCGTTGAAAAACTCGCACTTGATCGAGAGGCCATCGGCTGATTCAATTCCTGCGATGGGTGGGAGGATCGGCGATGATGGGACCGCGGCAGGAGGCGCAACCGGCGCTTTTTTATGAGTTCTCTCTCGATGATCATGTGCCCCAGAACCACCTGTTGCGTTCCATCGATCGGTTCGTCGATCTGTCAGGGATCCGCAGCTACCTCGCTGATTTCTACAGCCATACCGGGCGGCCGTCGGTCGACCCTGAACTCCTCATCAGGATGCTGCTGGTGGGCTATTGCTTCGGTATCCGGTCGGAGCGGCGGCTCTGCGAGAAGGTGCATCTGAACCTGGCGTATCGGTGGTTTTGCCGTCTCGATCTGAGCGACCGCGTCCCTGACCACTCTACCTTCTCGAAGAACCGCCATGGTCGTTTCCGCGAGAGCGAACTGCTCCGCCATCTGTTCGAGACGACCGTCGCACGGTGCATCGAAGAGGGTCTGGTCAGCGGGCAGCGCATGGCTATCGACGCCAGTCTGATCGAGGCCGATGCCAATAAACAGAACTCGACGCCAAAGGAGGAGTGGGACGACGGGTCGATCAATCCCGCCGACGCGCCAAGGGCGGTGCGCGAGTATCTCGCCACCCTGGATGAGGCCGCGTTTGGTGCGGCCAGCGAGGTGCAGCCCAAGTTCACGTCCCATTCCGACCCGGCCAGTCAGTGGACTGCGGCCCGCAAGGGACCGGCATTCTTCAGCTATTCAGACAACTATCTGATCGACACGGACCATGGCGTCATCGTGGACGTGGAGGCCTCCAGGTCGATCCGGCAGGCAGAAGTCGGTTCGACCAAGACCATGCTGGAACGGGTGAAGGCCCGGTTCGACCTTCACCCCGAGCGCCTGATCGCAGATACGGCCTACGGCACTGCGCCGATGCTCGGCTGGCTTGTCGAGCGCAAGATCGCACCGCATATCCCGGTCCTCGACAAGTCAGGGCGCAGTGACAGGACCTGGACCCGCGCCGACTTCGAATGGGATGCCGAGAACAACCAATACGTCTGCCCTGAAGGGCACGAACTGAAGCAATTCCGCCGGAACTATTCCGATCCAAACCGCGGGCCGACCGGCAAGGGCGTCGCTAAATACAGGTGTCTGAAGCACACCTGCCAGGCCTGCCCCTCGAAGGCACGCTGCTGCCCGAACATGGACTTCCGCTCGATCACCCGCGAGGAACATGAAGACGCCCGACAGGTCGCCCGCGACATCGCCAAAACCGACCAATACGTGATCTCAATGAAGCTGAGAAAGAAGGTCGAGATGCTCTTCGCCCACCTCAAGCGGATCCTTGGCCTCAATCGGCTCCGATTACGTGGACCATGCGGGGCAAATGACGAATTCCTCCTGACCTGCTCCCCATGGAGTCCGCGTTTCTTAGTTCGCTCTGTTCAGGGTTTGGTCCTCTACTGACCGTTGGTGATA
>CBFHYV010000344.1:0-2603 GCA_965660085.1 uncultured Paracoccaceae bacterium
TGCTCAAGCGCATCACCGACAGCGCCTTCAACGAGGGCGAGCACGCCGAGTGAGCCACGGCGCCCCGACGGCCACGGCCCGCCGCCCGGCGGGCTTGCCTCGGTAGAAGGCAGCGCATCCCGCGCGGCCCGACTACCGGAGACCATCATGACCCAGATCCAGCTGTCCGACGCACAAGCCGTCATCCTGTCCACTGCCTGCGCGCGGGAAGGTGGAGCCATCTTCCCCGTCACCGCCGGCCTCAAGGGCGGCGCCGTCGGCAATGTCTGCAAAAGCCTCCTCAGGCAGCACCTGATCGAGGAAATTCCTGCTACCGATCTAAACACCGTCTACCGACATGACGAAGAGCGCGGTCCGCTCACCCTGCGCGCCACGCCGTTGGCGTACGAGGCGCTGCGGTTCGGTGACGATCCCGGCGCCGTACTCGCAGCCGATGAAGCGCCGGCCAACCCACCGGCGGAACGCCGCAAGGGCACGAAGCAGGAGACCCTGATCGCCATGCTCCGCGCAGACGGTGGCGCGACCATCGAGGAAATGGCAATGGCGCTGCAATGGGCACCCCATACCTGCCGCGGGGCCCTGTCCGGCACGCTCAAGAAAAAGCTCGGGCTGACCATCTCGTCGGAAAAAATCGAAGGCCGCGGGCGGGTGTATTCCTTGAATGATTGCTAGCGGCGGGATTTGTCCACCGTCCATGCGAGAGGGTCAGCGTCGCGCTGGCCCTTTTCTTATTGCCCCAACTGCGGCGGCTCAAGGTTATCGTCTTCGCCGTCCGACTTCATCGCGTCGGCGATCAGGTGATCCACCGTCGCCTTGAAATACGCAACCAGTTCGGCGTGCAGCACCTTGAACTCCGCCATCACGCTGCGTTCGAATTCGGTCGGTCGAACCTTCACCATGACTGTCGTCCGGCGCTGTCGCGCATAACGGTACGGCTGCACCCCATGCTTACGACACAGTGCGATAAAGATGCGAACTGCCCAAGCATCCGGCATCGAGTATTGCAGTTCAACTTCGTCTTCTTTCAATGACCGCTCAAGGCGGGCATTCAGACGATCGAGCGCAGCCCCGGCAGCCGCCCGCTCGCCTTCCGTAGCCCCTTTTGCAAAGAGCTCTTCCAGCTTTGCGAGCTTGGCGCGGATCTCATCTTGTCTCTCCATGGCGGCACCCCCGATTATGCCGCTGCCATGGCCCATGGTCACGCGCAGGTCAATGCGATCAGCGCCTCAACTGCAGCGTCTTGAACACCCGGAAGATAGGGACGATCAGGATCCGCGTTGCCACCGCGACGCCCTGGGCCACAATCATATTGGCGTTGGCCTGGGCAAACGACACGACGCGCACTATGCCGAAGTGATCCGGATTGCACTTGTTTCATCCGTGCCTAAATTCCCGGCCATGACTGATCCTGTTCGAAACAGCATTCCTCCAGCCAAGGAAGTCATTGACGACCTTCGCTTTGAACCGCCGCTTGCGGTCACCGGCACCGGTTGGGCGCTGATCTCCGACCGTGTGATGGGTGGTGTCTCCGACGGCGCCATGACGCGCGAGACCGTCGCCGGCCGAGCTGCCGTCCGCATGACAGGCGGGGTGAGCCTCCAGAACAACGGCGGATTTTTACAGGTCGCGCTCGATCTCGGCGACGCCGGCGGTGTTGTCGACGCCTCGCGATGGGTTGGCGTGCGCCTAGACGTGTTCGGCAACGATCATGTCTACAACCTGCACTTGAGGACCGCAGATATCCTTCGACCCTGGGAATCCTTCCGGCAAAGCTTCGAGGCCCCGGGGAGGTGGACCACGGTGTTTTTACCGTTCGTCGAATTTGCGCCCCACCGCTCCGACAGGCCCTTCAATCCCAGCCGGCTCAGACGGCTTGGTATAGTTGCCATCGGCCGGGAGTTCGAGGCAGACATCGCAATTTCCGATATCCGCTTCTACGCTGAACCTGCGGGCCCAACTGTTCCTTGAGAGGGGCCACCCGCAATCTCTGCAAATACCCGCCCATCGCCGTCCAACACCGCGTCACGACCAGTGAACTGTTGCCAGCGCTGAACCGCGACATCGACATAGGCCGGGTTCAGTTCGATCCCGAAGCACACGCGGCCCGTGGTCTCGGCCGCGATCAGCGTGGTGCCCGATCCCATGAATGGCTCATAGACCGCTTGCCCGGGGCTTGAGTTGTTCAGGATGGGTCGCCGCATGCATTCGACCGGCTTCTGCGTGCCGTGGACAGTCTCGGCATCCTGGTCCTTGTTCGCGATCTGCCAAAGCGTGGTCTGCTTGCGGTCGCCCGCCCAATGGCCCTTGCCAGTCTTCTTCACGGCATAGAGGCAGGGTTCGTGCTGCCAGTGATAATCACCGCGGCTGAGCACGAGCCGGTCCTTGGCCCAGATGATCTGGGAGCGGAACGCGAACCCGCAAACTTCGAGGCTTTCGATCACCTCCAGCGTGTGGAGTGCACCATGCCAGACATAGGCCACGTCACCCGGAAACAGTGCCCAGGCTTCGCGCCAGTCGGCGCGGTCATCGTTCAGAACCTTACCGGTCCGCTTCGTCTTCGCCGCGCCGATCTGGTTGCGCCAAGACGGATCGTATTCGACCCC
>CBFHYV010000345.1:0-2598 GCA_965660085.1 uncultured Paracoccaceae bacterium
CGGCGCCGGGACGGGGGGCGGGGCCTCCGTGCCCTCGACCAGGTCAGGCGCGGGGCTGGCCTGCGCGGCCACGCCCATGGCCATGACGGCGGGCGCCTTGTCCTTCAGCTCATTGACCACGCGCTGCGCAGTTTTCGGGCCGATGCCGCGCGCGGCGCGGATGGCGTTCCAATCCCCCAGCACGATGGCGCGGCTGACCCCATCGGGGCCCAGCGCGCCCAGGATCGCCAGCGATGCCTTGGCGCCGACGCCCTGCACCCCCATCAGCAGGCGGTGCCATTCCTTTTCCAGCAATGTGGGAAACCCATAGAGCGTCATCAGATCCTCCCGCACCAGCAGATCCGTGAACAGCGCCACGGCCTGCCCCACCGGGGGCAACCCGGCCAGCGTGCGGTCACTGCAGTGCACGATATAACCCACGCCGCGCACGTCGATCAGCACGTGATCCTCGGCCAGGTATTCGATGCGGCCCGCGATGCGCCCGATCATCCCAGCACCTTGGCGCGGGGCGCCCGCACATGCCAGGCGTGGCACATGGCCACCGCCAGCGCATCGGCGGAATCGGCACTGGCCAGCACTACCCCGGGCAACTGCATCCGCACCATGTGCTGCACCTGGGTCTTGTCCGCGTGGCCCACACCCACCACGGATTTCTTGACGGCATTGGGCGCGTATTCCCCAACGGCCAGCCCGAACTGCGCCGGCACCAGCAGCGCGATGGCCCGCGCCTGGCCCAGTTTCAGCGTGGCCACCGCATCCTTGTTGACGAAGGTCTGTTCCACGGCGGCGGTTTCCGGTGCGAATTTGTCAAACACATCCGAAAGCTGGCGATGCAGGCTCAGCAGCCGCTGGGCCAGATCATCGCCGCTGGAATGCAGCGTGCCATTGGCCACATGGCGCAATCGCCCGCCCTGCGATTCGATCACCCCCCACCCGAGGTTTCGCAACCCCGGATCAATCCCCAAAACCCGCATCTCGCCCGCCCGATCTGTGTTATTCTTGTCACGTTGCCACAAGCTAGCACGAAAGGCGAACATCCGCCAAGCCCATGCGCCACGGGGCCATTTTCGCCGCATCGCGGCATGAAAGCGACAGAGCGCGCCAAATGCGTCACGCCGCAGCGCGGAAACGACATCATTCACCCTTCGTTAATGACGTTTTTTCAACGGCTTATGCCGGCTTCGCGCCATGCACAAACTGCATGTGTCCAATGCAATTTTTGCTGCTTGTGGGAAGGCGGCCTCGGCGTTACGTGCCCAGCGCACCCTGCTTCACTTCAACGAAAGGTTCCTGACATGGCTGCATTTGATACCACCCGCCCGACCTATGGCGCGACCGGCGTCGCCGGCCAGATCGGGGCCGTTTTCACCGCCGCGCTGGGCGCCGTTTCCGCCTGGAATGACCGCCGCATGACCCGGGACTCGCTGAACCGTCTGACCGACCGCGAGCTGGACGACATCGGCCTGGGCCGGGGCGACATCGACGCGCTGTAGCGCGCGTTTCGCATCCGCAGGCGCAGGGGCTGCTTCCGCAAGGGGCAGCCCTTTTTCTTTGCGCCCACCGCATCGCGCGGCCCCCGGTGCGCAGGGGGCTTCAGCCCGCCTTGCGCAGGGTCAGGGTGGACCACTCGCCAATATCCTCGCGGGTTTCCAACGCCAGCCCTTCGGCGGCATAGGCGGCGATGACCTCTTCGGCCTGCCGGCGCAGAAGGCCGGACAGGATCGCCCGGCCGCCCGGCGCCAGAACCGCGGCCATGTCCGGCGCCAGTTCAATCAGCGGGCCCTTGAGGATATTGGCAAACACCAGGTCAAAGGGGGCGGCATCGCGCAGCGCGGGCGCATCGAATCCCGTGGCCTCCAGGCAGTGCACGCGGCCCTCCAGGCCGTTGGCGCGCACATTGGCCACCGCCACATCCACGGCCACCGGGTCAATGTCACTGGCCAGAACAGGGTTCGGCCAGACCCGCGCCGCCGCCATGGCCAGCACCGCCGTGCCACAGCCGATGTCGGCTACGTTCTGGCAGACCTCGCCCGCCTCGATCAGCCGGTCCAGCGCGCGCAGACAGCCCTGGGTGGTGCCGTGATGTCCGGTGCCAAAGGCCATCGCGGCCTCGATCAGCAGCGGCTCGGCGCCTTCGGGGATCTTGTCGGCATCGTGGCTGCCATAGACGAAGAACCGCCCCGCCTCCACCGGCGTCAGCTCTCGGCGGACCTTGTCCACCCAGTCCTCATCCGGCACCTCGGAGACGACAAAGGGCTTGGCCCCGAAGGCCGCCGCCAGCAGCGCCAGTTCCGTATCATCGGGGATCTCCAGGAAATAGCCGCCCACTTCCCACAGGCCGCTGTCATCCTCGATCTCGAACACGCCGATGCCCATGGGCTCGATCTCCATGTTCTCCATCGCCTCGCCAAGGGCTTCGGCGGGGGCTTTGCCCGCAAGCGTGGTAAAGGCGGTAAAGGTGGGCATGGGAAGGCCTTTCGTTAGGATCTGCTGCGTGGCCTAGGCGGCGGCGCGCATGGCGTCAAGATCACGCCCGCCGCCCGCGCCGCCCTATTCCGCCGCGGCGGGCACGTGCAGGCGGCTCAGCACCGTTTCATT
>CBFHYV010000346.1:0-2593 GCA_965660085.1 uncultured Paracoccaceae bacterium
CCACGACGGAACAGGACCGCGTGCTGCGGCTATATCCGGCGGAAAACCCGGTGCTGGTGGCCAGATGCACGCTTTGCCGCCCATAGCCCGCGCCCGCGGGCGACACCTGTGCGATGCCCGACACCGCAAGGGCGGCGGCCTCGGCGCGGCGGGCGTCCTCCTCCAGCGCGGCGGGGCTGGGCTCTGGCGTGGGGTCATACATTTCCAGCGCGGCGATGTCGAAATCCCGAGCCAGCTGGGCGGGGTCGGCCAGCCCGGCGAAGGGATCCTCGGGCGCTTCGCGGGCCATGGCCACCGCGCGTTCGGCCATGGCGGCCAGCGTTTCCGCCCGGTGGTCAGAGCCGGAGACGATCGCGCTGCGCTGGCCGATGAACACGCGCAGGCCCATATCCGTGGCCTCGGACCGTTCGGCCTGTTCCAGCTTGCCACGCGCCACCTCAACGGACAGCGACTCTCCGGCCACCACGATGGCATCCGCGGCCTCGGCCCCCGCGGTGCGGGCGGCGGTCAACAGGGCGTCGGCAAGCTCTGGCAGGGGGCGGGTCATGGGGATCTCCGGGGTTTTGGCTACCCTTCAGGTAGAGCCCGGGCGCAGGCGGTGCAAGTGCGTGGCTTGACACCGCGCCCCAAGCCGCGAAGCTGCGCGCCGGAGGACACGCATCATGACAGATTTCACGGCCACCCGCGCCGCGTTCGACCTGCCCGCCGGGTTGACCTATCTGGATGGCAACTCGCTTGGCCCCTTGCCGCGCGCGGCGGCGGACCGGGCGGCCCGGGTGATCCGCGAGGAATGGGGCGGGATGCTGATCACCGCGTGGAACCGTGCGGGGTGGATGGCCGCGCCTGACGCCGTGGGGGACCGCGTGGCGCGGCTGATCGGCGCGCAGCCCGGCAGCGTGACCATGGGCGATACGCTGTCCATCAAGCTGTTCCAGGCGCTGTCGGCGGCGCTGTCCCTGCGGCCCGATCGCCGCGTGATCCTGACTGACAGCGGCAATTTCCCCTCTGATCTGTATATGGCGCAGGGCCTCTGTGCGGCGCTGGACAAGGGGCATGTGCTGCGCAGCGTGGCCCCCCAGGACGTGGCCGACAGCCTGACCGATGACGTGGCCGCCGTGATGCTGACCCATGTGGATTACCGCACGGGCCGGATGCATGACATGGCCGCCATCACCCGCGCGGCGCAGGCCCGCGGTGCGGTGATGATCTGGGATCTGGCCCATTCGGCGGGGGCTGTGGCGCTGGACCTGGCCGGGGTGGCGCCGGAATTCGCGGTGGGCTGCAGCTACAAATACCTCAATGGTGGGCCGGGCGCGCCAGCCTTTATCCATGTCCGGCCGGACGTGGCCGATCACGTTGCGCCGATGCTGTCAGGCTGGCTGGGCCATGCCGCGCCGTTTGAGTTCACGCCGGACTATCGCCCCGCGCCGGGTGTGGGGCGGATGCGCATCGGCACGCCGCCGGTGATCCAGATGGCGGTTCTGGACGCGGCGCTGGATGTCTGGGACGGCGTCGATATGGGCGCGCTGCGGGCGCAATCGGTGGCGCTCAGCAGCGCATTCATTGACCGGGTGGAGGCGATCTGCCCCGAATTGCGCCTGGCCAGCCCGCGTGACCCCGAGGCCCGCGGCAGCCAGGTCTCTTTCGCGTGCGAGGAGGGCTATGCCGTGATGCAGGCCCTGATTGCCGAGGGCGTGGTGGGCGATTTCCGCGCGCCGGATCTCATCCGCTTCGGCTTTGCGCCGCTGTATAACACCCAGGATTGCGTGGACCGCGCGGCGCAGACGCTGGCGCCTGTGCTGCGTGACAGGCTGTGGGATCAGCCGCAGTTCCGCACCCGCGCGGCCGTTACCTGACCGCCGCGCGCCGCTTTGCCCCGAAAACAGGAAAGGCCCAGACCATGACACAGAAAACCGCCCTCATCACTGGCGCGGCCCGCGGTATCGGGCTGGCCACCACGGACCTGCTGCGCGATGCGGGCTGGCGCGTGGCCATGGCCGATCGGGATGCCGAGGTTTTGCACGCCGAAGCCGCCGCGCGGGACGCGGTGCTGCCCGTGGTGGCCGATGTCTCCGATCCGGCGCAGGTGGAGGCGATGATCGCCGCCACGCTGGATTGGGCCGGGCGGCTGGACGGGCTGGTCAACAATGCCGGCATCGCGGATTTCGGTCCGGTGGAACAGACGGATTTCGCCCGCTGGCGCCGGGTGATGGACACCAACCTGGATGGCGTGTTCCTGTGCGCGCAGGCCGCCACCCCGGCGCTGAAGCAGACGCGCGGCGCGATGGTCAACATCGCCTCCATCAGCGGGTTGCGGGCCTCCACGCTGCGGGTGGCCTATGGCACCTCCAAGGCGGCGGTGATCCACCTGACCAAGCAGCACGCCGCGGAGCTGGGCGAATACGGCATCCGGGTGAACTGCGTCTGCCCCGGCCCCGTGCGCACCAAGCTGGCCATGGCCGTGCACACGCAGGAGATCATCGACGCCTATCATGATGCGATCCCGCTGAACCGCTATGGCAGCGAGGCCGAGATTGGCGAGGTCATCGCCTTCCTGCTCTCGGACCTGGCGTCATACGTGACGGGTCAGGTC
>CBFHYV010000347.1:0-2577 GCA_965660085.1 uncultured Paracoccaceae bacterium
GCCACCTGGGTCTTCAGCCCGGCCCCCGGCCTGTGGCGAGCTTTTCGGGGGGCGAGCGTCAGCGCGTTGGCGTGGCGCGGGCGCTGGCGGCGAATGCGCCGGTTCTGCTGGCCGATGAACCCACCGCCAGCCTGCACCGCGAAGCTGCGGATGCGCTGATCGATGATCTTGTTGCGCTGGCGCGCGACCATGGTCGCACGATGATCGCCGTCAGCCATGACCTGCATCTTCTGGCCCGCATGGACCGTGTGCTGTGGGTCGAGGACGGGGCGCTGCGCGAGGAGAACGTGGATGCTGCGTGACCTGTGGGACAGCTTGCCGGCCCTGGCGCAGGACGCGGCGGTCCTGCTGGCGCTGCTGGCGCCGCTGGCGCTGATCGCGGCGCTGTTGCTGCGGGGCTTTGCGCCTTGGCCATTGGTGCGGGCGATCCTTTGGCGGTTTCGCTGGGCCAATGCCATGTTCGTGGCGCTGATCGCGATTTCGGTCGGCATGGGCATCGGCCTGATCGCACAGGAACGTGGCCTTCGTCAGGGCACGGCAATGGCCGCGGACAAGTTCGACCTGATCGTATCTGCGCCAGGGTCTGAAATGACCATGATGCTCGCCACGGTCTTCCTGCAACCCTCTGACGTTCCTCTTCTGGACGGAGAGGTCTTTGCCAGCGTCAGCGCCCATCCCAATGTCGATTTCGCCGCGCCGCTGGCGTTCGGTGACAGCTACGGCGATGCGCCCGTCATCGGCACCACGGAGGATTTCGCCCGGCATCTGGCGGACGATGCCATCACCGGGCGCATGTGGCGCAGCCCCTTCGAGGCCATCGCAGGGGCCGCGGCGCCCGTGGGTCTGGGCGAGGTCTTCACGCCAGCGCATGGCATGGGCGACACGGCCGACGCGGGCGCGCATGAGCTTTATGATTTCACTGTCGTTGGCACTTTGCCCCGGACCGGCACGCCGTGGGACAGGGCGCTGCTGGTGCCGGTTGAGGCGGTCTGGCAGGTGCATGGGCTGGCCAATGGCCATGCGCCCGAGGCCGGCGACAGGCTTGGCCCGCCGTTTGACCCCGCCTATTTCCCCGGCACGCCCTCCATCATCGTGCGGGCAGAGGCCTTGTGGGCCAACTATGCGCTGCGCTCGGAATTCACGCGGCAAAATGAAACGATGGCGTTCTTCCCCGGCACTGTCCTGGCCAATCTCTATCGGGTGATGGGCGATGTGCGGCAGGTGATGTCGGTGATGTCGGTGGTCACGCAGGTTCTTGTGGCGGCTTCGGTTCTGCTGGGCCTGTTCATCCTGACGCGGCTGTTTCGCCGTCAGGTGGCAATGCTGCGGGCGCTTGGCGCGCCGCGCCGCTTCGTGCTGGCCGTCGTCTGGAGCTATGCCGCCAGCCTGCTGATCGCCGGCACTTTGGCCGGGGTGGCGCTGGGGGTGGGGGCCACCGGCGTGATTTCCGGCGTCATCACCCGGCGCACCGATATCCTGGTCAACGCAGGCATCGGCTGGGGCGAGGTGCACCTGGCGGCAGGTTTCCTGGCAGTGACCAGTCTGCTGTCCTTGCTGCCCGCCCTTGCCACGCTGCGCCAGTCGGTCGTGTCCGGTTTGCGCGCCTGACGGTTCGCCTTTTCCCTTGTTTGAAGGAGTTGAACATGCCCCGAACCCTGATCCACCTCACGGCCCTGGCGCTGCTGCTGGGCCTTTCTGCCAATGCGCCCGCCTGGGCGGACGGGGCCGGGGAACGGCATTCCGGCACCGACACGCACGAAGCGCACGCGGATCATGCGGAGGACGACCATGCCCATGACGCGGATCACGATGACCACGGCCACGATGACCACGGCCATGACGATGACCACGGGAATGCTGGAACCGACACCGCCCATGCCTTTTCCGCAAATGGTGTGAAGGTCACGCATCCCTGGGTAAATGCCACCCGCGGCCGTGAGGCGCTGATCTATCTGGAGCTTGAGAATACCGGCACCACGTCTGTCTCGCTGCTGGGCGCAGAGGTGCCCTTCGCCACCGAAGCCACGCTGGTGGGCTTTGCGATGCAGGGCGGTGAGGGCACGTATCAGCCGCTGCCCTTCGTTCCGGTGCAACCCGGACGAGAGCTGGAGCTTGCGCCGCAGGGGCTGGCCATTCTTGCCACCGGCCTGACGAAGGATCTGGTCGAAGGGGGCAGCGTGAAGGCCACATTGCTGACATCCGCGGGTGCGGTGGACCTGCTGATCGCGGTCGAAGCGGCCGAGGCCCGGCAACACAGCCACGCAGGCCACGCGCACTGAAGCGGCGCGCAGGCGGGCATGGGTGACACGCCCGCGGCCATGGGTTAGGCTTCCCTGCGTTGAAATGCGGGGCGTTCGATCATGGCCAGTTTCAGGCAGGGCGGGTAACCCTCATGTCCTTTCGTTTTTGGCGCCGGGTGCGGCTGGCCCCCGGCGTGACGCTGAACCTCAGCAAGACCTCGGCTTCGCTGTCCCTGGGGCCGCGCGGCGCGTCCTATACCATCAGCCCGCGCGGCAACCGCGCCACGGTGGGCCTGCCGGGAACTGGGCTGTTCTATACCGTCAAGGCGCCGGGCGG
>CBFHYV010000348.1:0-2555 GCA_965660085.1 uncultured Paracoccaceae bacterium
GACCTACGTTTCCAAGGGCCTGCTGCTGGAACAGGAAAAAAACGCCTCCGCGCTCTCGCCGACTGGTCTTTCGGCGGGGGTGAGCGATACTGCGCCGGTTGCCAGCAAGCCTGCCCGGACTGTCCGGCACGGCTGAACCAGCCGCTGACCCATGAAGGCTGGCAAGTCTGGGACCTGGTGGGACGTCTCGGTGGCCAGTTGCGTGTCCTGCCAGGCACGGTGATTGGCTGGGACCTCACGGCCGCGCTGACACTCGGGGGCGCCCTCGGCGTTCCGCCGCTCGCCATGGCTGAACTGCTGCCCGTGATCGAGGCAGTGATGGTGGCCAAGCTCAACGAACAGATGGAACAGCGCGATGACTGAGAAGAAGGTGACGGTCCGGCTTGGTGCGACCGGCGGCCGGCAGGTACGCGCCGAGCTGGAAGGCGTGGGCGAGGCCGGCAAGCGGTGCTTTGGCCGGCTGAGCGCGGAGATGGAGGCCGCGAACCGCCGGCTCGCGGGGTTTGCGCGGCGGGTGAAGGTCGCATCAGCTGCCGCCATGGCCGCCACCGCCGCTGCCGGCGTTGCGCTGGTGCGCTCGGGTCTGGAGGTGGTGGATGCGCAGGCCAAGCTGGCGCAGTCGCTGGGGACCACTGTGGAGAGCATCCAGGTGCTTGAGCGCGCCGCGGAGTTGTCGGGCGCCCGGTTCTCCGAGATCGAGGGCGGTGCCTCGCGCCTGACCCGGCGGCTGTCGCTCTTTGCCGAGAATGGCGGCGGGCCAGCAGCCAAGGCCATCGCGCGGCTCAATCTGAATGCGGCTGAGCTGCTGGCCATGCCGCTGGACCAGCGGATCGATGCAGTCTCGCAGGCCATTCGCGACAATGCCGCCGCCTCTGAACAAGCGGCGCTCTTCAGCCAGCTCTTCGGCGACCGTGCCTTTGTCGCCATGCAGCGCGTGGACAGCGCGACCTTGCGACAGGCGACGCAGGACGTGCGGGATTTCGGGGTTGTGGTCTCGGAGGCCGATGCCGATCAGATCGAGCGGACCAATGACGCGCTTTCCCGGCTGGGCCTGATCTGGCGCGGGCTCTCAAACCAGCTGGCCGTGGCCGCCGCCCCCGCGCTGGAAGCCGTCGCCGAGGCCATGGCGGCGGTCGCCAACCGCACTGGCCCGCTGGGTATCGCGATCAAGGGTCTCTTCGAGAACATCGGCCGGTTGACCACCTATGCGGCCAGTTTTGCCGTCGTCCTGGCTGGACGCTGGGTCGCGGGGCTGGCGGCCGCCGCACTCTCGGTGCGCGGCCTCGCCACCGCACTGGTTGTCCTGCGCGGTGCCTTGATCCGGACCGGCATCGGCGCGCTGATCGTCGGCGCGGGCGAGTTGATCCATCAATTCGGCAAGCTGGTGAAGGCAACGGGCAGCATCGGCAGCGCGCTCAGCCTGCTGACGGATGTGGCGAGCGAGGCCTGGACCCGCATCTCCGGGAGCGCATCAGCGGCCTGGGCGCGGGTTGAGGCCGGCTGGGCCTTGGTGCAGGCCAGCATTTATGACGGTCTGCACGCCGCGCTCTCGGCCGTCATAAGCTGGGCGAACAGCACGGTCGGTGCCTTTACCGGGGCCTACAACGCCGTAAAGGCGGTCTGGTCAAAGCTGCCAGGCGCCATTGGGGATTTTGCATATGGGGCGGTGAACACCCTGATTGGCGGAGTGGAGGCGATGATCAACGGTGTCGTGCGCCGGATCAACGCCTTCATCGCCGACCTGAATGCCGCGCTGGCCTTGCTGCCCGATTGGGTGACCGGCGCCGGGGGACTCCGCATCGGCACCGTGGGTGAGGTATCCTTTGGCGGCGTGACAAACCCCTTTGCTGGCGCCGCAGCTGAGGCCGGAACCGCCGCAGCCGAGGCGTTTCGCGCCGCCATGGGGCAAAGCTATCTGGAGACACCGGATCTGTTTGCCGAGATGTCCGAGGCCGCACGATCACGGTCGGCGGGGTATTCAGAGGCCGCAGATATGCTCGCGTCAGCAGCGAACCGGCCTTTGACAGCCTGGCAGCGCCTGAAAGACCTGGTCACAGGAAGCGGCGGTGAGGCAACGACTGCTATGGAGAGGGCGACCGCTGCGACGGAGCGCCTCGACACGGCGCTTGAGGACACAGCGGATGCGGCAAGCGCGGCCGGGTCGGCTGGCAAGGCCGCAGGCGAGAATGCCAGGGCGGGGGCGGATGAGGCAGCAACCGGCTGGGCTGCTGTTTCAGCGAAGCTGTCGGACTATGCCAAGGAAACGCGCAAGGTTGGAGCCGTTATCGGCAGCGCGCTGGTAGCGGCGTTTTCCTCGGCAGAGACCGCCCTTGTCGACTTTGTCAAAACCGGCAAGCTGTCGTTTCGAGATCTGACGATCTCCCTGATCGCGGATCTCGCAAAGATCGGCGCGCGGCGCTTCATCCTCGGGCCACTGTCGAACGCGCTCAGCAGTTCACTTGGCGACATGGGCGGGATCTTCGCGAACGTGTTCCACGCGGGCGGTCTGGTGGGCGCCGCCGCGCCTGTCCGCATGGTGCCCGCGATGGCCTTCG
>CBFHYV010000349.1:0-2485 GCA_965660085.1 uncultured Paracoccaceae bacterium
GAGCCCCGCGCTGATGCGGATGCAGCGGTCCTCTGGCGCAACAAAGGGCATGCGCACGAAGACCCCGCGCGCGGCCAGTTCCTGCAAGACGCGGCGGGCCAGGGCGCCGTCGCCGCCGCAATCCACTGTTACGAAATTGGTGGCCGAGGGCAGCGGGGTCAGGCCATTGGCCCGCGCGATCCCGCCGATGCGCGCCTTTGCGGCCGCGACCTGGGCCAGCACATGATCCAGCCAGGGCTGATCCTGCAGGGCCGCCAGCGCGCCGATCTGCGCGCTGCGGTTCATGCCGAAATGGTTGCGCACCTTCTCAAAGGCCGCGATCAGCCCCGGTGCGGCCAGCGCATAGCCTACGCGCGCGCCCGCCATGCCATAGGCCTTGGAAAAGGTCCGCATGCGGATCACGCGCGGATCGTCCCGGTCAATCTCTGCCTGCGCGTCCTTCGGGGCGAATTCCCCATAGGCCTCGTCCAGCACCAGCAAGGTGCCAGCGGGCAGATCATCCAGCGCGCGCAAAACATCGGCACCGCTGTGCCAGCTGCCCATGGGATTGTCGGGATTGGCGAAATAGATCAGCTTGGCGTTGCGCTCCGCGGCGGCGGCGATCAGGGCGGGCAGATCCTCCCGGTCGTCGCGATAGGGCAGCTTGGTCAGCGCCCCGCCATAGCCGGCGACGTGGTAGTTGAAGGTCGGGTAGGCGCCATCGGATGTGACCACCGCATCCCCCGGCGCCACCAGCAGCCGCACCAGATACCCCAGCAGCCCGTCGATCCCTTCCCCCACGATCACGTTTTCGGGGGCCACGCCAGTGTGGGCGGCCAGGGCGTGGCGCAACTCATGGCTGGTGGAATCGGGGTATTTCCAGATTTCGGCACTGGCGGCGGCCATGGCCTCCACCGCGCGGGGGGAGGGGCCAAAAGCGCTCTCATTCGCGCCAAGGCGGGCGTCAAAGCCCGCGCCGCGCGCGCGTTCCAACGCCTCTGGCCCCACGAAGGGGACGGTTTCGGGAAGGCTGGCGACAAGCGGGGTGTAGCGGGGTCCGATCATGTGGCGCAGAAAAGCGCAGATGCCGGGGCCGCGCAAGCCGGCTTTGCCGCCGCTTGACCCCGGTGCGGGGCTGCGCCTATCTGGCCGCGATGACCGGAGCCGCCATGTCCCCCAGCCCGCGCCCCTTTGCCCGATATGAATGGATGATCGCCTGGCGCTATCTGCGCGCCCGGCGCGCCGAGGGCGGCATCAGCGTGATGACCTGGATCAGCCTGCTGGGCATCACGCTGGCCGTGGCGGCGCTGATCGCCACGCTGTCGGTGCGTGCGGGGTTCCGGGCGGAATTCGTGGATACGATCCTGGGCGCCAATGCCCATGTCACGGTCTATCAATCCGCCGAACTGGACGCCAACGGGCAGGTCAGCCGCGCCATCACGGACCATGCCGAAATGGCGGCCCGTCTGGCGCAGGTGCCGGGTGTGCTGCGCGCCGCGCCGCTGGTCAAGGGGCAGGTGCTGGTCACGGCCAATGGCCGCAACGCCGGGGTGCAGGTGCATGGCATCCGCGCCGCGGATCTGCGCGCCATCCCCCGCGTGGCGGACCCGGACACGCTGCAGGGCAGTCTGGACCGTTTCGGCGAAGGCGTGATCCTGGGCGCCGGGGTCGCGCGGGAATTGCGCGTGGGCCTGGGCGACAGCGTGCGCCTGATCTCCCCCGACGGGGTGCGCACGCCCTTTGGCACCAGCCCGCGGGTCAAGGCCTATGAGGTCGTCGCCATCTTCTCCGCCGGGCGCTATGACATCGACACAACCCGCGCCTACCTGCCGTTTGCGGAGGCGCAGGCCTATTTCAACCGCACAGGCACGGCGGATGAGATCGAGGTGACCGTCGCCCAGCCGGAGGCCGTGCAGAACATGGCGCTGCCGCTGATGCGGGCGGCGGGGCCGCGCGCGCTGGTCTGGACCTGGCAGGACGCCAATGGCGGCTTTCTTCGGGCCTTGCAGATTGAGGACAACGTCATGTTCGTCATCCTGTCTGTGCTGGTGACGATTGCGACCATGAACATCGTGTCCGGCCTGATCATGCTGGTCAAGAACAAGGGGCGGGACATCGGCATCCTGCGGACCCTGGGCCTGACCGAAGGCGCAGTGATGCGGGTCTTTTTCCTGTGCGGCACGGCAACGGGCGTGGCCGGCACGGCGCTGGGCGTGGTGCTGGGCTGCCTGTTTGCCCTGTATATCGACCCGATCTTTGCCGCGGTGAACATGCTTTCGGGCGGTGGGGTCTGGGACCCGGCGGTGCGGGGCATCTATTACCTGCCGGCGCGGCTGGAATGGGGGGATGTCGGCTCTGCCGTGGCGCTGTCTTTGGGGCTGAGCTGCGCAATCACCATCCTGCCCGCGCGGCGTGCGGCGCGGATGAACCCGGTGGAGGCCCTGCGGTATGAGTGAGCCTGTGCTGGAACTGCGGGCCATCGCCAAGACCTATCGCAGCGGCGCGG
>CBFHYV010000350.1:0-2468 GCA_965660085.1 uncultured Paracoccaceae bacterium
GCCGGATGCTCGACGACTGGGTGCCAATCCTGATGCTTGCGGTAGTTGCGGTGGTCGTGGCGACGCTCAGTGTTGGCTATGCCCTGTCATGGGCTAGCGCGCTGCCACTCGCCGCGTGCCTGCTGATCGGCGCGATCGTGTCCACGACCGACCCTTCGGCGGTCGTGTCTATCTTCCGGTCAATCTCGGCGCCGCGGCGCCTTGCACGTATCATCGAAGGCGAGAGTCTGCTGAACGATGCAGCCGCCATCGCGCTTTTTGGCCTGTTCATGGGGTTTGTGATGCTGGGCGTGCCTGATCCAAGCCTTGGCGACGCGCTTGCCCGTTTCCCTCTTCTGATCGCGGGCGGGGCGTTCACAGGCTGGCTGGCGGCGCGGGCCGCTGTCTGGGTCATGGCGCTGTTCAGCCGGCACGAACTGGCGCAGATCTCGATCTCGGTGGCGTTGCCCTATCTTGCCTACATCGGCGCGGAACAGAGCATCGGGGCGTCGGGCGTCATCGCCGTGGTCGCCGCGGGGCTGACACTGAACCTGACCGGCCCGGGCCGCCTGCCGCCGCAGGCATGGGCGAACCTGCGCGAGCTTTGGGACGTTCTGGCGCATTGGGCCGGAGCGCTGATCTTTATTCTGGCGGCCTTCTTGATCCCCCGACTTCTTGAAGAGGTGCAGGTTGAGGATTTCTTGCTGGTTGGCGTGGTGATCCTTGCCGCCATTGCCGCACGGGCCGTGATACTGTTCGGGCTTATGCCGCTTCTGACGGCGTTGAGACTTTCGCCTGCGGTGGAACGCCCCTACCGCGTCGCGATACTCTGGGGCGGATTGCGTGGTGCCGTGACGCTCGCGCTGGCGCTTGCGGTGACCGAAAGCTTCCGCGTGCCGGATGGCATCCAACGTGTCGTTGGTATCCTTGCGACAGGTTTCACGCTTTTTACCCTGATCGTGCAAGGTACGACGCTGCGCTGGATCATCGGTCGGCTTGGGCTTGACCGCCTGTCGCCGATCGACGAGGCGCTTTCGCGGCAGGTTGTCGCTGTGGCGCTACAAACGGTGCGCGAGGATGTGGCGCGCACGACCGAGAATTACGAGCTGAGCCATGATACGGTCAGGTCCGAAGCCAAGCGCTTTGGAGAGAGACTCGATGCGGCAGTGAAGACGGCTGAGGAGAGTGCCGACATTCTGGATCGGGACAGGGTCACTTTGGGCCTCATCGCGCTGGCCGGGCACGAGCGCGACACTATCCTTGCGCGCGTGCGTGAGCGTACGATATCGGCGCGAATGGCCGAACAGGTTCTGTCCGAGGCCGACCGCCTGATCGAAGGTGCCCGCTCTGGCGGCCGCAGTGGATACAACCGCGCAGCACGCCGCAGCGTCGCCTATGGGCGCATGTTCCGTGCAGCGGGCCTGTTGCATAGCCGGTTGCGCCTGTCGCGTCCACTGGCCCGGATGACGGCGGACCGGTTCGAACTGCTCTTGTCGCAACGGCTGGTCCTGAGGGATCTGGGGGCCTTTATCGATGGCCGCATACGTCGTATCCATGGCCGCCGTCTGGCTGACCTCTTGCATGAGTTGTTGTCGCGACGGATCGAAACCGTCGAAACCGCGCTGGAAGGTCTTCGCCTGCAATATCCCGGCTATGCCGAGAAACTGGAGCGACGGTTCATCCGCCGGACCGCCCTGCGACTGGAAGAGCGTGAATACGCGACTATGCGCGAAGACGGTTTGATCGGAGCGGAAGTCTATACCAAGCTCATGGAGGATCTCGACCTGCGCCGAGCAGCGGCCGAGCAGCGGCCACAGCTGGATATCGCGCTTCAGCGCCTAGAACTGATGCGACAATTCCCGCTTTTCGCAGCTTTGGGAGAGACCGAACTGAAACGTCTGAGGCGGGTGTTCAAGACGCGTTATGTCAATGCCGGAGATATCATCATCCGCAAGGATAGCACTGCCAAGAGCGTGTTCTTCATCGCGTCCGGTGCGGTCGAGGTCGAAACCGCTGGCCAGACATGGCGGCTGGGTCGCGGCGAAATGTTCGGCCAGATGGCGATCCTGCTGAAAAAGCCCCGTCACGCCGAGGTACGTGCCATTGCCCCCTCCACGCTGCTTGTGCTTGATGAGGCACGGTTCCGCCGCCTGCTGGACCGCAGCGCGGCGCTACGCGATGCCGTGCGCGCAAGTGCTGAAAAACGCGGGATCGAACCGGCGGACTTGTTTACGGATGCCAGTGCAACGCCTGTGACGGACCAACGCGCTACGGCATGATATCAGTCTGGCGGTGGGGTGGGTCGTGCCCAAGAATACTGCCGATGCTGGTTGCGCCGGGTTGCCCGTGAAAACTACCCCGCCTAACATCCGAATAAGTACCCAATTGAACACCTTCTGGATTGTTTCGTAGACTGTGCGCCCTTCTTCCGGCGCTCCGCAAAGCAGTTCAACCGCACGGTTCAGCGCTGCCTGTACAGTGGTTTTCGC
>CBFHYV010000351.1:0-2462 GCA_965660085.1 uncultured Paracoccaceae bacterium
AAACCCGCCGACCGGTGCACAGGCGCAGGTTTTGCAAACTCAGCTGCAGCAAATGCAGCAACTTCTAGGTCAATGATCCGGCGGTCTCGGCTTGACCTCGCCAGACCTAGTGTTCCGAGCCCGACATTTGCTACCGATTTCCCCTGATTTGGTCGAGCGCATCAAGCGCGCGACGCTCTCGGTTCAGGATGTCCTCGGCGGTTTTGCTCCAGACAAAGGGCTTCGGCTTTGCGTTATGCACCAGCAGATAGTCGTAGATCGCGTCCTCGAGGTCGTCGACGCTGGTGTAGCTGCCACGGCGGATGCGCTTTGCGGTGATCTCGGCGAAGAAGCGCTCGACAAGGTTCATCCAGGATGCACTCGTGGGGGTGAGGTGCAGCTTGAACCGGGAATGCTTTTCCAGCCAAGACTTCACCTCGGGCGTCTTGTGGGTGGCGTAGTTATCGAGAACCAAGTGGATGTCGCGCGGTTTCTTCACGGCTCGGTCGATGCGGCGCAGAAAGCTAAGGAACTCCCTGGCACGGTGGCGTGGCATGCACTCCCCGATGACCAGGCCCGATTTAACGTCCAGCGCGGCAAAGAGCGTGGTCGTGCCATGGCGCTTGTAGTCGTGGGTCATCGTGGCGGCGCGCCCCTTCTTCAGCGGCAGTCCCGTCTGCGTCCAATCAAGCGCCTGGATCTGGGACTTTTCATCGACGCAGAGCACGACTGCACGGTCCGGTGGATCGAGATAGAGGCCGACGCTCTCGGCAACCTTCTCCTCGAACATAGGGTCGTTCGAGACCTTGAAGCCCTTCACCATACGCGGCTTCGACCCGGCCTCTGCCCAGATGCGGCCCACGCTCGACGCCGAAATCTCGACCGCCTCGGCCATCGTCGCGCGGCTCCAGTGCGTAGCGTTCGGCGGGGCCTCCTGCACGGTCTTCGTGATCACCTTCAACCGGATCTCCCGCGGGAGCGGCGACACCCGAGACGGCCGCGTCTCGTCGCGCTTGAGCGCCGGCACGCCCTCATCGAGATACCGTTCCTGCCAGCGCCAGACCGTCGGCTTCGACATCCCGTCCGTCGCATGATCTCCACCGTCCCCGCGACACCGGCCGTCTCAAGGACGATACCGGCGCGCCACACGAGCTTGCGTGCCGTGTTGCGGTAGGTGCGCAGAGCTTGAAGTTCAGCGCGGTCGGCGGGGCCAAGGTAAAGGCAGATATCGGTGCGTCTCATTCGCCCTTCATGTAACGCCTGAGCGGCACAGGGAATCCTATGTCGGGCGGGGAACACTAGACTGTCAATTTACGAATATAAAACAATTATTTTCCGTAATACTCGCGCCCATAGCCATGCCCATAGCGGGCATAGCTGCCATAGCGCCCGCCATAACCATAGGCGTAGCCATAAGCCTTCATCCGCTTGAAATTGACTTGGGACAGCACAACGCCGGTGGGACGCAACCCAACGGAGGTCAGCTGGCGGATGCCTTCCTGCACCTGGTCCTTCTGGGTGCTGTCCCATTTGACCGAATAGATCACCGCATCGCAGCTATGCCCGATCACGCGCGCATCCGGCACCACCAGCACGGGCGGGCTGTCGATGATGACGAAATCATATATGTCGCGCAGTTCCGCCACCAGGGCGCGGAACCTCTCTGAGGAGAAGATATCCGCCGCATTGGCGGTGCTGCGATCCCCCATGATCAGGTCGGCGCCCAGCGCCTCGTCATGGATCACGACCTCGGACAGGGGTTTTTCGCCCGAAATGGCGGAGACGATGCCGTGTTTGACGTCATGGTCGAAGTAGTTGGTAAAGGTGCGGCGCCGGATGTCGCCCTCGATCAGAAGCACCTTCTTGCCCAGCCCGGCCAGGTTCAGCGTCAGCGCAATGGCCAGGGTCGTCTTGCCTTCCGCCGGAATGGAGGAGGTGGACATGATCACTTGAGGCGGTTCATCCACGTTTGACAGCAACAGCGACGTTCGGATGTTTCGGATCGCCTCTGCCGCGGCGGAGGTCGGGCGGGTCCTAAGGTAATCGAGGATCGAGCGGCGCCTCTTGTCCGACAGGGCAGGCACCTGCCCAAGCACGCCCAGACCTGTCAGCCGCTCCAGATCACCAGTGGTGCGGACAGAGTTGTCCCGAATGTACTTCCAGAAGGTGTAGACCAGACCAATCCCCGCGCCGATCATAAACGCCAGTAGGATGATCAGCGACCGGCGCGGCGCAATCTGCACACCTTGCAAGGCACTAGACAATATCCGCACATCCGCTTGCTGCAACCCGATCTGCAAGGAAGTCTCTTTCAGTCGATTCAGAAAGGTCTCATACAGGACGCGTGTGGCCTCGGTTTCGCGCACCATCTGGTTCAGACGGTTCAGATCGGTGCTTTGCTGTTCAATCCGCGCCTGCAACTGGGCGTAGGATTCGGCCAGCGCCTCGGCCTGGGAGGCGCGCCGGGCCGCGTCGGCCCGCGC
>CBFHYV010000352.1:0-2432 GCA_965660085.1 uncultured Paracoccaceae bacterium
CCGGCACTGCCGGGAAACAGGCTCTCGAAGGTCAGCGGGGTCGACAGCGCCGCCATGTCCGGATGCGGGTCGAAGTGCAGCCCCGCGCGTGCCAGCGCGCGGAAGGTCCGTGTCAGGCATGTCTGGCCCTCCGTTTGGGATGTCTCGGCCGCCTTGGTCAGCGGCGCGGCGTTGAGGATGATCTGAAACCGCTCCGCCTCCTGGGGCGGCGGCATGTCCGCGCCGCGATCCTGCGCGCAGATATAGATGGACGGATCCGCCGGCACCTGGCCCGCGTGCAGCTGTGCGAATTCCGCCGCCGGGTCATCGGCAAAGACGACGTTGTGATGCACCAATGGCGGGCCGGAATAGCGCGCGGCAAAGGTCAGCACGCGGGCGGAATGGCTGCGCGGTGCATCCCGCGCGGCGGGGGCAACACCGGCCACATCCGGGCCAAGCAGCCCAAGCCCCAGCGCGCGGGGATCGCCGTTGAACACGATGATCGGGGCGCTCAGGCGGCGGCCATCGGCCAAGGTCAGCCCGCTGACGCGGCCATCCGCCGCGTGGATCTGCGCCACGGGGCTGTTGCGCCGCAAGTCACCGCCCAGCGCGGCAAAGCGCGCGGCCATGCCCTGCGCCAGCCTGTGCATGCCCTCGCCCACGCGCCAGACGCCCGCCGCCTCTGCCTGCCAGACAAGACAAAGCAGCGCGGGCGATTGCGCGGGCGCGCCGCCGACATAGGTGGCATAGCGGCCAAAAAGATGCGCCAGACGCGGATCGGGAAACCGCCGCGCCAGATGCCCCGCCATGCTGGCCCAGGGCGCAAGCAGCGGCAGATGCCGGGGCTGGCGCAGGGCCGCGCGGGCCAACGCGGGCACCGAAGGCTCTGCCGCGCGCATCATCGGCGCGTCAAAGGCATCGAACAGGGCGCGGGTTTCGCGGTTGAATGCCTCAAACGCGCGGCGGTTGTCCGGGCCTGCGAAGCTGTCGATGGCCCGGGCAGATTGCGCGGCATCGTCAAACAGGTCCAGCTGTGCGCCATCGCTCCAGAAATGGCGCGCCAACAGGGGTTCCGGGTGCAGGGTCACGCTGTCAGCCAAGGCCGCGCCGGTGGCGGCGAACAGCTCCTCCAAAACCGGGCGCAGGGTCAGCACCGTTGGTCCGGCATCCACAGGCCCCGCCGGGCTGGGCAGGGTGCGCATCTTGCCCCCCGGATGGGCATGCGCCTCCAGCAGGGTCACGGCATGGCCGGCGGCCTGCAACCGCATGGCGCAGGCCAGCCCGCCCACACCGGCCCCCACCACAAGCGCGGATGGCCGTTCGGGCGGGCCGCCATGGGCCACGGGGGACAGGCAGTCAGGGGATCGGGGCAGAACGGTCATTGTGAAATCCTTGACAGGATTGCCCGAACTGTCCACTGTAACTTACATACTGCGTCAATTTACATGGACGCTTGATGTGACGCCCGACCCGTGTTCGCCCGAGCACTTCCGCGGCGCAAGCCCGAGAGGTCGCCTCAGATGGATCTGTCCACCAGAATTGACAGCGCGTTGCGCAAGGCGATCGTGCAGGCGCAAGGCCATGCCACGGCAAGCCCGGCCACCGCGGCACCCGCCCGGCTGGCTGCCGCGCTGGATTACGCCACCACCCCCGGCGGGGCGCGAATCAGGCCCACGATCCTGCTGTCCGTGGCGATGGCCTGCGGGGATGACAGGCCGCAGGTCTCTGACGCGGCGGCCACGGCGCTGGAGCTGATCCATTGCGCCAGCCTCGTCCATGATGACCTGCCCTGCTTTGACGATGCCGCCACGCGGCGCGGCAAACCATCCGTGCATTGCGCCTTTGGCCAGCCGCTGGCGGTGCTGACGGGGGACAGCCTTATCGTGCTGGCCTTCCAGGCGCTGGCCGCCGGCAGCCACAGCGCGCCCGAACGTCTGGGCCCGCTGGTGGATGCGCTGGCGCGGCGCACCGGGATGCCCGGCGGGATCTGCGCGGGCCAGGGTTGGGAAAGCGAACAGACAATCGATCTTCAAGCATATCACCGGTCCAAGACCGGTGCGCTCTTCATCGCGGCGACGCAGATGGGGGCGATGGCGGCCGGGCAGGACGGAGAGCCCTGGTTCGACCTGGGTGACCGAATCGGTCAGGCGTTCCAAGTTGCGGATGACCTGCGCGATGCGCTCTGCCCGGAAAGCGAGCTGGGCAAGCCGCCGGGGCAGGATGACCTGCACGGCCGCCCAAGCGCCGTCAGCGCCTATGGCGTGACCGGCGCCACCCGACGATTGCAGGATATTCTGGCAGGCGCCATCGCCTCCATCCCCTCTTGCCCGGGCGAGGCGGCGCTGGCGCGCCTGGTCACCGCCACGGCACAGCGCATCATGCCGGATGCCGCACGGGCGGCGGTGCGCGGCGCATGACGACCCTGCCTGCACCGGCCTGGATGGCGCGTCTTG
>CBFHYV010000353.1:0-2376 GCA_965660085.1 uncultured Paracoccaceae bacterium
AACCACGGCCTGTCCGTGGCCGCGGGCGCGCGGGTGTTCGGGGCGCGGGCGGTGATCTTCCTTGCCCGGGCCGTGCCTGAAAGTTTTGCCGCGCGGCTGCGCGAGGCGGGCGCAGAGGTGGTGCGCGCAGGCGCGGATTATGAGGCCAGCATGGCCGCCGCCGCCGATACCGCCGCGCGCGAGGGCTGGACCCTGCTGTCTGACAGCTCCTGGCCGGGTTACACGGATTTGCCCCATCGCCTGATGGAAGGCTATCTTGTGATGGCCGAGGAAGCCGCGCAGCAGATCCCCCAACCGCCCACCCATATCTTGTTGCAGGCAGGCGTGGGCGGCATGGCGGCGGCAGTGGCGGCGCTGGCGCGGGCACATTGGGGCGATGCGCCCCGGATCATCGTGGTGGAGCCGGACCAGGCGCCTGCGCTGCACGGGTCCATCCGCGCCGGGCAGGCGCAGGCTGCATCGGGCGGCGTGTCCGCCATGGGGCGGCTGGATTGCAAGGAGCCTTCGCTGATCGCGCTGCGCGGGCTGGCGCGGGATGCCGACAGCTTTGCCCTGATATCCGAGGCCGAGGCCGCCGCGGCGCTGGCGCCGCTGGCCGATGCGGGGCTGGCCACCACGGAATCCGGCGCGGCCGGGGTTGCGGCCCTGCTGGCGGGGGTGGTCGATGATCCGCAGGCCCGCGTTCTGGCTTTCATCAGCGAGGCGGCACAATGATGTCATCCACCCAGCCATCCAACACTCCGACCGTCTCCGAGGAAGAATACCGCCGCCGCGTCAGCCGGGCGCAGGTGTTGCTGGCGGCGCGGGGCCTGTCCGCGTTGATCCTGACGACAGAGGCCGACATCCGCTATTTCACCGGGTTCCTCACCCGGTTCTGGGAAAGCCCCTCGCGGCCCTGGTTCCTTGTGCTGCCGGCCGTGGGGCGGCCTATTGCGGTGATCCCTGAGATCGGCGCGGCGCTGATGGGGCGCAGCTGGATCACGGACATCCGCACCTGGCCTTCGCCGGACCCGGTGGATGACGGGCTGACCCTGCTGGCCGATACGCTGCGCGAGGTGGCCGGGTTCCGCGGGCGCATCGGCGTGCCGTCCGGGGCAGAGAGCTATCTGCGCATGCCCCTGTCCGGGTTTGAATCGCTCAAGACGCTGATTGCGCCGCTGGAGATCTCCCGCGCCGAAGGGATCGTGCGGGACCTGCGCGCGATCAAGAGCGCGGCGGAGATCGAGATGATCCGGGCCAGCTGCGCGATTGCCACCCGCGCCTTTGACCGTGTGGGCGAGATTGCGCAGCCGGGCGTGCCCCTGGCGGAGGTGTTTCGCCAGTTCCAGATCCTGTGTCTGCAGGAGGGGGCGGACCATGTGGGCTATCTGGCGGGCGGCGCGGGGCCGGGAGGATATGCGGATGTGATCTCGCCCGCGTCGGACAGGCCGCTGCAGGCGGGCGATGTGCTTATGCTGGACACCGGCTGCGTGAAAGAGGGCTATTATTGCGATTTCAACCGCAATTTCGCCATCGGCGCGGCATCCGACGCGCAGCAGTCTGCCCATGCCCGGCTGATCGAGGCGGTGCAGGCGGGCATGTCCGTGTTGCGCCCCGGCGTGTCCACCCGAGAGGTGTTCGACGCGATGGCCGACGTTTGCAAGCTGGGCCCGGACGCCGGGCGCCTGGGCCACGGGCTGGGCATGCAACTGACGGAGGGGCTTTCGTTTTCCGCGCGGGATGACGGCTCTGTAGAGGCTGGCATGGTAGTGACGCTGGAGCCTTACGTGGAATTGCCCGGCGGTGGCATCATGGTGCACGAAGAAAACTTCGTGGTCCGCGCCGATGGGCCGGAGGCGTTGACGCGGCTTTCGGGGCCGGACCTGCCGGTGATCTGACACGCGCCGTTGATCACGCGGGCGCCTGCCCCGATAGGGCCGGACCATCGGTGAGTGACTGGTGGCCGGGCGCAACAGCGGCACCTCGACTCCCTGCGGGCCAAAAAAAAGGCCGAGCAAAAAGCTCGGCCGTAGTCCAACAGGGAGGTGAAGATGATGCACAGTTATGCGCGTCATCGTCGGGATGCCGAATAATTCATCTGCGCTGAGTCTGGCAAGGCCAAGAATGCCGCAGGTGCATCATGGCCGCTATGCGGGCGGCGCATGGCTTTGGCTTTGCCGATGGCGCGCCCGGGTCAGCCGTTGTCGGCCAGGGCGCGGATCTGGCGGCGGTGGGTAAAGATCTCCTCCCGGACGAAATCGCGGAAGGCGCCGATGCGCTTGGATTGGCGCAGTTCTTCGGGATAGGCGAGGAAAACCGGCACCTCATTGCTTTCCACATCCGGCAGCACGCGCACGATGCTGGGGAAATCCTCAATGATGTAGTCGGGCAGCACAC
>CBFHYV010000354.1:0-2364 GCA_965660085.1 uncultured Paracoccaceae bacterium
CCGCCTGTGGTGGCGCCATCGGGGCGCAGCTCGCTCACGAACTTGTCGAAATCGTCAGCGGCCTGGAAGTTCTTGTAAACGCTGGCAAAGCGCACATAGGCCACGGTATCGATCCGGGCGAGCGTTTCCATCACGATCTCCCCGATCTTCTTGGAGGGGATGTCCGTGTCGCCCAGGCTTTCCAGCCGCCGCACGATGCCGGACAGCATCTGGTCCACGCGCTCCGGCTCGATCGGGCGTTTTTGCAAGGCGATCCGGACCGAGCGTTCCAGCTTGTCGCGGTCAAAATTCTCGCGGCGGCCATTTGTCTTGATCACGACCAGATCGCGCAGTTGCACTCGTTCATAGGTGGTGAACCGCCCGCCGCAGGCCGGGCAGAACCGCCGCCGCCGGATCGAGACATGGTCCTCTGCCGGGCGGGAATCTTTCACCTGGCTGTCGATATTTCCGCAAAACGGGCAGCGCATGACCCATCCCCTGTTGCCATGGGCCTGTGGCAGCGGCCCGTTCATGGTGTTGCACAGGCACTATAGGCTGTCCACATTCCATTGGGTAGGCCGCTTTTGCCGCCCCTAGATAGGCTTTGTGCCGCCCCCTTCGCCAGGGGGGCGTGGCGCGCCACCGGGACGGGTTCCGGGAATTTCCGGGACTGGCCGGGCAGATTGCGATGATTTCCGCCATCCAGCGGGAACGGGGCGGATCTGGTGGGGCGCCAGGGGCCCCGCGAATCGCAAAATTACGGAACATATTGGAAACACCCGCCGGCCTGCCCATTCTTTCGGCAGACTTGGGACGATGTTCTGCGACAGCTCTGTGAAAAATTCGGCCCCCGTTTTGCGGATATTTGGAATATATCGAAGGTTTCCGGGCGTGATCCACAATTTGTGGGGATGAGTCCTGTTCGCCGGGCAGTTTTGCGCCTCAAGTGGCGCTGAGTGGGGTTGAGTGGCGCTGTGTTCCGTGCAATACCGTTTTTGCCGGACGAGCGGACAATAAAAACAGGGGCGAAGGCAGCGTCCCGACCCGTCAAAAGGGTCTCATACAGGCAGCCCGCTTGTCCGGCGAAACACAAGAATACCGGGTCAGGGCGCGCAAAATCCCCCAAGTCATGCGCCAGGCACCGGTGACACCCGCATAGCGGGGCAGCGGCGGGTCGGTCGATGGCAGCTGATCGACCCGCCGGTATTTCTCGGGGCAGACATGGCGATTGATGCCGACCTGATCTTCATGGGCGAATATGTGCCCCGCGTGGACCAGAAGGGTCGAATGACGATCCCTCAGGACCTGCGCGAGGTGCTGGCCGCCGGTGACCCCGCCGCCGGAATTGACACCCCCCCGCGCATGCTGGTCCAGAGCGGCCTGCACCTGAAGGGCCACGTCAAGGTCTACACCATGGAGGCCTTCGCCGTCGTGCGCGCGAAAATCATGAAAATCCCCGAAGGCACGCCGCAATCAAACCGGCTGCGCCGCAACATCCTGGGCCGGTCCAAGACCTATGAGCTGGACAAGGATGGCCGGGTTGTCCTGGAAAAGGATCTGCGCGACAGGCTGGGCCTGGGCGTGCAGGAATGCACGATCCTGGGCGCGGGTGAGTTCTTTGAGATCTGGAACGCCGAGGCGCTGCAGGCCCATGAGGCCGCGGAAGAGGCCGCCCTGCTGGCCGCCGAAGACAGCGAGTCCGATCCGATGGCCCTGCTGATGAACGTGGAGGTCTAGCGCGTGGCCGATCGCCCGCATATCCCCGTGCTGCTGGGGCCGTTGTTGCGCGCGGTGGCGCCTGTCTCCGGGCGCTGGATCGATGGCACTTTTGGTGCCGGGGGCTATGCCCGTGGCCTTGTCGAGGACGGGGCAGCCCATGTTCTGGGCATTGACCGGGACCCGCTGGCCCATCAGATGGCCCAGCCCTGGCTGGCGGACTATGCCGGCCGCATCACCCTGGCCCAGGCCAATTTCGAGGTGATGGACACGCTTGCCGACCAGGTGGATGGCGTGGTGCTGGATCTTGGCGTCTCTTCCATGCAGCTGGATCTGGCAGAGCGTGGGTTTTCCTTCATGCGTGACGGGCCGCTGGACATGCGCATGGCGCAAGACGGGCCAAGTGCCGCCGATCTGGTCAATACCGCGGCCGAGGCCACGTTGGCCGATATCCTGTATGTGTATGGTGAGGAGCGCGCCTCGCGCCGCATCGCGCGGGCCATCGTGGCCGCGCGGGCTGAGGCGCCGATCACCCGCACCACGCAGCTGGCCGCGCTGGTTGAATCCTGCCTGCCGCGGCCCAAGCCGGGCCAGAGCCACCCCGCCACGCGCAGCTTTCAGGCGTTGCGCATCGCGGTGAACGATGAATATGGCGCGCTGTGGCGCGGG
>CBFHYV010000355.1:0-2352 GCA_965660085.1 uncultured Paracoccaceae bacterium
TCCCCCGCCAGCGAGGCCGTGTGCGACACCGCCGCCGCCTGCGCCTGGGCGGAGCGTCCGGTTTTCAGCACCGCAACCGGCACACCGCGCGCCGCGGCCTCCTGCGCCAGGGCATGCCAGCCGGGCATGTCGCTGAAGCCTTCCACATGCAGGCCAAGCGCCGTGACACGCGCATCCGCCAGCAGGGCGCGGGCCAGGGTGGCCAGGCTGACCTGCGCCTGATTGCCGGCGGTGGCCACATAGGCCAGCGGCAGGGCGCGGCGCTGCATGGTCAGGTTCAGCGCAATGTTGGAGGATTGCGTCAGGATCGCCACGCCCCGGTCCACCGGGACAAGCCCGTGCACATCGGGCCACAGCGCCGCGCCATCCAGCGCATTGATGAAGCCATAGCAATTCGGCCCCACCACTGGCATCGCCCCCGCCGCGCGCACCAGATCCGCCTGGGCCTGGGCATCGCCCGCCTCGGCAAAGCCGGAGGCAAAGCACACCGCGCCGCCCGCGCCCATGGCGGACAGCTCTGCCACCAAGGGCACCGTCGCCGTCCGGTTGACGCCGATGAACGCCGCATCCGGCACGCCGGGCAGATCCGCCAGCCGGGCAAAAGCGGGCTGGCTCGCGACCACTGCCGCGCGGGGATGCACCGGCCAGACCGGCCCGGCAAAGCCCATGCGCCCCAGCCCCGCAACCACCGCCCGCCCCCAGGCCCCGCCGCCGATCACGGCAACGGATCGGGGCCGGAACAGCCGCGACAAGCCCGCCATCGCTCAGCTGCCCAGCGGGCGCAGCAATTCCCGCGCGATGATGTGGCGCTGGATCTCGCTTGTGCCGTCCCAGATGCGTTCCACCCGCGCATCGCGCCAGAACCGTTCCAGCGGCAGGTCATCCATCAGCCCCATGCCGCCATGCACCTGCAAGGCCGCATCCGTCACCTCCGCCAGCATTTCCGAGGCATAGAGCTTCGCGCTCGCGATCTCCCGGTTCGCGGGCAGGCCCTGATCCAGCCGCCAGGCCGCCGCAAGGGTCAGCCAATCCGCCGCGTCGATGCGGGTGACCATATCGGCCAGCTGAAAGCCCACGCCCTGGAACCGGCCGATCGTCTGGCCGAACTGGCGGCGCTGCGCGGCATAGTCCAGTGCCAGGTCAAAGGCGCGGCGCGCGCGGCCCACGCACATGGCCGCCACCGTGATCCGCGTGGCATAAAGCCATTCATTCATCACCGCAAAGCCGCCATCCACCTGCCCCAACACCTGCGCATCCGGCAGGCGGCAGTCATCAAATTCCAGGATGCTGTTGGGATAGCCGCGGTGGCTGACGCTGGCATAGCCCGGCCGCACGGCAAAGCCGGGATGGCCACGGTCCACCAGAAAGCAGGTGATCCGCTTTTTCGGCCCATGCGGGGTGTCATCTTCGCCGGTGGCGACGAAGACGATGAAGAAATCCGCATGCGCCGCGCCAGAGATGAAATGCTTGGTGCCATTGACCACCCAATCGCCACCATCCCGGCGGGCGGTGCATTTCATGCCGCGCACGTCCGATCCCGCGTCAGGTTCGGTCATGGCCAGCGCGTCCCAGCGCTCGCCCCGCACGGCGGGCAACAGGTAGCGCTCGCGCTGCTCACCCTCGCAGGCCATCAGGATGTTCTGCGGGCGGCCAAAGAAATGGGTCAGCGCCATGCTGCCCCGGCCCAGTTCCCGTTCCACCAGCGCAAAGCCCAGATGATCCAGCCCGGCGCCGCCGACCTCTTCGGGGAAATTGGCGGCGAAGAAGCCCATGGCGCGGGTCTTGTCGGCAATTTCACGCGCCAGTTCGGCGGGCACATGGCCGGTGCGCTCCACCTCGGCCTCATGGGGATAGATCTCGCGCTCGACAAAGCTGCGGACCGTCTCTACGATCATGCGCTGTTCGTCACTCAGCCCAAATTGCATCGCTCAGCCCTCCGATCGGGCATGGGCGGCGGCCAGACCGGCCACGGCCTGTGCCACATGGGGCGCGGGCGGGCTGCTGCGCCGGGTGGTCAGGCTGACATGGATCATCAGCTGATCGCAGGTGGCCAGAACCGTGCCATCAGCGCTGCGGCGCATTTCATGAAAACAGCGCAGCTTCTTGCCCTGGCCTTCGGTCACGCGGCTGAGCACCTCAATGGCCTCGCCCGCCAGCGTTTCGGCCAGGAAGCTGGTTTTGGTCTCAACCGTGAAATAGCTCTGCCCGGCTTGCACATAATCCGGCCCGGCGCCAACGGCGGCCATGACCACCTCTGACGCGTCGGAAAACACCTGGCCATAGCGGGATTCGTTCATGTGGCCGTTCATGTCCGTCCAGTCGATGGGCACCACGCGGGCCTGCGTGCGCAGG
>CBFHYV010000356.1:0-2336 GCA_965660085.1 uncultured Paracoccaceae bacterium
AGGCGCTGGCCGCGGCCGGCCACAGCCTCGTGGCCGAGGATGCCGCGGATTACACCGTGGCTGGCGGCTTCGCGGCGGCGCAGCGGTTGCTGGCGGCGGCGGCCTTCGATGGGCTGGTCTGCGCCAATGATGCCATGGCCATCGGCGCGCTGTCGGCCCTGCAGCAGGCGGGGCGTTCGGTGCCCGATGACGTGGCTGTCACCGGGTTTGACGATATAGCCATGGCCGGCTGGCCCGCCTTTGGCCTGACAACGCTGGAAAGCCCCGTTCAGGGGCTTGTCACTGCGGTGACAGAGCTGCTTGCCCGCCGGGCCGAGACGCCGGACGCCCCGCCCCAGACCGTCTGGCTGGAGCCTAGGCTGATCCTGCGGCGCACGCATGGGCAGGTGCGGCGGGATTGACGCTCGACTCCGGGCCGGGAATGCGCTAAGTCTTCGTTTTGCGCAAAGACCGCGCCTGCCCGATGGATTCCCCGCACATGCACTCTACCCTCTCCGAAGCCCTCGCCGCGCGCGGGTTTGATACGTTGACCGATGTTCAGCAGGCTGTGACCGACCCGCAGCTCAGCGATGCAGATCTGCTGGTCTCCGCGCGCACGGGGTCTGGCAAGACGGTCGGCTTCGGGTTGGCGATCGCGCGCACCTTGCTGGGGCATGAGCCGCGCTTTGACGCCGCCGGCGCGCCGCTGGCGCTGGTGGTCGCGCCCACGCGCGAACTGGCGCTGCAGGTCAGCGCCGAGCTTGCCTGGCTGTATGAAATGACCGGCGCGCGCATCTCCACCTGCATCGGCGGGATGGACGCGCGCACGGAACGCCGCGGCCTGGAGCGGGGCGCGCATATCGTCGTAGGCCCCCCCGGTCGCCTGCGGGACCACATCACCCGCGGCGCGCTGGATCTGGGCGCGGTGCGCGCCGTGGTGCTGGACGAAGCCGACGAGATGCTGGACCTGGGCTTCCGTGAGGACCTGGAGTTCATGCTGGAGGCGACGCCCGCGGACAAGCGCACGCTGCTGTTCTCCGCCACGGTGCCGCCGACCATCGCGGAACTGGCCAAGAGCTTTCAGCGCGACGCGGTGCGGATTTCCACCGTGACCAAGGGCGAACAGCATGCCGACATCACCTATCAGGCGGTGCAGGTGGCCCATGGCGACGATGAACATGCCATCATCAACATGCTGCGCTATCACGATGCGCCCACGGCGATCGTGTTTGCCAATACGCGCGCGGCGGTCACGCGGCTGACGGCGCGGCTGGCCAACCGGGGCTTTTCCGTGGTCAGCCTGTCTGGCGAGTTGAGCCAGGACGAGCGCAGCCATGCCCTGCAGGCGCTGCGCGATGGGCGCGCGCGGGTCTGTGTGGCCACCGATGTGGCCGCGCGCGGGATTGACCTGCCGCAGCTGTCGCTGGTGATCCATGCCGATCTGCCCACCAATACGGAGGCGCTGCTGCACCGGTCCGGCCGCACGGGCCGCGCCGGGCGCAAGGGCATTTCCGCGCTGATCGTGTCTGACAAGATCGCCAAGAAGGCCGGGCGCCTGCTGAAATGGGCCCGGATCGAGGCTGAATGGGTCAGCGCCCCCGGCCCGGATGAGATCCGCACCAGCGATTTCGCCCGCCTGATGGCAGACCCGGTCTGGGCCACTGAACCGGATGAGGATCTGAAACCCCTGCTGAGCCAGCTGGTCGAGGCCCATGGCGCCGAGGCGCTGGCCGCCGCCTGTCTGCAGTTCTACCTTGGCGGCCTGTCCGCGCCGGAAGAGCTGAACACAAGCGCACCGGCCGCGCGCAGCCTGCGCGATCCGGCGGCCTTTGGCCCGGCGATCTGGCTGGAGCTGTCCGTGGGCCGCGATGACGGGGCAGAGCCGCGCTGGCTGCTGCCGACGCTGTGCAAGGCCGCGGGCGTGGACAAGACCGTGATTGGCCGCATCCGCGTGCAGCAGTCCCGCAGCGTGATCGAGCTGTCGCAGACGGTGCAGGACAAGGTTGCCGCGGCCCTTGCTGCCGATGGCATGCTGAACGGTGAAATTGCCGCGCGCATTCTGGATGAGGTGCCGGATCTGTCCGGCCCGTCGGGCGATGGCCCGCGCCGGCCCATGCGCAAGGAAGGCGGTCCCCGCAAGGACGCCCCCCGCAAGTCCGGGCCGGGCGGCCCGAAGCCTTTTGCCAAGCCCGGCGCCAAGCCGGGTGGCAAGCCCTTTGGCAAGCCGGGCGGTCCGCGTCCGGCCCGTGACTGGCAGGAGGGCGGCAAACCCGCCACCCCGCCGCGCGTGGCCGCGCCCGCCCCGCAGGCGGAGGCCGCTGCCAAACCCAAGCCCAGCCCCTAACCGGCGCGCAGCA
>CBFHYV010000357.1:0-2333 GCA_965660085.1 uncultured Paracoccaceae bacterium
CAGGCCGGCGCCGACCTGCCCAGAGAGCGCTTTCGCCCCCATGTGACGCTGGCGCGCTTTCCCGCGCGGATGGACCGCATCACGCGCGCCCGGCTGACGCAGGCCATGGCCCGGGCGGCGGGGGGCCTGTTGGGCCATCCGGCTGTGCCGGCGGATCGCCTTTCTGTCATGCGGTCCGTGCTGACGCCGCAGGGCGCGCTGCATGATGCAGTCCTGCATCTGTCGCTGACGCAGGGCGTGACCGGCGGTTGAGGGTGGTTGCACGGGGCGGGTGCGCGCGCCTAGGCTGCGCCCACAGCCGGAAAGGACCGCCATGACCGCAGATTTCACCCTTCGTGTCTATTACGAAGATACCGATATGGCGGGGATCGTCTATTACGCCAACTACCTGAAATTCATCGAACGCGCCCGCAGCGAATGGGTGCGCGGCCTTGGGATTGACCAGGCGCAGATGCGTGACCGTGACGGGCTGGTCTTTGCCGTCCGCCGGCTGGAGGCCGAATACCTCGCGCCCGCGCGGTTTGACGATGTGCTGGTGGTGCGCACCGCGGTGCGGGCAGTGTCGGGCGCGCGCATCACCCTGGACCAGACCGTGCTGCGCGAGGAGACGCCGCTGTTCCATGCCTCCGTCACGCTGGCCTGCATCGGGATGACAGGGGCGCCCGCGCGCCTGCCGGAGGCCTTGCGCCACTTGTTGCACTGACCCGGCCCTGTGCGCTCCCCGCGCGGGGTCATGCGCAGCCTGTCGCGCGCAGGCCCCGCGCGCGCGTTAATCTTTGGCCATCGGCTGCGGGATGTAGTATAGGGGCGGCAATGATATGCCGGACCAAAACCGGCCCGAAGCACGAGCAGGCACATGGACGCTGACACGGTCGCATTCGCGCAGGACATCGATTTTTCGATGTGGGCGCTTTTCATTCGTTCCACGATGACGGTCAAGCTGGTGATGGTGGCCTTGCTGCTGTCATCTTTCTGGGCCTGGGCCTTCATCATCCAGAAATCGCTGGTGTTCCGCCTGGCCCGGCGGGAGGCGGCGCGCTTTGATGGCCGCTTCTGGTCGGGGGAGCCGCTGGATGACCTGTTTGACAAGATCGGGCCCACGCCCCCGGGCCGGGCAGAGCGGGTCTTTGCCGCCGGGATGGCGGAATGGCGGCAATCCCATACTTCTGAAGGGGGGCTGATCCCCGGCGTGCAATCCCGCATCGAACGCAGCATGGACGTGGCCATCGCCAAGGAGGCCGACGACCTGCAATCGGGGCTGGCCTGGCTGGCCACTGTCGGCTCTGTCGCGCCGTTTGTCGGGCTGTTCGGCACGGTCTGGGGCATCATGCACAGCTTCATCGGCATCGCACAGCAGCAGGACACCTCGCTGGCCGTTGTCGCGCCCGGTATCGCAGAGGCGCTGTTGGCGACGGGGCTGGGCCTTTTGGCGGCGATTCCGGCGGTGATCTTCTACAACAAGCTCAGCGCCGACAGTGACAGGCTGCTGGCCGGGTATGAGGCGTTTGCCGACGAATTCTCCACCATCCTCAGCCGCCAGCTGGGAAGCTGACCGATGGGCGCGGGCATGATCCAGAAGGACGGGTCCGGCGGGCGGCGGCGCAGGCGGGGCCGGTCCCGCCCCATGGCGGAGATCAACGTGACGCCCTTCGTGGATGTCATGCTGGTGCTGCTGATCGTGTTCATGGTGGCCGCGCCGCTGCTGACAGTGGGCGTGCCGGTGGAGCTGCCCAAGACCGCGGCGCGCGCGCTGCCCTCACAAACCGAGGAGCCGCTGACCGTGACCGTGACCGATGCCGGTGAGGTCATGATCCAGGAAACGCCCGTGCCGCTGGGTGAGCTGGTGCCGCGCCTGCGGGCGATTTCCGAACAGCGCGAGGATACGCGGATCTACCTGCGGGCCGATGCCAGCGTGCGCTATGACCAGATCGCGCAGGTGATGGGTGCGCTGAACGCGGGCGGCTTCCCCTCCATCGGGTTGGTGACAGAGCCAGGCGGCCCCGCGCTGGACGGCTCTGGCGGCTGAGCGGGTCCGTGCGCATTGGCTATTATATCTCGGGCGCGGTGCATGTTGGCGTGCTTGGCTGGGTCTTGCTTGGCCCCAGTTTCGCGCCCGCGCCTGCACCGCTGGAGGTGACGGAGGTGGCGATCGTGCCGCTGGCCGAATATGACGTGCGCGTGCGTCAGGCCCGCCCGCCGGAGGTGACGGATGCGGTGGCCGCGCCGCAGCCGCCCGCGCCGGATGCCAATATTGCCGAAAGCCCGACGCCCCGGCCCGGTGCCAGCCCTGATGCGCCCCAGTCACCGGCGGACGATGAGGCCGCGCCGCAACC
>CBFHYV010000358.1:0-2328 GCA_965660085.1 uncultured Paracoccaceae bacterium
GCCGCGCTGACGCCGGGGGGATCCTCCGGCGGATCGGCGGCGGCCGTGGCGGCGGATCTGTGCCTGGCGGCCACCGGCACGGATACGGGTGGGTCCATCCGCCAGCCCGCCGCCTTCACCGGGATCACCGGGGTGAAGCCGACCTACGGGCGCTGTTCGCGCTGGGGCATCGTGGCCTTTGCCTCCAGCCTCGATCAGGCCGGGCCGATGACCAAGGACGTGCGCGACGCGGCGATCATGCTGCGCGCCATGTGCGGCCATGACCCCAAGGACAGCACCTCCGCCGATCTGGGCGTGCCCGATTTCGAGGCCGCGCTGACCGGCGACATCCGCGGCAAGCGCATCGGCATTCCGCGCGAATACCACATGGACGGCATGCCCGCCGAGATCGAGGCGCTGTGGGCCGAGGGCCGGCGCATGTTGCAGGATGCGGGCGCGGAGATTGTCGATATCTCCCTGCCGCATACGAAATACGCGCTGCCGACCTATTACGTGATCGCCCCGGCGGAGGCGTCGTCCAACCTGGCGCGGTATGACGGGGTGCGCTTTGGCCACCGCGCGCGCCTGGGCCAGGGCGATGGCATCACCGAGATGTATGAAAAGACCCGCGCCGAAGGCTTCGGCCCGGAGGTGCAGCGCCGCGTGATGGTGGGCACCTATGTGCTGTCCGCCGGGTTCTATGACGCCTATTACAACCGCGCGCGCAAGGTGCGCAGCCTGATCAAGCGCGATTTTGAACAGGTGTTCGCCGCCGGTGTGGATGCAATCCTGACACCCGCGACCCCCTCCGCCGCCTTTGCCCTGGGCGAGATGCAGGACGCCGATCCGGTGAAAATGTATCTCAACGATGTATTCACCGTCACCGTGAACCTGGCCGGGCTGCCCGGTGTGGCCGTGCCCACGGGGCTGAGCGATGAGGGCCTGCCCCTGGGGCTGCAGCTGATCGGCAAACCCTGGGAAGAGGCAGAGTTGCTGAATGTCGCCTATAGCTTGGAAAACGCGGCGGGCTTTGTGGCGAAACCTGCGAAATGGTGGTAACCCCGGCCTGATCACAGGCGCAGGAGCGGCAGGAATGCGATATGTAACGGCCACGGCCATCGGGGCGGCAGTGCTGCTGGCCCTTTCGGGGTGCACGGATATGCCCGGCCTGAACGCTGAATCGCAGGCGGCCCGCGATGCGCGGCTGCAAGGCGGGCTGACCCCGCCCGACATCAGCGCCGCACCGCTGGACGCCGTGGCGCTGGCCGATGACATCGCCGAGCAGACCGCCGCGGGCAATGACGCGTTGAGCGCGCAGATCGAAGCTGAACTGGCCGCGCGGGCCGCGCAAGACGCCCCCGATCTGCCGGACGCCACACTGGCCGCCACCACGGACGGCACGCAGGCCCCGCCGCCGGCCTCGGCCGTGCAGAACGAGGCCGGGCTTTCGGCCGAAAACAGCTTTGACGCCGTGGCCGGCCAGCGCAGCATCGAAGATGACGCCGCGCTGCTGGCCCGCAACCGGGCGCAATATGTGGTGATCCAGCCCACGGACATGCCCGAACGCAGCGGCACGGACCGGCCCAATATCGTGGCCTATGCCGTGCGCACCACCAACCCGCTGGGCGTGATGCTGTATCGGCGCGGGCCGTTCCACACCGTGGCCCGGGCACAGCGCAACTGCGCGAAATTCGTGACAGGCGATGTGGCGCAGGAGGAATTCCTGGCCCGTGGCGGCCCTGCTGTTGACCCGTTGGGGCTGGACCCCGACGGGGACGGCTTTGCCTGCCGCTGGGACCCCACGCCGTTTCGGCTGGTGCATGAGACCGTGCTGCCCGAGGCGGAGGGCGGCGAGGCGGACAGCTGACGCCGCGCTGGCATCCCTCGCCCAATGCGTCGGACAGGCGCGGGGGGGCGACACCTGACATCGTCGTGCTGCATTACACCGCCATGGCCGGGGCCGAGGCGGTGTTGCAGTGGCTGTGCAATCCCGCCTCTCAGGTCTCGGCGCATTACCTGATCGCGCGCGATGGGCGCTGCTGGCAGATGGTGGAAGAACGCCGCCGCGCCTGGCACGCCGGGGCCGGCCAATGGGGCCGCGTGGCGGATGTGAACTCTCGCTCCATCGGGATTGAGCTGGAAAATGAGGGTGCAGAGCCATTCTCCGAGCCGCTGATGCGCAGCCTGGAGGCATTGTTGCCCGGCATCCTGGCCCGCCACGGCATTCCGCTGCAGCGGGTCATTGGCCATTCGGACATGGCGCCGGGCCGCAAGATAGACCCCGGCCGCCGGTTTGACTGGCGCCGCCTGGCGCGACAGGGGATGGCCATCTGGCCGCCGCAACGGCTG
>CBFHYV010000359.1:0-1993 GCA_965660085.1 uncultured Paracoccaceae bacterium
TGATGCTGGACCCGTCCCGGTGACGGGACAGCGCTGGCTTTCGGCCTTTCTGGAGGCGCAGAGCGCCGAACGCGGCGCCGCGCGCAACACGCTGCTGGCCTACGGGCGCGATCTGCGCGATTTCCTGGGCCACCTTGCGGCGCGGGGCCTGCAGGCCGAAACCGTCGGTGAGGCCGATATCGAGAGCTATCTGGTGGCGCTGGATGCACAAGGTCTGGCCGCCAGCACGCGGGCGCGCAAACTGTCCGCGATCCGGCAGTTCTTTCGCTTCGGGTTCGAGGAAGGCCTGCGCGCGGAGGACCCCAGCCTGCGGCTGTCCGGCCCGCGCCGGCCCCGCCACCTGCCCCGCACACTGGACATGGCAGAGGTTGACCGTCTGCTGGACATCGCCGCCACCCACGGCCGCAACCCGCTGGACCGGGCGCGCGATACCTGCCTGATGCAGGTGCTCTATGCCACCGGACTGCGGGTGAGCGAGCTTGTCAGCCTGCCTTTGAGCGCCGCGCAGGGCGATCCGCAGATGATCCTGGTGCGCGGCAAGGGCGGCAAGGAACGCATGGTGCCGCTGTCCGCCCCGGCCCGCGCGGCGCTGCGCGCCTGGGTTGCGGCCCGCGCGCAGGCACTGGGCAAGGTGCGCTCGCCCCATCTGTTCCCCTCACGCGGGGCGGCGGGGCATCTGACCCGCCATGCCTTCTATCTGCGGATCAAGGCGCTGGCGCGCGCGGCGGGCGTGGACCCGGCCAAGGTGACCCCGCACACCATCCGCCATGCCTTTGCCACCCATCTGCTGGAACGCGGCGCGGATCTGCGCGCCATCCAGACCTTTCTGGGCCATGCGGATCTGGCAACCACGGAAATCTATACCCATGTTCTGCAAACCCACCTGCAGGAGCTTGTTCGTGACCATCACCCCCTGGCCACGGGACCAGAGGACTGACAGCACCGCTTGCCTGCCGGGCGGGAGTGACCCATAACCGCGCTGCCCGAACCCCGCAGCCACCGCCGGAGGAGCCCCATGGAAACCGCCAGCCCCGTTCTGGACGCCGCCTTCTGGATGACGGCCTCGGCCATTCTTGGCCTGCTTGTGCTGTCGGGGTTCTTCTCCGGCTCTGAAACGGCGCTGACGGCGGCCTCGCGCGGGAAACTGCGCGCCCAGGCGGACAAGGGATCGCGCGGCGCGGCGCGGGCCCTGCAGATCACCGAGGACAACGAACGCCTGATCGGCTCGGTCCTGCTGGGCAACAACCTGGTCAACATCCTGGCCACATCGCTGGCCACGGCGCTGTTCACCCGCGCCTTCGGCGAATCCGGCGTGGCGCTGGCGACGCTGGTGATGACGTTGCTGGTGCTGATCTTTGCAGAAGTGCTGCCCAAGACCTATGCCATCACCAATGCCGAAACGGCGGCCTCCGCCGTGGCGGGGCCGATCGGCGCGGTGATCCGCATCTTCTCGCCCGTGGTCAGCTTTGTTCGGGCGCTGGTGCGGCTGGTGCTGCGGATGTTCGGCGTGGCCACGGACCCGGACACCCATATCCTTGCCGTGCGCGAGGAGATCGCAGGCGCGCTTTACCTCGGCCATTCCGAAGGCGTGGTAGAGAAGGAAGACCGGGACCGCATCCTGGGCGCGCTGGACCTGGGGGACCGCACGGTCGAGGAGGTCATGCGCCACCGATCGGGGATCGAGATGATCGATGTGGACAGCCCGCCACAGGAGATCCTGCAGCAATGCCTGGACAGCAGCCACACCCGCCTGCCGGTGTTCCGGGGCAATCCCGAAAACATCGTGGGCGTCGTCCATGCCAAGGACCTGCTGCGCGAGGTGCACCGCCTGACCGCCACCGCAGAGGAAGGCGCCGGCCCGGCGCTGGCGCGGCTGGATGTGTCCTCCGTGGCGATGGAGCCGTATTTCGTGCCTGACACGACCTCGCTCGACGATCAGATGCGCCAGTTCCTGCGCCGCCACACGCATTTTGCGCTGGTGGTGGATGAATAT
>CBFHYV010000359.1:2002-2321 GCA_965660085.1 uncultured Paracoccaceae bacterium
GGGGTTGATCACGCTGGAAGACATCCTTGAGGAGATCGTGGGCGAGATCACCGATGAATTCGATGCCGAGGCCGACCACCCCATCACCCGCACCGATGATGGCCATTTCCTGATCGAAGGCGCCATGACCATCCGGGACCTCAACCGCGCGACGGATTGGAACCTGCCCGATGATGAGGCCAACACCGTGGCCGGGCTGGTCATCCAAGAGGCGCAGATGATCCCCACCGTGGGCCAGGTGTTCAGCTTTCACGGATTCCGATTCGAGGTCACGGCGCGGGAAAACAACCGCCTGACCATGCTGCGCATCCGTCCGCTG
>CBFHYV010000360.1:0-2316 GCA_965660085.1 uncultured Paracoccaceae bacterium
CCGCCCCGCCGGTGCGGCGGGGCGGTGAGCGGACAGGTCAGGCGCGGGCCAGGTCCGGCGCGGTGGCGGCGGCGCGCAGTTCGGCCACCACATCGTCCAGCGTGCTGACGCTGGTCTGTTTTTCGCCCAGGCGGCGGATGGTCACCGTGCGTTCCTCCACCTCTCGGTGGCCGATGGCGAGGATGACAGGCACCTTGCCCACGGAATGTTCACGCACCTTGAAGTTGATCTTTTCGTTGCGCAGGTCGGCCTCGGCCCGCACCCCGGCCCGGCGCAGTGCCGCGACAACCTCGCGGACATAGTCATCCGCCTCTGACACGATCGAGGCCACGACAACCTGCCGCGGCGCCAGCCAGAAGGGCAGCTTGCCCGCGTGTTCTTCGATCAGGATCCCGATGAAGCGTTCAAAGCTGCCCAGCACCGCGCGGTGCAGCATCACGGGCCGGTGCCGCGCCCCGTCCCCGCCGATATAGCTGGCATCCAGCCGCTCCGGCAGAACGAAATCCACCTGCAACGTGCCGCATTGCCAGTCACGGCCGATGGCATCCGTCAGCACGAATTCGAGCTTCGGCCCATAGAAGGCACCTTCGCCCGGGTTCAGCTCAAAGGCCACGCCCGCCGCCGCCGTGGCGGATTTCAGCGCCTGCTCAGATTTGTCCCAGACCTCATCCGATCCGGCGCGGGTGTCCGGCCGATCAGAGAACTTGATCTTGAACGCCTCAAAGCCCAGGTCCCGGTAAATCCCGGCGAGGAAGTCGATGAACTTGCGGGTCTCTTCCTCGATCTGTGCCTCGGTGCAGAAGATATGCGCGTCATCCTGGGTAAAGCCGCGCACCCGCATGATGCCATGCAGCGCGCCAGAGGGTTCATAGCGGTTGCAAGAGCCGAACTCCGCCATGCGCAGCGGCAGGTCACGGTAGGATTTCAGCCCCTGGTTGAAGATCTGCACATGGCAGGGGCAGTTCATCGGCTTCAGCGCGTTGACGGCCTTCTCGCGGGCATGGTCCTCGTCCACTTCGACGATGAACATGTTTTCCTGGTATTTCTCCCAGTGGCCGGAGGCCTCCCACAGCTTGCGGTCCACCACCTGGGGGGTGTTGACCTCCACATAGCCGCCCGCGCGCTGCTGGCGGCGCATGTAGTCCTGCAAGGTGGTGTAGATGGTCCAGCCATTGGGATGCCAGAACACCTGTCCCGGGGCCTCTTCCTGCATGTGGAACAGGTCCATCTCGCGGCCCAGGCGGCGGTGGTCGCGCTTGGCGGCCTCTTCCAGGAAGTTCAGGTAATCCTTCAGCTCCTGCCGGTTGCGGAAGGCCACGCCGGTGATGCGTTGCAGCATCGGCCGGTCCGTCTGGCCGAACCAATGCGCGCCGGACACGCCCATCAGCTTGAACGCATCGGCGGGCAACTGGCCGGTATGGGCCAGATGCGGGCCGCGGCACAGGTCCTGCCAGTCGCCATGCCAATACATGCGGATGGGCGCGCCTTCGGGGATGCGGTCCACCAGCTCTACCTTGTAGGGCTCGCCCTGGTCTTCATAGAATTTGCGGGCGCGGTCGCGGTCCCAGATCTCGGTGCGGACGGTGTCGCGGGCGTTGATGATGTCCTTCATCCGCGCCTCGATCGTGCCCAGGTCATCGGGGGTGAAAGGCTCTGCCCGGTCAAAGTCATAGAACCAGCCGCGCTCCGTCACTGGGCCGATGGTGACCTTGGTGTCGGGCCAGATCTCCTGCACGGCGCGGGCCATGACATGGGCCAGATCGTGGCGGATCAGCTCCAGCGCGGGGGCCTCATCCTGCAGGGTGTTGATGGCGATGCTGGCGTCATCCTCGATCGGCCATTGCAGATCCCAATGCTCACCGTTCACGGTGGCGGAGATCGCCTTTTTGGACAGGCTCTTGGAAATCGCCTGCGCGACCTCGGCCGGGGTGGTCCCGGCGTCAAAGCTGCGCGTGCTGTCATCGGGGAAGGTCAGGGAAATCTGGCGCATGGCGCAGCTCCTCGTCGGTTTGGCGCCCACGGAACGCCCGGTTGCGGCTGTGTTGCGCCGCTCTAGTGTCAGGGTGGACCGGTCTGGTCAAGACCGCTGCACTGCCCGATCGGAGGGAACATGACGCAGACACAGCTTTCCCAGCGCGCCTTTGGCCGCATCGCCGGGCCGGGGGCCGAGGCGCCGGAGGCGCGCGCGGGCCTGCGCCATGTGCTGGCGCTGAGCCTGTCCAAGACCGCCGATGCGCTGGTGGAGCCAAAACTGATGCTGGCTGGGCTGGCCACGGCGCTGGGCGTGCCGGCGGCGCTGGCGGCACGCCCAGCGCC
>CBFHYV010000361.1:0-2315 GCA_965660085.1 uncultured Paracoccaceae bacterium
GCGCGGCATCTGGCGCAGGCCGGGGCGTGCCGGGGCCGCGATGTGGCCGCCGCCACCGGCATCGCGCGGGCCACGCGCATCATGGCGGACAACCACCACGGCTGGTTCATCCGTCTGGGGCGCGGGGTCTATGACCTGTCCCCCCAAGGGCAGGCCGCGCTGGAGCCGGAAAAATCATCTCCGACTCGTTGACACGCCAGCTGCAGTTCCTTATCTCCGGGCCGTTAGCACTCGACTATGGTGAGTGATAACAGGGTGCCCGAAGGCGGGGCCCTCAGGGATAACTTTGAGCTAGGAGACTCAGAGATGGCATTCAAACCGCTTCATGACCGCGTGCTGGTCCGTCGCGTAGAGAGCGAAGAAAAAACAGCTGGCGGCCTGATCATTCCCGACAGCGCCAAGGAAAAGCCCGCAGAGGGCATCGTTGTGGCTTGCGGCGAAGGCGCACGCAAGGACAGCGGCGAGCTGATCGAGATGGCCGTGAAGGCTGACGACCGCGTTCTGTTCGGCAAGTGGTCCGGCACCGAGGTCACGGTCAACGGCGAAGAGCTGCTGATCATGAAGGAAAGCGACATCCTCGGCATCATCGAGGCGTGATGCACGCAGGCGCATCCGGCGCCGCATGTATCGCACGATCGCACAACCATTTCAGGAGTAATCCAACATGTCCGCAAAAGATGTGAAATTCAATACCGAAGCCCGCACCAAGATGCTCAAGGGCGTCAACATCCTGGCCGACGCCGTGAAGGTGACGCTGGGCCCCAAGGGCCGCAACGTGGTCCTGGACAAATCCTTCGGCGCGCCGCGCATCACCAAGGACGGCGTGTCCGTGGCGAAGGAAATCGAACTGGAAGACAAGTTCGAGAACATGGGCGCGCAGATGGTGAAAGAAGTCGCCAGCCGCACCAATGATGAGGCCGGCGACGGCACCACCACCGCGACCGTTCTGGCCCAGGCCATCGTGCGCGAAGGCATGAAGGCCGTTGCCGCCGGCATGAACCCGATGGATCTGAAGCGCGGCATCGACCTGGCCACCGCCAAGGTCGTGGCGCACATCAAATCCGCGGCACGCACCGTCGAGAACTCTGACGAAGTTGCGCAGGTTGGCACCATCTCCGCCAATGGCGAAGCGGAAATCGGCCGTCAGATCGCGGACGCGATGCAAAAGGTCGGCAACGAGGGTGTCATCACCGTCGAAGAGAACAAGGGCCTGGAAACCGAGACCGACGTGGTCGAGGGCATGCAGTTCGACCGTGGCTACTTGTCCCCCTACTTCGTGACCAACCCCGACAAGATGACCGCGGAGCTGGATGACTGCCTCATCCTGCTGCACGAGAAGAAGCTGTCCTCCCTGCAGCCGATGGTTCCGCTGCTGGAGCAGGTGATCCAGTCCCAGAAGCCGCTTCTGATCATTGCCGAAGACGTTGAGGGCGAAGCCCTGGCGACCCTGGTGGTGAACAAGCTGCGCGGTGGCCTGAAGATTGCCGCCGTGAAGGCACCGGGCTTCGGCGACCGCCGCAAGGCAATGCTGCAGGACATCGCGATCCTGACCGGCGGTCAGGTGATCTCCGAAGACCTGGGCATGAAGCTCGAGTCCGTGACCATGGACATGCTGGGCACCGCCAAGAAGGTCCAGATCACCAAGGACGAGACCACCATCGTCGATGGCGCGGGTGAGAAGGCCGAGATCGAGGCACGCGTGTCCCAGATCCGCACCCAGATCGAAGAGACCACCTCTGACTACGACCGTGAGAAGCTGCAGGAACGCGTGGCCAAGCTGGCCGGCGGTGTGGCTGTCATCCGCGTTGGCGGCATGACCGAAGTCGAAGTGAAAGAGCGCAAGGACCGTGTGGACGACGCGCTGAACGCAACCCGCGCGGCCGTTCAGGAAGGCATCGTGGTTGGCGGCGGTGTTGCCCTGGTTCAGGGTGCCAAGGCGCTGGAAGGTCTGACGGGTGCAAACTCCGATCAGAACGCAGGTATCTCCATCGTGCGCCGCGCACTGGAAGCCCCCCTGCGCCAGATCGCCGAGAACGCTGGCGTTGACGGCTCCGTCGTGGCTGGCAAGATCCGCGAATCCGATGACCTGAAGTTCGGCTACAACGCGCAGACCGACGAATATGGCGACATGTTCAAGTTCGGCGTGATCGACCCGGCCAAGGTTGTGCGCACCGCACTGGAAGACGCGGCCTCCGTTGCTGGCCTGCTGGTCACCACCGAAGCCATGGTTGCCGACAAGCCGCAGAAAGAAGGCGCAGGCGCCGGCGGCGGCATGCCCGACATGGGCGGCATGGGCGGCATGATGTAATCATCGG
>CBFHYV010000362.1:0-2302 GCA_965660085.1 uncultured Paracoccaceae bacterium
CCCCTGCGCGGCGTAGATCGCCGTCAGCCAGCGCGCGGCCGTGTCCGGCGCACAGCCATCGCGGGCCAGCTCATGGCTCATCCTTGCCAGGTCAGCATCGGCGGACCGGTCCCGGCGCAGCCACAGCAAACCCGCCGTGGCCCGCCCCGGACGCGCGGTTTCAACCGCGGCGCGCACGCTCAGCAACGCGGGGCCTGCGTGCAGAATGGTATTTTGCAATCCCCGCCGGGCATGGAAGCGCGCCAGCGCGTCGGCGGCGGCCTCCCACTCGCCCGCTGTAGCATGCCAGCGGGCCAGCACCCAGGGCACGATGGCGCGTTCAAACCCGGGGCCATCGGCCTCCAGCGCGGCAAGCTCGAACAAGGCCCAATCCGCCATGCCGCGCCAGAGGGCCGAGTCCAGCTCCAGCGCCACAGGCTCCGCCCCTTGCCGCCCCTCGGCCCAGCCGAAATCATGGAAATGCTGCCACGGGTCCACCCCCGCCGCCGCCACATCCGGGTTCATCCGCAAATAGGCCTGCGGCTGAAACCAGTCCTGCCATTCCGGGTCCGGGTGCGGGGGCAGATCGGCGCGGCCATCCGGCCCGGCGGGGGGCTGTTCCCACGGGGCCAGCGCGCGGCTCTCCGTCAGGCCATGGCGCAGGGCATGCACCAGCGCATTGACCCCGGCCTGCGCCACATCCGGGTTGGCAAGGTAATATCCAACGGTTGAAAAGGCCGGTCCCGGATCCCGCAGGGCGTAGTTTCCGTGGCGCAGAAAGTCCCGCGCGGCATCCGCATCCGCGCCCAGATCGGCCCCTGCCCCGGCCCGATACCAAGAAGCATCGAAAAGACCGCAATCCAAGATCAGCCGGACTTGGGCATCCTCATCCGCGGCAGGCCGTCCGGCGAAGGGCGCAAGCAGCCGGGACAGCTGCGCGCACTGTTCCGCGCTGGACGGATCCTGCCGCTGGCCGGTCACGATTTGTCCGATTTGGGCGCGGCGGGCAGCAACAGCGGGTTCAGGCCCTCGGCCAGTTCCTTGGGATGGGTGATGAAGAACTCCACCACGTCAAATCCGGCGCTGGGTTGCCGCCCTTCATACAGGCCGTTTTCCGCGAAATGGCGCGCCGGGTCGATGCCATGCGCTTTCACATCGGGATTGGTTTGCAGATACCAGTCCGCGTCAAAGGCCGGCGCCGCGCGCACCGCCGCCACCGTGGCGTCCGACACCCCGGCCGTGCGGCGCAGCCGGCTGCGGGGCGTTTCGCGCAGGCGGCGCACAAGGTGGTCACGCAGGGCAAGCTGCACCGTCAGGCGGCGGATCTGGTGCTCCGCGCCGGCCTTGGCGGCCTTGGCCATGGCTTTCTGCGCGGTGCTGTTGGCCTTCAGCTCGGCCATGGCGAGGGTCATGTCCTCGATCACGGAGCCTTTCTGGATCAGTTCGGCGCGCGCCACCTCGGACTGTTCAGCCAGGGCATCGGCCCGGCGGCGCTGCGCTGTGGCCTCGTCAGAGGTTTCTTGCAACATCCGCGTCAGTTCGGCGGTCTCCTCGAAGCGAAGCAGACGCTCACTCTCAGCCGCATTGTGCGCTGCGGCCGCCTCGGCGCGCGCGGCGCCCAACTGGCCCAGCAGCGCGGCTTCTGCCGTGCGGGCGGCGTCCAGCGCCGCCTTGGCCTGTGCCAGATCAGAGGCTGCCTTGGCCCGGTCGGCCTCGGCCTGCTCCTGCCGGTCACGCAGCGCGTCCCGCTCGGCGGCGGCGTCCTTCAGCATGCGCGTCAGTTCGGTTGTCTCATCAACCCAGCGGGTGCGGCTGGCGGCGACCTCATCCTGCAGGGCGGCGACTTGGGATTTCAGCGCCTGCTCCGCCGCAGTGGCGGATTCCAGGGCGTCGGCGTGATCCGCCTGCTCTGCTTGCAGACGCGCGCGCTCGGCCTCGGCCTCTTGCAGCATGCGCGTCAACTCAGATGTCTCATCAACCCAACGGGTGCGATAGGCGGTGGCCTCGGTCTGCAGGGCCGCGAGCTGTGATTTCAGCGCCTGCTCCGCCGCAGTGGCGGATTTCAGGGCGTCAGCGTGATGCGCCTGCGCGGCTTTCAGGCGCGCGCGGTCGGCTTCGGCCTCTTGCAGCTGTTGCGTCAGGCGAGTGGACCCTTCGGACCATCGGGTGCGGTCAGCCGCTGCCGCGGCCTGCAGGGCCGCAAGCTGCGATTTCAGCGCCTGGGCCTCATCCGCGGCCTGTGCGGCCTGCCGCGAGGCCGCGGTGCGGGTGGCTATGGCCTCGGCCTGCGCCTCGGCAAGATCCTGCGCCAGGCCGGCATGGG
>CBFHYV010000363.1:0-2299 GCA_965660085.1 uncultured Paracoccaceae bacterium
GGCGCAGGGCCTCCTGCGGGTCCATCGTCAGGGCGCTGGCGTCTGTTTCCACCTTTTCCAGATACACCCGCAGCGTCGCCCCGGCCGTGCCCGTGCCTGACAGCCGCAGCACGATCCGCGCGTCCCCGGACAGCAGGACCCGCAGGCCTTGCCCTTCGGTGCGGGAGCCATCGACCGGGTCATCATAGGCGAATTCATCCGCAGCCTCCACCGTCAGGCCACCGGCCTGCGTGCCGGGCAGGTCGGCCAGCCGCGCGCGCAGATCGGCCATCAGGCCATTGGCGGCGTCCGCATCCACAGCCTCATAGTCATGGCGGCTGTAGTAATTGCGGCCAAAGCGCACCCAGTGATCCTGCAGGATCTCCGACACGGGCTGGCCCCGTTCCGCCAGGATGTTCAGCCAGAACAGCACTGCCCACAGGCCATCCTTTTCACGGACATGATCGCTGCCGGTGCCGGCGGATTCCTCTCCGCACAATGTGGCGCGGCCCGCGTCCAGCAGGTTGCCGAAGAATTTCCAGCCCGTGGGCGTTTCAAAACAATCGATCCCCTGCGCCTGGGCCACACGGTCTAGCGCGCGTGAGGTCGGCATGGAGCGCGCGACCCCGGCCAGCCCGCCGGCATAGGCCGGCACCAGCGTGGCATTGGCCGCCAGCACCGCCAGGCTGTCCGAGGGCGTGACATAGGCGTTGCGCCCCACGATCATGTTGCGGTCCCCATCGCCATCCGAGGCCGCGCCGAAATCCGGCGCGTTGGGGCCCATCATCTCATCCATCAGGGTCTTGGCCCAGATCGGGTTGGGATCCGGGTGGCCGCCGCCGAAATCCGGCGAGGGCGTGGCATTGACGACCGTGCCAGGTGCCGCACCCAGCTTGCCCTCCAGGATCGCCTTGGCATAGGGGCCGGTGATCGCGTGCATGGCGTCAAAGCGCATGCGGAACCCGCCTGCGAACAGGGCGCGGATCTTGTCGAAATCGAAGATGCCTTCCATCATCGTGGCGTAGTCTGCCACGGGGTCGATGACCTCCACCTCCATCGCGCCCAAGCGGCTGTGGCCGGGGGTGGACAGGTCCACATCCTGGGCGTCCAGCATCAGGTATTCGGTGATCGCTTGCGTGGCGGCGTGGATGCGGGCGGTGATGTCCTCTGGCGCGGGGCCGCCGTTTGCGGCGTTGAACTTGATCCCGAAATCCTCATCCGGGCCGCCGGGGTTGTGGCTGGCCGACAGGATGATGCCCCCGTCGGCGGCGCGGCTGCGGATGATGTTGGAGGCCGCCGGCGTGGACAGCAGCGCGTTCTGCCCCACGATCACCCGGGCCGCGCCAGAGGCCGCCGCCATGCGCAGCACGACCTGCGCCGCGCGGTCATTGAAGTAACGCCCGTCGCCGCCCAGCACGAAGGTCTTGCCCTCCGCCCCGCCGATGCCGTTCCAGATCGCCTGGATGAAGTTTTCAACGTAATGGGGCTGCATGAAAACGGATGTTTTCTTGCGCAGGCCCGAGGTGCCGGGCTTCTGCCCCTCGATCGGGGTGGTGGGAACGGTGTGCACGGTCATGGCGGTCTCCTTCCGGCCTGCGTTGCGCATGGTCTGCGCCGCAGATGTGACAGATTCGTGATGGGCCAGCGCCGCGGCCGAAACAGGCAGGCGCTGTTGCCAATTTGGATATTGCGTGGTGGTGCCAGGCAGGTTGGGCTGGTCCGCCATGCCCAGCAGGTTTTCCGCCTGCAGCGCCACCAGCCGGCTGCCGCATCCGGCCAGAAAGCGGTGCATGGCGGCGCAATCGGCCGCGCCGGCCTGCTGCGTGATCCGCGCATCCAGCGCCTGGCATTCCGCGCGGCGGTGGGCCTGTTCGGCCTCGGCCCGGGCGGCGGGCAGATCCCCCACGGCCACGCGCGCGGCAATGTCCCGGCCTGCGCGCCAGCCGGTCCAGGTGGGCAGGTCATGGGTGGAAAAGCTGGCCATGGCCACGGTGTCATAGGCCTGCGCGGGGCGAAAGCGCGGGGGCTGCCAACTGTCGCGTTCAAACATCGCCAGGCGGCAACCCAGGATGCCGTAGGCCGCCATGCGCGCGCCCAGGCCTTCGGGGATGACGCCCAGATCCTCGCCCACCACGATGGTGCCGCTGCGCGCGGCCTCGATGCGGACCACGGCCATCATCGCCTCGAACGGCATTGTGACATAGGCGCCCGGCCGGCCCGGCGGCACCCAGAAGGCGCGGTCAAACCCGATGATGTGATCGATCCGCAGGATGCCGCACAGGCGCATCTGGCGGCGCAGGGTTTCGGCCAGCGGGGCATA
>CBFHYV010000364.1:0-2289 GCA_965660085.1 uncultured Paracoccaceae bacterium
GTGGACCTCATCCTCCAGCAGGATCGTATCCCCCCCGGCAGAGCCATTGGAGGCGCCACACAGCCGGACGGTCCTGCCCTCATCGGGCACGGAGGCAAGGGTGAGGTGCTGCATCGCCAGTTCGTCCTCCACATCGGCGGTGATGGCAAGCGGCGGATGGGTGGGCAGGTCTCGGCGGAGGCGCTCTGCGTTCCTTTGGGCGATCAGGTCGGCAACCGTGCTGCGCCCATCGCCCAGAACGGCGGCGGCGCGGCCCATGCGGATGGCGATGACCCGAGGCGCCAAATACAGGAAGCGCAGATGCGCGCCATGCACGCATTCCTCCACGATGATCTTGGGGTAGCGCGCGGCAACCTTGTCCAGCGCCTTGTCAAACCAGTCCTTTTGTTGGATCTCCGTAAAAACGCAGCGTCCCAGCGAGCCGCTGTTCGGCTTGACGCACACCGGCCCGTCAAACGTGTCAAAAGCGTCCCGCGCGGCATCCAGGCTGCGGCGGCGAAACAGCCCGCCGCGCGGCGTACCGAACCCGTGCGCGTTCAGATGCGTCTTCATCGCATGCTTGTCCGCCATCAGCAGGATGGCTTCGTGGTTGATGTTGCGCCCGGCGAAGGTGCGGTGGCGTTTGCCGTATTCGACAAGGGCGCCCCGCCCGTAAAGATAGGTCTGGCCGGCAGCGTCGAACTGCAACCAGGGCTTGCCCGGGGCACCGTCCTTTCGGGCGCCGAACAGGATGACAGATGTCTCCAGCCCGCGTGATTGGGCGGCGGTCTCCATCTTCAGATCCATCGGGTGTTCAAGCTTTGGCTGCGGCATGGCGTGGGCCTTTTGGCATTGACACAGGGACAGGCAAGCCCGCCTAGTCAGTCTGCGGGACAGGGGATGGCGTTGTCAATCAACCGGGGCAGGGCGTGGTGCGGATAGGGGTTCTGACGTTTCGCGGCGCGGCGCTGGACGGTCTGCCCCCGGCGCGGCTGCGGGCGATGCTGGCCGAAGCCCTGATGCAGGGCGCAACGCTGGAGGTGCTGGATGTCGCGGCCTCCGCCCCCCCAAGGCTTGCCGCCCATTGCTGGACAGGCGCGGGCTGGGACCTGCGCGCGGTTCCGCCGCCGGATGTTGCCTTTGTCATCGGCGCATCGGTTCAGCCGGGGCAGGCGGAATTGGCCCAGCATCTGGCGGACGTCTGCCCCATCATTCGGGATGTCGGCCTGAAGAAACACCGCCAGACGGCGCTGTTCAGCGACAGCAGCGCGCGGCGCTATGTCATCCCGTCCCAGACCTTGCAGGCCGATGGGCTGGACGCGCAAGTCACGCAGTTCCTGACAACGCATGGCGGCGCTGTCATCAAGCGCAGTGACAGCAACCAGGGCCTTGGCCTGTTGTTCGCCGTCCCGGGCGACGGCCTGTGGACCCTGGTGCGCGACGCCAGCGCCGTCACCTGCACCCTGGCGGAGGCCACCGACCGGATCGTCCGCCATGTCCGGGGGCGCATGGCCTATCGGGATTTCGTGATCCAGAAATTCATCCCCACCAGCAGCGCAGATGGCCGCCCGACGGACATTCGGGTGCATGTGCAGCGCGGCGCAACCGGCGCCTGGGGCATCACCCGGGCCTATGTCCGGCTGGGCGAGCCCGGCCGCCTGACGGCGAATGTCAGCAAAGGCGCGTTTCAGGGCGCGTTGCGTCCGTTCCTGGCACACAGACAACGGCGCGATGCGCAAGAGATCGAGGCAGAGCTTTTCGCGGCCGCGCTTGAACTGGCCGACATCCAGAGCACGGCCGCGGCCCGCCCGCTGTCAGAGCTGGGCCTAGATTTCCTGCTGGATGAGACGGACGGCCTTTGGCTGATTGAAACCAATGCCTTGCCCCAAAGCAGCCTGCATGAGCTGGCCCGGGCCGAACACAGCATTGCCTATGCCATCTGGTATGCGGCACAGGCCGCAAAGCCGCCAGAAATCCACTGCCCCGCCGCGCCGTAAAGGGCTCATGCCACGGGCAGCGGCCATTCCTGCTGCGCCAGCACCGAGCGCGCATAGCCGATCAGACGCTCGGCGCGTGCGTGTTCGTGCAAGCTGCTTTGGGGGCGGGCGTTGGTTTCCGCCAGCCACAGGCGGTCCGTCTCATCCAGCAGGAAATCCACGCCAAGCTCGAACAGCCGTGTGCCCAGGGCGCGTTCCAGGGTCTGCGCGCACAGGCGCGCGGCCTCATGCACTTCGTCTGTCAGATCCGCCGCGCTGCGGTGGCAGCGGGCCGAGAGGTATCCTTCCAGAGGCCCCTGATACCCGCCCTTGC
>CBFHYV010000365.1:0-2278 GCA_965660085.1 uncultured Paracoccaceae bacterium
AGGCGGCGCGCAGGGCCAGGATTTCGGCATGGGCGGTGGGGTCATGCAGCAGCCGCGTGCGGTTGCCCGCTCGCGCCACCGGCCGCCCGTCGGGCGCCAGCACCACGGCGCCCACCGGCACCTCGCCCAGGGCGGCGGCGGCGCGGGCCTCTTGCAGGGCCAGGTCCATGGGGCGGGCCGGCGGGCCGGGCGGGAAGGGGTGTGGAGCGGGGATCTGGGACATGGCCCTACATACCCTTGCGCGCGGCGGCGCGATAGGGCAGTCCCGGTGGGAAAGGAAACCCGCCATGTCCAGCAAGCCAACCCCCCCCGGCGACCGCATCGCCAAGGTCCTCGCCCGTGCGGGGGTCGCGTCCCGCAGGGAGGCAGAGCGGATGATCCAGCTGGGCCGCGTGCGCGTGAACGGCAAGCTGATCGAAAGCCCGGCCCTGAACGTGACCGCGGCCGATGTCATCGAGGTGGATGGCAAGCCGCTGGACGCGCCGCAGCCCGCGCGGCTGTGGCTGTATCACAAGCCCACTGGCCTGGTGACAACCACGCGCGACGAACAGGGCCGCCCCACGATCTATGACGATCTGCCCCCGGAACTGCCGCGCGTGGTCAGCGTCGGGCGGCTGGACCTGAATTCCGAAGGCCTGTTGTTGCTGACCAATGATGGCGGGGTCAAGCGGCGGTTGGAACTGCCCAGCACCGGCTGGCTGCGCCGCTACCGCGTGCGGGTCAAGGGGACGGTGTCCGACACCACGCTGGAGCCGCTGCGCCAGGGGCTGGTGGTGGATGGCGAACGGTTTCAGCCCATGATCGCCAGCTTTGACAGGCAACAGGGCGCCAATGCCTGGCTGACCGTGGGCCTGCGCGAGGGCAAGAACCGGGAGATCCGCCGCGCCATGGCCGATCTTGGCCTGACGGTGAACCGGCTGATCCGCATCAGCTACGGCCCGTTTCAGCTGGGCCAGCTCAAGTCGGGCGAGGTCGAGGAGATCCGCCCCCGCGTGCTGCGCGATCAGCTTGGCCTGGAGGCCCCGGCCGAACAGCCGGCCAAGCCCAAGCCGCGCCGCCGGACGCGCCGCTAGGCGCGCCACGATTTTGCCGCAATTTATGCCCAAGACTCTGGCATGTTCCTGACGATACTCGGACTTCTGGTGTTGCTTGGTTCGGTGGCTTTCACGCTGTGGGGGCTGCCGATCGTGGTGCATGTGACGCTGCGCGAAGGCTATGCGGCGCTGGCCTATGGCCGGATGTCACGTGGGGTGCTGGGCAATGTCGCGCTGGTGCTGCTGTGGGTGCTGATCCTCTTTCTGGCATTGGCGTAGGCGATGTTCCGGCCTGACCCGTTCTCCACCGTCCATGACCCGGACCCGGCGCTGAAATGGCGCAGCCGCCGGGCCGTGTACCTGCTGTTGATTGCCTTTTGTCCCGTGGTGTTCTGGGCCTTGCGGGGGGATCTGGCCGGGCCGGTCTTTGCCCTTCTGGTGCTGGGCCTGGCTGCCTTGGCGGCCTTCTTCTTGGTGCAGGGGATCGAGCGGGATCGCCAGCGCCGCGTGGCGCGCTGGCCGCGCAAGCTGTTCGGCAGCCTGCTGCTGGCGGTGGATGTCGCCTTTATGGCCTTCCTGCAGGATCTGCCCCCCTTGGTCTGTGCGGCGCTGGGGGCGGCGGGGCTGGTCCTGGCCATCGTGGGCTTTGGCCCGGACCGGGCGCTGACCTTCCGGCTGCGGTTGCGGCGGCTGGTGTCGGACCAGGGCGTGCGGCGGTTTCACCTGGCCGAACGGGTGCTGCGCACCTTGCCGGTGCAGATGGCGGCGCTGCGCGATCCACGGCTGAACCGGCGCACCGCCGTGTTCCGGGACAGGGTGCTGGCGCGTCTGGCCAGTGATCCGTGGGTGCTGGACCATCATGGCGAATTGCTGATCGATCTGATGTCGGAGGCGGCTGTTGCGGCCGATGCGCTGATGGCGCGGGGGGCGGCGGCCAGCCAGGTGGAGATCTCGGAATTCACGCTGCTGCTGGCCGATCTGGCCGATGGGCTGGACCTGGTGGCGATGCCCGGCCCCGAGGATGCGCCCGAGGACGAGGGCGTGGACGGGGCCGAGGATGAGGATGACGCCACTGCAGCGGATGCCCGGGCCGTGCCTGCGGCATAGCGCAGATCGGGCGCTGGCATCTGGTAACGCGGGCCATGATCCCCTAGATTTGCTGCAACGGCACAAGGAAGCCCGCCATGCCCGCCGACCGGCTCAGACATTTCGCCTTTGTCCTTCTGATCGTTTTGCTGTTCGGG
>CBFHYV010000366.1:0-2259 GCA_965660085.1 uncultured Paracoccaceae bacterium
CTTCACGGCCCGCCGCCACGGCGCTGCGCATCCCGTGGTCCGGTCAGCGCGCGAACTTCTTGAACTTCACCCGCTTGGGTTCCAGCGCGTCGGCGCCCAGGCGGCGTTTCTTGTCCTCTTCATAGTCGCTGAACGCCCCTTCGAACCATTCCACATGGGCGTCGCCCTCGAAGGCCAGGATATGCGTGCAGATGCGGTCCAGGAAGAAACGGTCGTGCGAGATCACGACAGCGCAGCCACCGAAATCCACCAGCGCATCTTCCAGCGCGCGCAGGGTTTCCACATCCAGGTCGTTGGTGGGTTCGTCCAGCAGCAGGACGTTGCCACCGGATTTCAGCAGCCGCGCCATGTGCACGCGGTTGCGTTCCCCGCCGGACAACAGGCCGACCTTCTTCTGCTGATCGCCGCCCTTGAAGTTGAAGGAGGAGCAATAAGCCCGCGAATTGACCTGCGCATCGCCCAGTTCAATCACCTCCGCCCCGCCAGAGATCGCCTCCCACACGGTGTCGTCGGGGTTCAGATCATCACGGGACTGGTCCACATAGCTCAGCTGCACGGTATCGCCGTAGCTGACGCTGCCGCTGTCGGGCTTTTCCTGCCCGGTGAGCATCTTGAACAGCGTGGATTTGCCCGCGCCGTTGGGGCCGATCACGCCCACGATGCCGCCGGGGGGCAGGGCGAAGGACAGATCCTCGATCAGCAGCTTGTCACCCATGGCCTTGGTCAGGTTCTCAACCTCGATCACCTTGCCGCCCAGGCGCTGTCCGGCGGGGATGACGATCTGCGCGCGGGTCAGCATTTCACGCGCGGACTGGCTGGCCAGATCCTCATAGGCCTGGATACGGGCCTTGGATTTGGCCTGCCGCGCCTTGGCGCCCTGACGCATCCAGTCCAACTCGCGTTCCAGCGTTTTCTGGCGGGCCTTGTCCTCGCGCGCTTCCTGGGACAGGCGCTTGGCCTTCTGTTCCAGCCAGCTGGAATAATTGCCCTCATAGGGAATGCCGCGGCCACGGTCGAGCTCCAGGATCCAGCCCGTGATGTCATCCAGGAAGTAGCGGTCATGCGTGACGCAGAGGATCGTGCCCTTGTATTCGATCAGGTGGTTCTGCAGCCAGGCGATGGTTTCCGCGTCCAGGTGGTTGGTCGGTTCGTCCAGCAGCAGCATGTCCGGCGCTTCCAGCAGCAGCTTGCACAGGGCCACCCGGCGGCGTTCCCCGCCTGACAGAGAGGCGACCTCGGCCTCATCCGGCGGGCAGCGCAAGGCCTCCATCGCCACATCGATCTGGCTGTCCAGGTCCCACAGGTTGTTGGCGTCGATCTCATCCTGCAGCTGCGCCATTTCATCGGCGGTTTCGTCGGAATAGTTCATGGCCAGTTCGTTGAACCGGTCCAGCTTGGCCTTCTTTTCGGCCACGCCCAGCATGACGTTTTCCCGCACGTTCAGGCTTTCGTCCAGCTGGGGTTCCTGCGGCAGATAGCCGACGCGTGCGCCTTCGGCATGCCAGGCCTCGCCGGAGAAATCGGTATCAATCCCGGCCATGATGCGCATCAGCGTCGACTTACCCGAGCCGTTCACGCCGACGACGCCGATCTTCACGCCGGGCAGGAAGTTCAGGTGGATGTTTTCAAAGCATTTCTTGCCGCCGGGGTAGGTCTTGGAGACACCCTGCATGTGATAGACGTATTGATACGAGGCCATGTCTGCGTCCTGCTTCCAAATCCGTGGGTTTTCCCTGACATAAGGTGCCGGGGGGCCTGGCGCAAACGCGATTTGGCCGGTGGGCCTGCGTTGCGCGGGGCGCGGGGCAGGGGTAACAGTTGGGCATGAGCGCGCAACCATACCTTCGCCCCGGCATGCGGGTGGGTCTGCTGGGCGGGTCGTTCGACCCTCCGCATGACGGCCATGCCCATATCACCCGCGAGGCGCTGCGCCGGTTCGGGCTGGATCGGGTGTGGTGGCTGTTGTCCCCGGGCAATCCGCTGAAGGCGCATGGCCCGGCGCCGCTGGCGCGGCGGGTGGCGGCCGCCCGCGCGGTGATCGACCATCCGCGCGTGGCCTTTTCCGATTTCGAGATGCGCGCACGCACAAGGCTGACGGTGGATACCTTGGCCGCGTTGCAGGCCCGGCATCCGGGCGTGCGATTCGTCTGGCTGATGGGGGCTGACAACCTGGCCCAGTTTCACCGCTGGACTGCCTGGGCCGAGATCATGGCGCGCGTGCCGGTGGGGGTGCTGGCCCGGCCCGGCCATGGCGCGGCG
>CBFHYV010000367.1:0-2255 GCA_965660085.1 uncultured Paracoccaceae bacterium
TGGGGCGAGACTTGGTCGAGCGATGTGATCACGTCGAATTGTTCGCCGCGCCACGCGAAAACGTCCCCGTTGCGGTCCAGCAGCGTGACCGAGCCGCGCACGCGCCCGTCGCTGGCCTGTCCCGCGGGCGGCAATTGCAGCGCCGTATAGGTGACGGCCCCCCCGATGATCAGCGCCACGACCAGCGCGCTGCGCCATGTCAGGGCCCAGATCAGCCACAGGAAGAAACCGACGATCGCCCGCAACAGGCCGATCACCCCCTTGGGGCGCTGTGCCGGCGCTCGGCGCGGTTTCGCCTTGGCGCGCGGCTTCGGCGCGGCCGTTTTTCGCTGTGTCGGGCGCTTTTCTGCCCGAAGCACGGGCCGATTCCCGCCTGACTTGCCCATTTCTGCCTCTGCTCCTGAATCTTGCCTGTTTTTCGGCAGAGGTTAACGATTCCGCCAGATTTGGGAAAGCGCCGCCACACGGGATGCGCTTTGCGCGCTGCCTAATTTTGCGTCAGGTTAATCTATTTGTGCAAAAATTGTGCAGCAAACCCGTTTTGCGCAGTGCGAGGGCACATGCCCAACCTTGCAGCACAGGGCCGTGGCTGGTGTGACAGCCTTGTGAACTTGCTCCCGCTTTCCATGCGGGGCCTTACGGAAGGGAACTGACGTGAAACTGATCATTGCAGCGATCAAGCCGTTCAAGCTGGAGGAGGTGCGCGAGGCGCTCACTTCCATCGGCGTGCGTGGCATGATGGTGACCGAGATCAAGGGCTTCGGCTCGCAGTCTGGGCACACTGAAATCTACCGCGGTGCGGAATACGCCGTGAACTTCGTCCCGAAGGTCAAGCTGGAGATCGTCGTCGCGGCCTCCATGGCCGACCAGGTGGTCGAGACGATCCAGAAGACCGCCAAGACCGACAAGATCGGCGACGGAAAGATCTTCGTGCTGGATGTGGGCCAGGCGGTCCGTGTGCGCACCGGCGAAACGAACGACGACGCGCTCTGAAGCCAGCGTCAAACTCCAGAGGGTATCTGACATATGAAACTCACCAAGCTTCTTCCCCTGGCGGCTGTCGCGGTAGCGCTTCCGACCATGGGTCTTGCACAGGACGCCGCGCCGTCGTTCGACGAAATCGGCCCCTATATCATGACGACCCTGCTGTTCTGCATGGCAGGTTTCCTCGTGTTCTTCATGGCCGCGGGCTTCGCGATGCTCGAAGGCGGTCTGGTCCGTTCCAAGAACGTGACCATGCAGATGACCAAGAACATCGCGCTCTATTCCATCGCCGCCATCATGTACTGGCTGGTCGGCTTCAACACCATGTATCCGGGTGACTTCAACGGCTACTTCGCGCTGGGCGGTCAGACCATTCTGGACCCGGTCGGTGTCGCTGCTGCCGATGCCGCGCTGGATTATGCCTCTGTCGGGTCGGACTTCTTCTTCCAGCTGGTGTTCGTCGCCGCGACCGCGTCCATCGTGTCCGGCGCGCTGGCCGAGCGTATCAAGCTGTGGCCCTTCCTGATCTTCGTGGTCGTCCTGACGGGCATCATGTACCCGACCTCCGGCTCCTGGCAGTGGGGCGGCGGCTGGCTGTCCGAGATGGGCTTCTCCGACTTCGCTGGCTCGACCGTCGTGCACTCCGTTGGTGGCTGGGCCGCTCTGGCCGGTGCGATCGTGCTGGGTCCGCGTCTGGGCAAGTACAAGGACGGCAAGATCAACCCGATGCCGGGCTCCAACCTCGCCCTTGCCACGCTGGGCACGTTCATCCTGTGGCTGGGATGGTTCGGCTTCAATGGCGGCTCGCAGCTGGCCATGGGCACCGTGGGTGACGTCTCCGACGTGTCGCGCATCTTCGCCAACACCAACATGGCCGCTGCGGCCGGTGCGGTGACCGCGCTGATCCTGACGCAGGTGATGTATGGCAAGCCCGACCTGACGATGGTCCTGAACGGCGCATTGGCCGGTCTGGTCTCCATCACTGCCGAGCCGCTGGCGCCCACCCTGTTCGGTGCGCTCTGGATCGGTGCTGTCGGCGGTGTGATCGTGGTCCTGACGGTTCCGATGCTGGACAAGCTGAAGATCGACGACGTGGTCGGCGCCATCCCGGTGCACCTGTTCGCCGGTATCTGGGGCACCATCGCGGTTGTGTTCTACAACAGCGACGCGGTCCTGATGACGCAGCTGACCGGCATCGTGGCTTACGGTGTGTTCACCTTCGTCGCCTCGCTGATCGTCTGGTTCATCCTGAAGTTGGTGATTGGCATCCG
>CBFHYV010000368.1:0-665 GCA_965660085.1 uncultured Paracoccaceae bacterium
TTGCACTTCGCCTCGGCCCGCTTTTCCGCTTCACGGCGGGCCAGTTCGGCGGGATGGGGCGGGGAATACTCCCCCGCGCTGATACCAGCGGCAGACAGAATATCCGTGAAGCCGCACCCGGCCCGCTTGCAGTTCGCCAGCAGCCGCCCGCCCTCACCGTCGCGCAAGGTCAGGGCCGTCTGGTCACGGCGGCGCTGCGGCTGGCAGCAGGGGCACGGGGCCACGCCATAGCTGCGATACCACTTGCCCCCCAGCGAGAGCGTCAGAGCCTTTGCATCGGTCATCAGCAGCCTCCCCAGATCAATGCGGCAAGGGCATGGGCCTGCCCTTCGGTCACCATGCCGCCAAGCCGGGCGCTGAGTGCTTGGCCGCCTCGCTTCAGGAGCCGGCCCTGCAAGCGATTCGCCGCGCTGTCCACGGACAAGGGCCAGCGCGTGACATCCCGGCAGTCACACGTCGCCCGTTCGGTGCGAGTGTGTCTCGCACCGTCATGCTGATCGTAAATTTTCATTGCTTTGCCTCTGTTTTGCGAGGCGGCACTGGTGCGCGGCCCAAAGGGCGCTTATGGTCGTGGCTCCAACAGCAGACCAAAGCGCGCGGTCCTCACCCAGCGCCGCGGGCCTATCACAGGTTGGTATTCCCTCGACGTTCTGCTGCCTGGCATC
>CBFHYV010000368.1:675-2237 GCA_965660085.1 uncultured Paracoccaceae bacterium
TGTCCGCCGTGGCCACCTGATCAAGCTCGAACCTTTCCGAGGATCGGCGCTCCTACACCACGTCATGGGACACTATCAAAGCGCGCGGTCCTCACCCAGCGCCGCGGGCCTATCACAGGTTGGTATTCCCTCGACGTTCTGCTGCCTGGCATCTGCTCACAGCCAGAATTTGCAGCACTCGGAAAGGGCGCCCAAGCGCTCCCCCACCATCTTGGGCCAAGCGGATACGACCAGCGCATTCACGGAAACAACTGGCCGCAAAGGCGCGTCGCCTGAGCGGTATCGATTCTTGGAAACCTTGCCGACGCGTTTGGGCCGCCAATGCCTCGCAAGAAGGATCAGTCCGTTGCGCGCGGCCAAACAAAAGACGGAAGCGGTCGAGTGGGAACGCCATGCTCACGCGCCTCCCCGCTCTCGTGCCGAAGCCTGGGCCGATGACGGGTCAACCGGCTCCAACCTTTCCAACAGTTTTTGGACGTCAGACATGCGCCAGCGGGTCAAGCCGCCGATGCGAAGCGGCTGTGGCAGCGTGCCATCCGCAGTGCGCCGCCACCAGGTCGCACGGGAACACCCGATCAGTGCGGCCCCTTCGCGGTCAGTGATCAATCGGTCGTCCAGAGAAGCGGGCCGACCGCTCGGGTTGACGTTCGTCTCGGTGAAGCTGCTCATTTCTCATCCTCAAGATGCTTGATGAGCCAACGACTAGCACCCGTTAATTGGGACAGTGGACAGCGCTGTCACACCTTTCTGCGTCAGGACGTAGAATTGCGCTTCTTGCTGTATCTGTACCAACTCTTCGAGTTAGCCGCTGCTGAACTACCAAAGCTCCGCTCTGCCGCAATTTCCGCCACACGGCGCATGGAAAGGTTGGGGTGCTTTTCCTTCAACCTCTTCATTTCGTGAAAGATCGCGAGGCTGACCTTCATATGTTCTTCGGCTCTTGCCTTACCGCCAGCTTTCTGCGCCTCGAGGAGCTTCTTCTGCATTACGGCGATCGCCTCGACGTCCTTGCCATCTGCGGCCTGGCTATGACGCCCGGCATCAAACGCCAGATAGGCAACTTCGGCCACGAGTTCGGACACCCAATCGCACTCATGTTCATCGCCACATTGCGCCAGCCGGACCTTCTCGGCGAAATCAATGGCCTGAAAAAGCGCCAAGGCTTGCGCGACATGGTGTGTTCGGGACAGTTCATCCGCGCCCTCGGTCACCTCCGGGCTGGCTTGCAACCGCTGCAAGACGGCCTCGATGTCCGCGCGGTACTGAGCCCATTCCTCTGAAGTAGAGGGGGGCATACCATCAACGATGGCCTCCAGTTCGCCCAGCATGAGCATGCGGGCCGGCTCACGCAAATGCTCGGCATATTGCCAGGCTTCGGTGGTGTCACCGTCGCGCAGGTGGCGTCTTACGACTTCGCTCCCGTTCCTTACTTCGATCGTTGGAACGACCGCACGAAGCTCATCAAGGAGGGCACGCATCGACTCGCGGTAGTCTTCGCCGTGATGCGAAGGATCCAGGAACCAGTCTTCAAGCTCCAACCACGCGCTCTTGGCGCAGCCCCT
>CBFHYV010000369.1:0-2227 GCA_965660085.1 uncultured Paracoccaceae bacterium
CGCCCCATGCGCCTGCAACAGCTCGGCCTGGGCGGCGCCATGGCCGAACAGGCGCAGTGTGTCGCGCGGATGCGGCGCGCCGTCCAGCGCGTCGGGCTGGGGGTGGGTGTCGCTCATGGCAGGGCGGGCGCCACGGCCTGGGCCACGCGGCGGGCAACGACATCCGGCGCGGCGTCACCGTTTATCACGCGGAACCGTCCGGGTGCGGCCTGAGCGAGGCCAAGAAACGCCGCGCGGTTGGCTTGTTGCAGCGCAAGGCCGAAGGATTCAAACCGCGCCTCCGCCCCGCCACGGGCCTGCGCGCGGGACAAGGCGCGGGCCGGGTCCATGTCAATCAGCAGGGTCAGGTCCGGGTCCTGGCCGATCATCAGATCATGTAGCGCATCGATGCGCGCGCGCTGATCCGGGCCGCCGCGCCCCTGATAGACGCGGGTCGAATCGGCAAAACGGTCGCAGATCACCACGCGGCCCGCGGCCAGGGCGGGGCGGATGGTGCGTTGCAGATGATCCAGCCGCGCCGCGGTGAACAGCAACAGTTCCGTATCCGCGGACCAGCGATCCGCGCTGCCCTGCAGCACCAGCGCGCGGATTTCCTCGGCGCCTGGGCTGCCGCCGGGTTCGCGGGTGGACAGCACGTCCAGCCCGCGTGCGCGCAGGGCCTCGGCCAACAGCCGCGCCTGGGTGGACTTGCCGCTGCCGTCGATCCCCTCGAAGCTGATGAAGAGGCCCGGTGTGCTCACTGGGCCGTGTCCGGGGCGGTCTCTGGCGCGATCCAGCGGTCCAGCAGCACCTGCCCGACGGTCGTGACCCGTTTGACGATGCCGCCCTTGGCCACGTCCTGCCGGGCCACCAGCGGCACGCGGTGTTCGGGCAGCCCGTCGGGGCGGATGATCAGCTCTGCCAGGGTCTGCCCTGCGGTCACAGGGGCCTCGATGGGGCCGGTATAGACAACTTCCGCCGGGATGCGGCCATCGGCCAACACCGGCACCAGCAGGCGCAGGTCCTGCTGAGCCACAAGGCTGACGGTTTCACGCTCGCCCAGCCAGATGCGGGCTTCGGCCAGCGGTTCATTCGCGCGCACCACGGTCTTTTCCGAAAACTGGCGGAAGGACCAGTTGACGATCGCCTCGGCTTCCTCGGCGCGGGCCTGGGCGGTGGGCAGGCCGGTGATGGCGAAGATCACGCGCCGCCCGTCCTTGAGCGCAGAGCCGACGAGGCCGAAGCCGGCTTCCTCTGTATGGCCGGTCTTCAGGCCGTCCGCCCCGATGCCCAGGCCCAGCAGCGGGTTGCGGTTGTTGACGTTGCGCGGCGCGCGGCCATCGAATTCAAAGCGGCGCTCGGCGAACATTTCGTAGAATTCGGGGAAATCCGTGATCAGCCGTTCGCCCAGGGTCACCAGATCCCGCATGGACATCACATGCCCCTCCGCGGGCCAGCCGCTGGCATTGACGAAATTGGAATTGGTCATGCCCAGCTGTTCCGCCCGGCGGGTCATCACGCGGGCAAAGCCTGGCTCGGTCCCGTCGGGGCTGAGCGTTTCGGCGATCACGGCGCAGGCGTCATTGCCCGAAAGCACCACGATCCCGCGCAGCAGATCGGACACCTGCACCCTGTCGGTGGTGTCCAGGAACATGGTGGAGCCGCCGTAGGACATGGCGTGGCTGGACACGGGCAGCCGTTCATCCATGCGCAGGCGCCCGTCGCGCACGGCCTCGAACGCGAGGTAGAGCGTCATGAGTTTCGACATCGAGGCAGGCGGCAGCGCCTCATCGGCGTTCTTGTCCAGCAGCACGGTGCCGGTGGTCTGGTCCAGCACGAACGCCGCGCGGGCGCGGGTTTCAAAGGCGCTGGCCGGCGCGGCGAGGGTCAGCCACAGGCCAAGCAGGCTCAGCATCAGGGTCAGCCTTGCGATCATCCGGTCTCTCCTGTTTGCGTGCCGCGTCGGGGCACAATGTGGTCGCGCTGTGATGGCGCCGGGTCGGTTGATGCCAGGGCGTTCTGCCCTTGGCCGGTGGGTGGCCGGTGGCCGTGACGGCCCTGCCGGTGCGCGGGCGGGGCGTGGCCTGGGCGGGTGCATCGGCCGGTGGTGCCTTCTGTCTGTCGCGCATGTCTCTTTCGTGCAAGCCACTTTCGCGTGGTGGCGGCCCTGCGCCTATCCCCCCGCCGCGGACAGGGCAAAGGCATCCGGCACACCCGCGCCGCGCAGCGCGTCAATCAGGCTTGCGGC
>CBFHYV010000370.1:0-2211 GCA_965660085.1 uncultured Paracoccaceae bacterium
GCCCAGGCCGCGTGCCGCGCCCGCAGGTCCGCATAACCCGCGCCGGAATGCGCGGCGTGGATGGTGCCGTTGCGGCTGAACCCTGCGCGGATCTGGTGGCTGCGGATCAGGTCGGCCACCATCTCCGGCGCCTCTGACAGGCGGGCGATCAGCCCGTCCCCCGCTGCCCCCAGCGCCGCGCGCACCTTGTCTGGCGGCAGCCACAGCCCGGCGTTCACCAGCCCCACATTGCGGCCAGAGCCGCCCGCGCCGATTTCCGCGGCCTCCAGCACGCAGACCTCCGCCCCCGCCTGCGCCGCGAAGAGCGCCGTGGACAGGCCCGTATAGCCGCCGCCGATCACGGCGATGTCCGTGCTTGCGGGGGGCGTGTCTGCGGGCGGGGCGGGTTCCTCGGCGCTGGTCTGCCAGGCGGGATCGGTCACCGCACCAGCTCCTTCATGCCAGCCTCCAGGCCGGACAGGGTCATGGGCACCATGCGGTCCTCGAAGATCTCTCGGATCAGGGCGATAGACTGGGTATAGCCCCAGTATTGCTGCGGCACCGGGTTGATCCAGATGTGGTCCGGCCACTGGTCACGGGCGCGTTGCAGCCATGTCTGCCCGGCTTCGGCGTTCCAGTGTTCATTCGCGCCGCCGGGATGCAGGATTTCATAGGGGCTCATGCTGGCATCGCCGACGAAGATGCATTTGTAATCCGGCCCATAGGTGCGCAAGACCTCCCATGTGGGGGTCTGGGCGTCCCAGCGGCGGCGGTTGTCCCGCCAGACGCCTTCATAGAGGCAGTTGTGGAAATAGTAGTATTCCAGGTGCTTGAACTCTGACCGCGCGGCGCTGAACAGCTCTTCCACGGTGTGGATATGGTCATCCATGCTGCCGCCCACATCCAGAAACAGCAGCACCTTGACCGCGTTGCGCCGCTCTGGCCGGGTCTGGACATCCAGGTAACCATGTTCGGCGGTGGCGCGGATGGTGCCGTCCAGGTCCAGCTCCTGCGCGGCGCCGTCCCGCGCCCATTTGCGCAGGCGTTTCAGCGCCACCTTGATGTTGCGTGTGCCCAGTTCCACATCGCCCGCGAGGTTGCGGAACTCCCGCTTGTCCCAGACCTTGACGGCGCGGCGGTGGCGGCTTTCGGCCTGGCCGATGCGCACGCCTTCTGGGTTGTAGCCATAGGCCCCGAAGGGCGAGGTGCCGGCGGTGCCGATCCACTTGCTGCCGCCCTGGTGGCGGCCCTGCTGTTCGGCCAGCCGTTTGCGCAACGTCTCCATCAGCTTGTCAAACCCGCCCAGTGCCTCGATCTCGGCGCGCTCTTCGGGGCTGAGGTGCTTTTCCGCCATCTTGCGCAGCCAGTCCTGCGGCAGATCCACGGCATTAATCACATCCTGCGTGGTGATCGCCTCCAGCCCCTTGAAACTGGCGGCGAAGGCCTGATCGAACCGGTCGATATGGCGTTCATCCTTCACCATCGCGCTGCGCGCGAGGTAATAGAACCCCTCCGGGTCAAACTGGGCCAGGCCTGCCGACAGCGCCTGCAGGAATGTCAGATATTCGCGCAGGCTGACAGGCACACCGGCGCGGCGCAGATTGTCAAAGAAGGGGACGAACATGGCGCCTCCTGCGGCGGGATCAGACCGCGCCGGCCATCAGCGCGCGTTCCACGAACACCGTGATGATCAGCCCCACAAGGGCAAAGGCAATGGCATAGACCGCCACGAAATGGGCGATGTCATAGGCATTGCCCTTGCGCCGCCGCGCCAGAAACCCGCCGATGATGCCGCCGATCAGCGCGCCAGAAATCCAGAACATGACCTACCCCGCGTTGCTCAGATGGACCGGATGGGCCAGGGCCCGCAGCCCGGCCGCTTGTGTCCCGAAGCCGTATCGCGCCCAGCCCAGACTGTCCAGCCACAGCCGCTGAGCCTGAACGGTGCGGCCCAGGCGGCGCTGCGCCTCTGACTGGGCGAACAGCAATTCCGCCAGCAGCGCCGCGTTATGTGCCTCGCGCGCGGCAAAGGTCCAGTCCTGCGCCAGGTCCAGCGCGGCCTGGGGGTCGCCGTCGCGCAGGCGCAGCATGGCCAGTTGCGCCGCCGCATGGGCGGCGTGCAGCGCGGTTTCCGGGCGGCGGGCAAACTGGTCCAGCGCGGCGCGCAAGGCGGCCTCGCTTTCCGGTGCGGCCGGATCGCCCAGGCGGCCAAAGACATAGCGGCTGTAGCCC
>CBFHYV010000371.1:0-2193 GCA_965660085.1 uncultured Paracoccaceae bacterium
GGACAGCGGCGGGCGCTGCCTGGGGCTGGAGGTCTCGGCCCTGTCGGAGGTCTGCGTGATTTCCCGCCTGTCGCCCATGATGCTGGACCGGCCTGACATCCTGGGCGTGATCGACCTGCGCGGCCAGATGATCCCGGTACTGGACCCGGCGCCGCTGTGCGGTCAGCCGCCGCGGCAGGGTCTGCCCCCCGTGGCGGCGGTGATCCAGCAGGGCGGGCGGCGGCTGGCGCTGGGGGTGGATGGCGTGTCCGGCCTGACGGAGGTGCCCGCCACGGCCGTGCAGCCCCTGTTCCACGATGGCGCGGCGCCGGGGCCGGTTCTGGCGGGCGTGTTTCACGAGGGCCGCACCGTCAACCTGCTGGACCCTGCTCGCATTCTGGCCAGCCCGGGCCTGCCCTCTGTTCCGGCAACGGTTCTGGCGCCGCGCACCGGGGCCGAGGGCGCCAGCCCCTGGCTGAGCTTTCGGGCCGGGGGGGCGGGCTTTGCCCTGGCGGCGGTGTCCATCCACGGCACCGTGCCCCGCCAGATGATCGAGACCGGGCCGCTGACCCGGGGGATCTGCCTGGGCACCATCACCTATCACGGCCGCCGCGTTCCGGTGGTGCAATCCAGCGCGCTGTTCGGCCTGGGCCATCCCGCGCCCTGCAGCCAGGCGGAGATCGTGGTGATTCGCCTGCCAGGCGACCGGCTGGTGGGCCTGGCCGCGGATGTGATCTGCCGCATCCTGCGCCTTGATCCGCGGGATCGCCGGGACGTGCCCGCGCTGGCGGGCGCGCGGGCCATCTGCGGCGCGGTGACGGACCCGGAGGAGGGGCAGATATTCCTGCTGGATTTCGAGGCCATGACCGCGATGGAGGATCTGCAACAGGTCGCCCGCCTGTCCGATGCCGCGCCGGATGCGGTGGCCCCCGATGACGGCGCCCCTGCGGCGGCGTCCGGCGGGGCGGGGGCGCTGGTGCCTGACCGGCGGCGGCATCTGCTGTTCACCGCCGGGCGCCGCTTTGCCACGCCGATGACGCAGGTGGTGCGGATTCTTGAGCCGCCGGCCAGCATCACCCCGGTGTCAGAGGCGGCCTGCCCGGGGTTGCGGGGGCTGTTTTCCATCGATGGGCGCATCACGCCGCTGGTCAACCTGGCCCGGCACCTGGGGCTGACGCCGGCGCCGCGCCTGCCGCGGGTGCTGCTGACCGGCCCGCCAGAGGCCTGCCTGGGCCTGGAGGTGGACAGTGTGGATGGCATCGAAAGCGCCGTCTGGCGATCAGACGCCGCGCCGGAGCCCAATGGCGCGCATGGCTGCGTGCGCCTGCGCGGCGATGGCCCGGCCCGCGTGGTGCCCCGCATCGCGCTGGACGCGCTGATCGCCGGGCTATCCCTGCCGGATTAAGGGAACGGCAAGACGAATCACGCAGCCTCACCCCAAGCAGCGCCCCACGAAGGGGCCACTTGGATGAGGAAGAATTCCTTGACGGATCAGACCAATCGCCTTGCCACCACGCCCACCGTCAATGCCGATGTGGCGCGCAACCCCTGGGCGGGGCTGGACCGGGGCAGCCGGTATTTCGAGGATGCCACCCTGCGCGAACTGGCCGACCGCGCGCTGTTCTACGCCCGCTCCGGGGTCTGTGTGCATTTCACCGGCACCGCGGGCCTGGGCAAGACCTCGCTGGCCCTGCATGTGGCAGAGGCTCTGGGCCGCCCGGTGTCCTTCATGGCCGGGAATGAATGGCTGACCGGGCGCGATTTCATCGGGCAGGAGGTTGGCCAATCCACCTCTACGGTGGTGGACAAATATGTCCAAAGCGTGCGGCGCACTGAAAAACGCACCCGGGCCGATTGGCAGGACGCCATGCTCGCCGTGTCGATGGAGCGCGGCTATACGCTGGTCTATGACGAATTCACCCGCGCTCCGCCGGAGGCCAACGCAACCCTGCTGTCGGTGCTGGAGGAAGGGGTGCTGGTCTGCACCGATCCCGCGCGCGGGCAGAGCTATCTCAAGGCCCATCCCGATTTCCGCATGATCCTGACCTCCAACCCGCATGATTACGTGGGGGTCAATGGCGCGCCGGATGCGCTGTTGGACCGGGTGGTGACGCTGACCCTGGCCGAACCCGCCGCCGGGACAGAGGCCGGGATTGCCGCGGCGCGCAGCGGGCTGGATCCGGCCACCTGCGCCCGGATCGTGGCTATGGTGCG
>CBFHYV010000372.1:0-2176 GCA_965660085.1 uncultured Paracoccaceae bacterium
GGTCTGCGCCACCTGCCATTCCTTCTGGCGGATGAACTGCGTGTCCCCCCGGGCTGATCGGCGCCAGTCCACCTCCCGCAGCGAATCGCCGGGCTGAACCGGGCGGTATTGCCAGAAATCCTCGCCCATGCCAGGCCGCCGCCGCCCGTGCCCCCCCAGCAGGACCGTGCCCGCCAGATGATGCGCCCGCGCCAACAGGGCGGGAAAGCGGCTGGCCTCGGCCTCGGCCGCGGCGCGCAGGGTGGCCGGGGCGGGCGATGTCACGCGGCGGCCTCGGTGTGCAGCAGGCCTGCGCTGACGGTCTGGATCAGGGCTTGCAGGTCTTCGCCACGCGCACGCGCCGCGAAGGTCAGCGCCATGCGGTGCACCAGCACCGGATGCGCCATGGCCAGCACGTCTTCCTTGCTGGGGCCAAGCCGGCCTTGCAGCATCGCGCGGGCGCGCACGGTCAGCATCAGCGCCTGCGCGGCGCGGGGCCCTGGGCCCCAGGCGATGTTTTCGCGCACCAAGGCGGGCGCATCCGGCGCATCGGGGCGGAAGGCGCGCACCAGGTCCAGGATCATCTCCACCACGCCATCGCCCACGGGCATCCGCCGCAGCAGGGTTTGCGCGGCGATCAATTCCTCGGCGGTAAAGACCTCATGCGCCTGGGCATCCTCGATCCCGGTGGTGGACAGCAGGATCGCGCGTTCCGTGTCACGGTCCGGGTAGTCCACATCGATCTGCACCAAGAAGCGGTCCAGCTGGGCCTCTGGCAGGGGGTAGGTGCCTTCCTGTTCAATGGGGTTCTGAGTGGCCAGAACGTGAAACGGCGCGCCCAGCGGGCGGTCCTGCCCGGCAACGCTGACCATGCGTTCCTGCATGGCCTGCAGCAGGGCGGATTGTGTGCGCGGGCTGGCGCGGTTGATTTCATCGGCCATCAGCAGCTGGCAAAACACCGGGCCGGGGATGAACTTGAACGCCCGGCTGCCATCGGCGGCGGTTTCCAGCACTTCGGAGCCGAGGATATCCGCAGGCATCAGATCCGGCGTGAACTGCACCCGGTTGCCATTCAGCCCCATCACGGTGGACAGCGTGTCCACCAGGCGGGTCTTGCCCAGGCCGGGCAGGCCGATCAGCAGGGCGTGACCGCCGCACAGCAGCGCCGACAGCGCCAGATCGACAACGGTATCCTGCCCGATAAAGCGCCGGTTGATCGCCGCGCGGGCCTGCGCCAACTTGTCTTCCAACGCCTCGATCTGCGACACTAGGCTGTCAGCTTCGGTCATGACAACGCTCTCCCTGCGACTACATGCCTGATGACAGTAAGGCGATAAACGGAATTGGCAAAAGCCATGAGCACACAAAATACCGTGACCCCCTCAGCGGAGGGCATTGCCGCCTCGGTTCGCGCCGCGGGCGGGCGGGGTTTGCCCCCGGTGCACAAATGGAACCCGCCCTTTTGCGGTGACCTGGACATCCGCATCGCGCGGGATGGCACCTGGTTCTACCTGGGCACCCCCATCGGCCGGTTTGAACTGGTGCGGCTGTTTTCCTCCATCCTCAAGCGGGAGAATGGAAAATACTATCTGGTGACGCCAGTGGAAAAGGTGGGGATCACAGTGGATGATGCCCCCTTCGTGGCGACGGATTTCACGGCCAGTGGCGAGGGCACGGCACAAATCCTGACCTTTCACACCCATGTCGGTGACAGCGCCGAGGCCGGGCCGGATCACCCGATCCGCGTCACGCGTGATCCAGAGACCGGCGAGCCGTCACCCTATGTGATGATCCGCGCCGACCTTGAGGCGCTGATCGACCGCAAGAGCTTTTACCGGCTGGTGGAGCTTGGCGCGCATCACGAGGTGGATGGCGCGTCCTGGTTCGGGCTTTGGTCCGGCGGCGCGTTCTTTCCAATGATCCCCTCGGCGGACCTGCCGGACTGAGCCCGGCGTTAGCCGTTGTCGCGCAGCACCCGCCCGGCCAGATAGAGCGATCCGCCGATCAGGATGCGCGCGGTGGGCTCCGCCTGCACGATCTCGGCCAGGGCAGAGGCGACATCAGCGGCAGGCTGCGCCACCAGCCCGACCCGCGTGGCGCGGGCGGCGGTTTCAGTGGCGGGCAGGGTGTTCGGCTCGCCGGGAATATCCACGGCCCGCAGGCCGCGCAGCAATCCGGTAAAGGCCCCCAGATAGCC
>CBFHYV010000373.1:0-2165 GCA_965660085.1 uncultured Paracoccaceae bacterium
GGCGGGCGCTGCGCCTATCGCGCGCAGGCGGCGCGGGCATGACCGGCCTGCGCGCCACGCTCGCCGGGCACCGGGTGGCCATGGCGCTGGGGGTCACGCAGATCGTGGGCTATGGCACCTTGATGTATGCCTATGCCGTGCTGCTGCCCCGCATGGCCGAGGACATGGGGCTGAGCCTTTCGGCCATTTTCGGCGTGCTGTCGCTGGGGCTGTTCTTCGGCGGGCTGGCCGCGCCCGTGTCCGGGATGCTGGTGGACAGGTTCGGCGGGCGCTGGGTGATGACGCTGGGCTCTCTGGCCGCGGGGCTGGCGGTGATGGCCATGGCGCTGGTGGAAACGCGCGCGCAGCTGCTGGCGGCGATCCTGCTGGCCGAGGGCGCGGGCATGTTCGTGCTGTATCATGTGGCCTTCGCCTCCGTCACGCGGCTGGACATGCCGGTCACCCCGCAGCGCGCGATTTCGGTCATCACGCTGTTTGGCGGGGTGGCCTCCACCATCTTCTGGCCGCTGACCCTGTGGCTGGCCGAGGCCGTGGGCTGGCGCGGGGCATGGGTGATCCTGGGCGCGATGGTGCTGGTCATCTGCGTGCCGCTGCACTTGACCATGCTGTCCGGCCCGCCGCGGGACCTTGGTCCCGCCGGACGCAGCACCACGGCGGACTGGCCAGAGCTGACCGGCCCCGCGCGGCGGCGCGGCATGCTGTGGATGGTGCTGTCCTTCGTCTTTTCAGGCTATGTCATGGGCGCGGTGATGACGCTGTGGGTCAGCAATGTGCAGATGCTGGGCCATACCGCGGCGGCGGCGGCCTTTGCCGGGGCCGTGATCGGCCCGTTCAAGACCGTGGGCCGCGGGTTCGAGATGCTGCTGGGCCGCAACCTGCACCCGCTGGCCACCTATCTGCTGGCGCTGAGCCTGATGCTGGCGGGCTTTGCCGTCATGCTGGGCGCGGGTGCGGCGCTTGCGGGGCTGGTGCTGGCCGCGGCGCTTTATGGCATGGGCGACGGGATCAAGACCATCGCGCGCGGCACCCTGCCGCTGGCGCTGTTCGGCGCGCGCGGGTTTGGCGCGCGGCTGGGCTGGATTTCCTTCCTGACCATGGGGCTGAACGCCTCTGCCCCCTTTGCCTTTGCCTATGTGTCGCAAACCTATGGCGGCTGGTGGTCCTTTGCCGGGATGACCGCCTGCGTGGCCATGGCCCTTGCCCTGTTTTTCCTGATCCCCGACCCGAGGAGAGCCCCCGATGACCCCGCTGAAGATCGGCGCATGCCTGCGCATCGATGAGATCGCCGACCACAAGGATTGGCTGTTCAACGCCGCCCGCGATATCGAGCTGCAGGATTTCCTCAGCCATGCCGCGCTGACCGACCACCTGGAGGAACGCATCAACGCCGCCCGCCATGCGCTGATCGGCCATGACGGCCGGCTGGGCATCCACGGCCCCTTCGAAGGGCTGGACATTGACAACAAGGACCCGGAGCTGCGCCCCATCATCACCGCGCGCTTCATCCTGGCGCTGGACGCGGCGGCGCAGCTGGGGGCCAGCCAGATGGTCATCCATTCGCCCTTTGACGCGTGGTATCGCAACAACCTGCTGTGCACGCCCGGCTATGCGGAGGCCAAGCGCGCGCGGATCCATGACATCCTGGGGCCAGTGGTGCGCCGGGCGGAATCGCTGGGCATCACGCTGGTGATCGAGAACATCCAGGACACTGACCCCGCCACCCGCCGCGACCTGGCGCAGAGCTTCGGCTCGGACGCGGTCAAGCTGTCCATCGACACCGGGCATGCGCATCTGGCCCGGCGCATGTCCGGCGCGCCGCCGGTGGATTACTTCGTGCGCGATGCGGGGGCGATGCTGGCCCATGTGCATCTGCAGGATGTCGATGGCCATGCCGACCGTCACTGGGCACCCGGTGAGGGCGAGATCGAATGGCATGAGGTCTTCCGCGCCCTGGCCGACAGCCCCAGCGCCCCGCATCTGGTGCTGGAATTGCGCAACAAGGCCAAGATCCCCGCGGGCTTCGCCTATCTGCAGGGGCTTGGGCTGGTCGAATAAACCTGCATTTGGGCGGCGGCGCCGCCGTCCGGCGCGCCCTGCCCCGGTCAGGCAAGGACTGGCGCGGCCATCACCCTGCGGCTGTCGCCTCACCTGCCTGCATCGCGGGG
>CBFHYV010000374.1:0-2162 GCA_965660085.1 uncultured Paracoccaceae bacterium
GACATCGGCCTGCCCGTCACCCCTGCCGCGCGGCGGCTGATGGCGCGGGTGGCCCTGGCCCGCGCGGGCGGGCTGGACCTGCCGGAGATGACCGAATCCGCCCTTCTGGACAGCGCAGAGACCTGGCTGCTGCCCTATCTGGACGGGCTGCGCAGCGCCGAGGATCTGCGGCGGCTGGATATCCTGCCCGCGCTGCAGGCCCTGCTGGGCTGGGACGGGCAGCAAGGGCTGGATCACGCGGTGCCGGGGCAGTTCACAACACCGCTGGGCCGGCGCATTCCCATCGACTACACCGGCGAGCACCCCGAAATCACCCTGCGCCTGCAAGAGCTCTTTGGCCAGACAACCCACCCCACCGTCGCGGGCACGCCGCTGCGCGTCACGTTGCTGTCACCGGCCCAGCGCCCGGTTCAGACGACGATGGACCTGCCGGGCTTCTGGGCGGGCAGCTATGCAGATGTGCGCAAGGACATGCGCGCCCGCTACCCCCGCCACCCCTGGCCGGAGGATCCGACCCAGGCCGACCCGACCCTGCGCGCCAAGCCGCGCGGCAGCTAGGCCGGGCACGCCCCTGCGGCAAAGGGATCGTCCGGATATCCGACCCCCACCAGATACAGCCCGTGCGGCGGGCAGACCGGCCCGCAAGCGGCGCGGTCCCGCGCCAGCAGCGCCTTTTGAACATCCTCCGGCCGCCAGGCCCCCGCGCCCACGCGTTCCAGCGTGCCGACGAAGCTGCGCACCTGATTGTGCAGAAAGGACCGCGCGCGGACGTCGAAATGCACCTCTGGTCCGGCCAGCCCGTCAACGGCGAACACCTGCAGCCGGTCCAGCGTCTTGACCGGGCTGTCGGACTGGCACTGCACCGAACGGAAGGTGGTGAAATCATGCCGCCCCAGCAAATGCTGCGCACCCTGCTGCATGGCGGCCACGTCCAGATCATGCCCGATCCGCCAGCCGTGCCCCGATTCCAGCGTCAATGGCGCGCGGCGCAGGACAATGCGGAACAGATAGCGCCGCTCCACCGCCGAAAACCGCGCGTGCCACGCATCATCGACCTGCGCGGCATCCACAATCGCCACGGGCGCGGGCTTCAGGTGATGGTTCAGCGCGCCGGCCAGGCGAAACGGGTCCCACGCCTTGGCCAGATCACAATGGCAGACCTGCGCGCGGGCATGCACGCCTGCATCCGTGCGCCCGGCGGCGGCGATCGTGTGCGGGCCGGGTTCCAGCCGCGCCAGCGCGGCCTCTATCGCGCCCTGAACGCTGGGCTGGTCCGCCTGGCGCTGCCAGCCGGCGAAGGGCGCACCATCATATTCGACTTTCAGGGCATATCGGGGCATGGGCGGGCGCATAGACCACGCAGGCGGCTGAAACAATCCTTCCTGGCACTGGTGAGCGCAGCAAGACATGCCTATCTTGGACCGGCAGCGCGCCGTGCCGCGCCGGGAAGGAGCCTCACGTGGTCATCAATTGGGTAACGGACAGCGTGAGCCGCGGCATGGATGCGCTGGGCGACACCGTGTCAGAGGCGCTGTTTGAACCCGTCGTCCGGTTGGGCGTCACGGGGCTGGCGCGCGCGGGCAAGACGGTGTTCATCACCTCGCTCGTGGCCAACCTGATGGAGCGCGGGCGCATGCCGCATCTGGCCGCCCAGGCCCAGGGGCGCCTGCTGGCGGCCTATCTGCAACCGCAGCCTGACATGACCATTCCGCGGTTTGACCAGGAAGGCCACATGGCCCTGCTGTCCGGCACCCCGGCCCGCTGGCCGGACAGCACCCGCGCGGTCAGCGAGTTGCGCCTGTCGCTGCGCGTGCAGCCTGCCGGCCTGCTGGGGGGGATGCAGGGGCCGCGCACCGTGCATCTGGACATTGTGGATTACCCTGGTGAATGGCTGCTGGACCTGGCGCTGCTGGATATGGATTACGCGCAATGGTCCGCCCAAAGCCTGGCACAGATGCAAACCCGCCCGGAGGCGGCGGAGGCGCTGGCCGCCCTGCACGCCGCCGATCCCGCCGCCCCGATGGACGAGCCGCAGGCCCAGGCGCTGGCGCGCGCCTTCACCGCCTATCTGCAGGCCGCACAGGCGGCGGGCCGGGCCGACATCACGCCGGGGCGGTTCCTGTTGCCCGGGGATCTGCAGGGCAGCCCGGTGCTGACCTTCG
>CBFHYV010000375.1:0-2157 GCA_965660085.1 uncultured Paracoccaceae bacterium
CCCCACTCAGTGCCGCCGGTCCAATGCACCTCCGTGCCCGCGACGCTGAAATCCGCCGCGGTGGCGCTGCCGAAGAAAGCGCCCACCTGCGTCGTAGCTGCGGCGGTCTTGTCCACGGTTCCGACGAAGCCAGATGCGGGCGCGCCTGTGATCTGGCCACGCGACGGAAACGCTTCCTGACCGGTTGCGCTTGAGTTGTCTGAATACGGATCGGGCAGCGTATTGCCCTCGGGGATATCCATCACCAGCGTCGGGTAGAGCGTGACGTGATAGCCGCGGGCTTTGAGCTCCTGGATCGCTTCCACCACCGCAAAATCCGCCTGTGTGCCGCCAAAGGCAGGCCCGCCGGATGCAGAGCGGCTCACCACGGCGGCCATCGGGCGGGTCACGCCATTGACCGCCCAGACCTCGGGCGTGGTGGTCTTGTTGGCGTCCTCGACCCTGGGTTGGACCAAGCAATGGCCGGCGCGCAGATCGTCGCCAAACCAGGGCACGACGAGGGTCACGGCCTCGACATTGGGCAGCGCTGCAGCCAGAGCGTCCAGTGCGACGATGAAGTTGGTCGTTCCAGCAATGGCGTGCACGTTCTCCGTGACTTCACCGCCCGCTGGACCGCTGCGGATCGGCGTCGTCGCGAGACCGAACTCGCCCGAGCCCGGCAGCAGCGCGACCGACCGGATCAGGGTTTCCGCCCCATCGGTGCCGCCAAGGGCACGGGTGACCTCGAAGGACAGCTGCGGCAGACGGTTGCCGTGATCCTTCAGCGGCATGTCCTCAAAGACGACATAAGCCATGCCGCGATAGGCGGGCGCTGCATCAACGCCCATCTTCGCAGCGATCAGTGGATCGGCGCTCTGGGTCTCGGAGCCCGGATACCAGCGCAGCGTGATGGCGGAGGTGTCCAGCAGCTTGCCGTCGGCCCAGATACGCGCCAGCCCCGAAATCTGCCCCTCGCAAAGCGCCACTGCAAAAGAAGCGTAGTAGAGATATTCAGTGGCTTCGACCTTGGCGCCACCACCACCGCCCTTGCCCCCACCGCCCTGGCGGCTGGTCTTTGCCTCCTCGCGGAAATCTGTGGCCCAGATGACCTGGCCCCCAAGGCGCATGCGGCCAAAGACACGCGGTATGACCGCGCCTTCGGTCGACGTCGTGATGCGCAAAGTGTCGAGCCGGGGTCCCTCGATCCGCTGGGTGGGCGCCAGCGACGACACAATCCAGCTGTCGACGGCCGAGCCAACAGTGGAGCCGACAAAGCCACCTATGGTGGCGGCACTGACGCCAAGGACGGCACCGCCAATGGAGCCGCCGATGGCGGAACCGGCGGCCCCAAGAACAAGCGTGGCCATGGGACCTCAAGAAGCAAAGGTGAAGGAAGTGCTGAGCGACAGATCAGTCAGCAGCCACTTGCCGCCAAGCCGTTGTATTCTTTGGCTGCTGCCACACCGGCCGCAAGTTCACACCGCGCAAGACATGTGATTGCTCAGGTCTGAGCGTCGCACAATGAGGCGAGCCTGAGTTCACTCGCTTTGGGGGGCAGCGGAAACTGAATTTTCGCTGCACTCGGCTTGAGCGCCTGCAACGCGGAACTGTGCTGCCGTTCGCTTATCGTGCCGGAACTAGTCGCAACAGAGAATCCATCCGAGGGAAAGGCCGGAACAGAGTCAGCTTGGCCCCGACGCCGCACAGTCCGCACAGTCCGCACAATGAGGATTCGGTTCATTATTTTGCCACTCGCAACCTTAATTATCTTGGGTGCCTTTACAGTTCGGATAACGAGAGCACCCCCAGAATTGACGGCCAGGTTTTGGTCCACGACGCGCTGTCCTACGCACCATGCGGGCACCGCAACGCGGGCATGTTGGAGTGCCTAACGTAGCGGTCACACGCGGCGGCGTGGGTGTGGCGACGCCGGTAGTTCTTGGGGGGGGGACGGGTTGCGGTGGCGGAGTTACGGTCAGCGCCACGGTGGAAACCGGAACAGATGCACCCAACTCGCGCAGGTCTTGTTCGGCTTGCGCTCGAGCTGCCGTCGCGTCGGTCAATCCCCCGTCGCTTTTGGCCTTTGCGGGCAATGCGTCCAGCCGAGTCTTTGCGTTTCGCAACGTGCCCAGCCCGTTGCGGATCGTGGACTCTAGCTTCGCTTTCTCCGCCGCGAAC
>CBFHYV010000376.1:0-2150 GCA_965660085.1 uncultured Paracoccaceae bacterium
ACAGGAGATTAAAATGACCAATAAGACAAGGGCTGTGACGGATGTGACGGGTTCTCCCTATATAGGCGTCACGCGCGCGCATGCGCGCGCGTGTAACGGTGATAAGGAACTATCCGCTGCATCCGTCACACCCTCCGCGCAGGCCAAATCAATCCTCGCCCTTGACCTTGGGACGACCACTGGATGGGCGCTCCGTGGCTTCGACGGCCTGATCACCAGCGGCACGGCCAGCTTCAAGCCCGGCCGCTATGACGGCGGCGGCATGCGTTACCTCCGGTTCACAAACTGGGTCACCGAGATCGACCGCCTGTCTGGGCCTATTGAGGCGATCTATCTCGAAGAGGTGCGGCGTCACCTCGGCACCGATGCGGCGCATGTCTACGGCGGACTCATGGCGACTTTGACGTCATGGGCTGAATTGCGCGGCGTGCCCTATCAAGGCGTGCCTGTCGGCACCATCAAGCGTCACGCGACCGGCAAAGGCAACGCGCCCAAAGAGGCCATGATCGCGGCCGCGAGATCCCGCGGCTACAGCCCCAAGGACGACAATGAGGCCGACGCGATTGCCATCCTTCACTGGGCTTTGGAAACCCAAGGGGGCGTTGCATGAGCGCCGATCTTCTCGATAAAGCGGCCGCGGTCCTGGAAGAGCGAGGCCAAGCCTACGGCGCCGCGGATGCGGCCTTCGCGGCCATTGCTGAACGCTGGTCGATCACGCTTGGACGCCGCGTGTCGGCAGCGCAGGTTGTCCTGTGCATGATCGATCTGAAACTCGTGCGTCTAGCCCATGACCCACGGCACGAGGACAGCCTCATCGATGTGATCGGCTACGCGGCCCTCTTCCCGGAGGTGCGCCGATGAAATCCATGCGCTGGCATCCCCCCGGCTATGGCGGCGATCGCCGCGGCCCCGACCAAGTCAAGCGCGACGGTTGGTGCGAGACCGGGCTGCTCGCGGTCAGCATCGACGATGACCGCCTCACCTGGCCAGAACGCGAACTCGTCCGCCAGCTCGGGGAAAAGCTTTATGGCAAGATGAAAGAGGAGTCGCAGCGATGAGCGCCTGGACGCCGAAGCTGGTAGAAGCGCGCCTTTCCGAGGCTGCCTTCGTTCTCAAGCGCCTGCCGGAACCGCGGCTTTCAGGATATTTCAGTACCTGGCCGGTTATTGTGCAGAGCTTTGCCGACAAGGTGGGCCAAGAGCCAAAGCCTATGCGGGTGCTGCCATCGCCCGCGGCTATAAGCCGAATGGAGGAGACGTTGACCTGGACGGCAGGGCTGGAGCCTGTTGACGGCCAGATCGTCTGGCTGCGCGCCTACGGGTATCGCTGGCGCGAGGTGTGCCGGTCAGTGGGCTTGCAGCGGTCTTCCGCGCATCAGCACTGGATCTTTGGCCTCTGCCTGATCGCGCACAAACTGAATCGCCGCCAGATCAGCCAGCACCTGTCAATGCAGCAGGTGATCGACCTCGCACGAGCCGACGATCCTGCTCTCTGACAAATTCGAGTTGAAGAAAAAAGTTCCAGACACTTTTGCCGTTTCGTCGGTATATGGGTGGGAAGTCGAGAGATGCGCGCATGAGCGAGGATGATTTGCAGTAGGCCAAATGGTTAGCGGTTGGTGGAAAAACAGTCTCCGCCACGAATGATTCGCCTTGTAAGCCATTGATATTGAACGGTTCCTTCCTGCTGGGAATTGTGTTTGGGGGGGCTGGGCGCGACGCTTTCCCAGTGACAGGCACAAAAACACCCGTTTCGTTTCGCTTTGCCCGCTGAGCCAATGAAACAAGGGGTTTGAGACCCCGCACCCCCGCCCTGAACCGAAACGGGGGTCGGACCCCATTTCGTTTCGCGGCCCAGACCCGTTTCGTTTTGCACCCGAGAGCCGCGGCGCTCAGCTGCGCCGGCGGCGGCGCCCAAATAATCACAGGACATCGACCATGGACGTCATTGACCTGCCCCTGGGGCAGATCATTCCCTATGCGCGCAACCCGCGGCGCAACGAGAAGGCCGTGGCCGCGGTGGCGGCTTCGATCGCCGAGTTCGGCTGGCGGCAGCCGATCGTGGTGGACGAGAGCATGGTCGTTCTGGCCGGGCATACGCGTCTGGCAGCAGCGCGGCAGCTTGGGCTTGAGACTGCACCGGTGCATGTT
>CBFHYV010000377.1:0-2145 GCA_965660085.1 uncultured Paracoccaceae bacterium
GGAGGAAGCTTGAAGGCGGCGCGGTCGCGCTCGGCCCAGGTTGCCGCCAGCTGTCGTTTGCACTGACGCTCGGCCTCAGCCAGCGCGACTGCGAGGGGGAAGGTCTCGAGGTTGATCCGGCTGGAGTCCACGGTGGTGCGCCGCGCCTCGACCTGGGCAGTATCGAAATCCCCATCGGCCCGCAGGACTTGCCATTTGAGGGCATGCGGCAGTTCGGTCTCCTGGCCGCGGGTCAGCTCCAAAATATCGCCCTGCTCGGAGGCCACCAGATCGTCATGGCTCAGCGCAAGGCTTGGGGCGCGGTGCTTGGGGACGAAAGTGATCAGCCCTTCGCTCTCGACGGCACTGATCCCGAAATACCGCGCCAGTGTCGCGATGGAAGCGCGTGGGCTTTCAAGCGCGGTGATCACCATGCCGTCGATGGCGCCAGCAAGCCCGGCCGCGTCAATGCGATTAGCGCCGAGACCGGCCCGCGTGCAGAGGTCCGTGATCAGCGCCGGGAGCGCGGCACCACCCATGCGGCCTGTGAGCCAGGGGCCAAGGGCCCAGCGGTCCGTGTCGGGCCAGACCCCGGCGAGGTCGGGGAAATGCGGATAAGGCCGCGCGTCCCATCCCCAGGCGGCCGAGTTGGCCAGATCGACCATGCCGGCCGGGTTGTTGGCAGGGTCGGCCCAGAACGCCAGCGTGGCTTCGAGGCCGGCGCGTTGGATCGCGTCGTCGCGCCAGCCGCGTGAGCCATGCGGCAGCATCAGCGTTGCGCCAGGATCGCTGTGCGCAGAGGGCTGGTTGGTCCCCCGGTCGATGGCCGGACAGCCATAGGCCGTGAAGCGGATAGGTTTGGCGCGGGGCGTCCATGCCGTCGGGGACGCCGTCTCCACACCGCCCGGACGCGGGTAATGCGCGTTCGCCCACCAGGAGCGGAGATCCTTGGGACGAAACACCCAAGGCTTGCCCAGCGGGTCGGTGATCGGGCTGCGGGTCTGAGAGGCGCGGTCAGCATCAGATGCATAGCGCCAGTCAAAGCCTTCTCCGCCGGTGATATTGGAGCGGAGATAGGCGCGGTCATAAATGTCGGGCCAGCCGGCCTGCGCATCCAGATGGTCGGTGCCATCACGCCAGTCCGACAGCGGGGCAAACATGTCGATGCCGATGAAATCCACAGCGGGGTCAGCCCAGAGCGGATCAAGGGGGAAGAGGACATCGCCGCTGCCATCATCGGGGACATGCGCGCCATATTCCGACCAATCGGCCGCATAGCTGAGCGCCGTCGAGGGGCCGACAACGTTGCGCACGGCCTGTGCCAGGTCCATCAATTCCGCAATAGCGGGATACGTCGTGGCGTCCGATCGCAGAGTGGTCAGCCCCTTCAACTGCGAGCCGATCAGGAAGGCATCGACCCCGCCCGCCGCGGCGCAGAGATGCGCATAATGCAGGATCATGCGCCGCAGGCCCCACTCAGTGCCGCCGGTCCAGCGCACCTCCGTGCCCGCGACGCTGAAATCCGCTACGGTGGCGCTACCGAAGAAGGCACCCACTTGCGTCGTAGCCGCGGCGGTCTTGTCCACGGACCCAGTAAAGCCCGGCGCCGGTGCGCCCGTGATCCGGCTCCGCGACGGAAACGCCGCCTGTCCGAGTGTGCTCGAGTTGTCTGAATACGGATCGGGCAGCGTATTGCCCTCGGGGATGTCCATCACCAGCGTCAGGTAGAGCGTGACGCGATAGCCCCGCGCTTTGAGCTCCTGGATGGCCTCCACCACGGCAAAATCCGCCGGTGTGCCGCCAAAAGCAGGCCCGCCGAATGCAGAGGAGCTTACCACGGCGGCCATCGGGCGGGTCACGCCATTGACCGACCAAACCATGGGCGTGGTGGTCTTGTTGGCGTCCTCGACCCTGGGTTGGACCAAGCAATGGCCGGCGCGCAGATCATCGCCAAACCAGGGCACAACGAGGGTCACCGCTTCGACATTGGGCAGCGCTGCAGCCAGAGCGTCCAGCGCGACGATGACGTTGGTCGTCCCAGCAATGGCGTGCACGTTCTCAGTGGTCTCAGTTCCGGCGTCGCCGCTGCGGATCGGCGTCGTCGCAAGACCGAACTCGCCTGAGCCAGGCAGCAGCGCAACCGACCGGATCAGGGTCTCCGCCCCA
>CBFHYV010000378.1:0-2131 GCA_965660085.1 uncultured Paracoccaceae bacterium
CCATGATCCCCCAGGCCATCACCCTTTCCTCCGACCAGGCCGAAGCCCATGACCGCGTGGCAGACATGCTGCGCGCCGCGGGCGTCGACCTGGATGACGCAACCCTGGCCCCGCCCGGCAAGGGCGGCGCCCGCGTCATGGCGCTGATGGGCAAGGCCGGATCGGGCAAGACCGTCCTGCTGGCGCAGCTCTACCATGCGCTGGCAGAAGCCGGGGTAGAGGTGGTGTCGGGCGATTATGAACCCGCACGCCGCAAGGAAAAGCGCACCCTGGCCATCCTGGCCCCCACCAACAAGGCCGCAAGCGTCCTGCGCAACCGCGGCGTGCCCGCGACCACGATCCACCGCATCCTCTACAAGCCCGTCTATGACCCGGATTATGAAAAGATCGCCGAATGGCTGATGGGCGACGGGGACCGCCCGGAGCTGGCGGAGCTGACGGATGTGGCGCTTGACCGGGCGCAGGCCTCCTTCAAGGCGCATGCCTCCATCCCAGCGGCACTGGCGGCGGCGGGGCTGCGCGGGTCGGATTTCATCACCGGCTGGAAACGCCGCGAAGAGGCGCTGGACATCGGCTTTGTCGATGAATCCTCGATGCTGGACGCCAAGCAGTTCGAGGACCTGCAAGAAATCTTCCCCACGCTGGTGCTGTTTGGCGATCCCGCGCAGCTGGCCCCGGTGAACCAATCGGGCGAGATGGTCTTTGACCGCCTGCCGGACAAAGACAAGATGCTGCTGAGCCGCGTCCACCGGCAGGCGCAGGACAACCCCATCCTGGATCTGGCCCATGCCCTGGCGGACCCGGCGCTGGAGTTCCACCATTTTGAACAGATGGTCGAAGACGCCGCCCGCCTGGACCCCCGCGTTGTCTGGAGCCAGCGCGTCGAGGTTGATCTGATGGCGCGCTCGCCGGTTTTGGTCTGGCGCAATGCCACGCGCATCCGCCTGATCCAGGCCTTTCGCCAGGTGCATGATGCCCCCCAGACCGAGCTTCTGCCCGGAGAGCCGCTGATCTGCGACGGGATCGAACTGCCCATGAAGCACCGCGCCAAACGGCTGGATCTGGAGGCGCGGGGGCTGATCAAGGGCGCGCAGGTCATCTACCTCGGGCCCGGACGCAAGCCGGGGTTTTCCAAGCTGCATGTGGTCGGCGCGCCGGATCCGCAGGTCTCTGCGGCGTCCATCGTCAAGATCGAAAAGCCAGATGAGGAAGAACCCTTCATCCCCTATGCCGCGCAGATGGGCGCCACCTTTCTGCATGGCGCCGCCGTGACCATCCACAAGGCACAGGGCAGCCAGTGGGACACGGTGCAGGTCTTTGCGCCCGACCTCTACGCCGCCGCACGGGCCGGACGGCGCGAGGCCGGCCAGCCGCTGTGGAAACGGCTGGCCTATGTGGCCATCACCCGCGCGCAGGAACGGCTGATCTGGGTGGTGCGCAACCGCCCGTCCCGCCCGGACGGGCCGCTGCGCATCGACGATCTGCGCCAGGAACCCATCGCGCCGCTGACCCTGACCGCGCCGGAACCGGACGCGGCCGAATAGGCGCGGGGCCGCCCCCCTGCCCCACGGCACGCCGCTGGTCCCGCGCAGCGGGGCCAAAGCTGCGCGTCACGGCGCAACGGCCACAATCTGCTTGCCCCGGTTGCCCCCCCGCAGCATGGCCATGAAAGCCTCCGGCGCGGCCTCGATCCCTTGTGCGACATCTTCCAGATAGCGGATCTGGCCCGCGGCCACCTGCGGCGTCATCTCTGCCAGGAATTCGGGGAAATGCTGCCAGTGGTCGAAGATGATCAGCCCCTGCACCGTCAGCCGCTTGACCAGAATGCTGCGCCAGGCGGCGGGCAGCTGGTCACTCTCTGCCGGGCCACTGCTGCCCCAGCCCAGCGTGCCCACCACCGGGATGCGCCCGCCCACGTTCATCAGCGGCAGCGCCGCCTCCAGCACACGGGCGCCGACATTGTCCCAATAGATGTCAATACCATCCGGCGCGGCCTGGGCCAGCGCGGCGCGCAGATCCTCCGTGCTGCCATGGGCGCGGTGATCCACCACCGCGTCAAAGCCAAACGCCGCTTGCGCAAGGGCGCATTTGTCCGGCCCGCCGGCAATGCCCACCGTGCGCAGCCCCTGCG
>CBFHYV010000379.1:0-2129 GCA_965660085.1 uncultured Paracoccaceae bacterium
TGATGGCGCGGCTGGGCGGCGGGCTCAGCGCCTCGGCCCGGGTCATCGCGCGGTCCGCGGCGCTGCTGGATGTCAGCGGTGGTGACAGTTTCACCGATCTTTATGGCGAAAAACGCTTTCAGGCCATGCGCCTGACAAAACGGCTGGCGCTGGACAACGGCATCCCGCTGATCCTGCTGCCGCAGACCCTCGGCCCGTTCCGCGACGCCGCCAAACGTGCCGAGGCCATCGAGATCCTGCGCGGCGCGCGGGCGGTGTTCCTGCGCGACAAGCGCAGCCATGCCTTCGTGCAAGAGGCCCTGGGCGCGGATTATGACCCTGCCCGCCATGTGCTGGGCGTGGACATGGCGGTGTTGTTGCCGCGCACGGCGCCCGCAGCCCCCCTGCCCGCCCCGATCGATACCTGGATGGACGCGGCGCGGGACTTCCCCGTGGCCGGGCTGAACGTGTCGGGGCTGCTGTGCTATCGCGCCGCCGAACAGCAAAAGATCTTTGGCCTGAAGGCCCCCCATGATGCCCAGATCGAGGCCGCCGCCCGCGCCGCGCTGGACACCGACCCCAACCTGCGCCTGCTGCTGGTCAGCCATGTGATCCGCCCCGAAGATGACCCCGAAAGCGATTTCAGCGCCGCGCGCGCCCTGCAGGCCCGCCTGACGGGCGACTATGGCGACCGCGTGCAGGTGCTGCCGCAGGACTATCCCGCGACCGAGCTGAAATGGATCCTGGCGCGGCTGGACTGGTTCGCGGGCGCACGGATGCATGCCACCATCGGCGCGTTCTCCTCCGGCGTGCCGACGCTGGGCCTGGGCTATTCCGACAAGGCAGCGGGCGTGTTTGACCAATGCGGCATCGGCGGGCATGTGGCGGATCTGCGGCAGATGGATGCCGATGCGCTGGGGGCGGCGGTGGCGGCCTCGGTTGCGGCGCGGGCAGAGACACGCGCCCTGCTGGAGGCCGAATTGCCGGACGTGAAGGCCCGCGCCTCGGCGCAGATGGACCAGATCGCGCGCTTTGCCGGCACCCAGGCCGCAGCGGCGGCATGAGCCGGATCAGCCGCTTTGGCCGCGGCCTTGCCTGGGCGGTGCCCGTTCTGAACGAGGCCGCCGCCATGGGCCGCAGCATCATCCTGGCGCGGATGCTGGGCGCGGACGAACTGGGCCGCGCGATGCTGCTGGCGCTGTCGCTGCGCCTGGTGGAGATGGCCTCCGACGTGGCGATGGAGCGGCTGATGTCCGTGGCCAAGGACGGGGATGACCCCGACCTTCAGGCCGATCTGCAGGGCGCGGTGCTGCTGCGCGGGCTGGCGATGTCGGTCCTGTTGCTGCTGCTGGCCTGGCCGATGGCGCTGGTGTTCGATGGTGGGCCACAGGTCTGGGCCTATGCCGCGCTGGCGCTGACGCCGCTGGTGCGCGGGCTGATGCACCTGGACTACCGGCGGCTGGAGCGGCACTTTCAATATCGCCGCATGGCCGCTGTGGAGGGCGGCGGCGCGCTGATCATGCTGTTCTCCTGCCCGCTGCTGGCGCTGGCGTTTGACGATCACCGCGCGATGGTGGGCATCCTGGCGGTGCAGGTCGTCGCCCAGGTGGGCCTGTCCCACCTGGTGGCAGTGCGCCCGTTCCGCATGCGCTGGCGGCGCGCGTCGCTGGTGCGGTTCTGGCATTTTGGCAGCCCTTTGGTGCTGAATTCATTGCTGATGTTCGTGACCTTCCAGGGGGACAGGATGATCGTGGCGGAATTCTACACCTGGGCGGATGTGGCCGTGTATTCCGTGGCGCTGCAACTGGCGCTGTTGCCGGCGCAGATCGTGGGCCGCGCCGCGGGGTCGCTGCTGGCGCCACAGCTGCGCCTGACACGCGAGGCCGGCACACTGGCCGCACGGGTGCCGCGGCTCATGCTGCTCTATGGCGGTTTGGCGGCCTTGTTCACGGTGGCCTACGGGCTGTTGTGCGGGCCGGTGATGGTGCTGGTCTACGGCAGCGAGTTTGCCACGGACCATTGGCTGCTGTGGCTGCTGGCGGTGGCGGCGGCGGGGCGCATCCTGCGCACGCCGATTTCACAGCTGGCCGTGGTCCTGCACCGCACGGGCGATCCGGCCCGCGCCAACCTGATGCGCGGCGCGGCGCTGG
>CBFHYV010000380.1:0-2122 GCA_965660085.1 uncultured Paracoccaceae bacterium
GCCATCCGCCCGCTGTTCACCGACACCCTGCCAGAGGGGTCCGAGGCCGCGTTCGACCTGCGCGCGCTCGGCCCCGATCTTGCGCCCGCCGAGGCGGCGCTGACCTGGCGGCTGGAACGGATCGAGACCACTTATCAATGGTATCAGGTGGACGATGACTGGCGCTGGGAGCCGATCAGCCGCCGCAGCACCGTTGCCGAAGGCACAGTGCAGGCCGGGGCCGCGCCGGTGCGGATTTCCGCGCCGGTGGACTGGGGCGACTATCAGCTGACGGTGGACCATGACGGCCCGCAGGGGTTTGCGCGCAGCAGCCATCGCTTTGCCGCCGGGTGGTTTGCCCCGGCGGGCGCGCTGGACACGCCGGACATGCTGCGCGTCTCGCTGGACAAGCCGCGCTATGCCCCCGGCGAGACAGCCATGCTGCGGGTGGTGCCCCGCGCGGCGGGCGCGGCCATTGTCACCGTGCTGTCAGACAGGGTGATCGCGATGCAGGCCGTGACCCTGCCAGAGGGCGAAAGCCTGCTGCCGCTGCCCGTGACGGATGACTGGGCCAGTGGCGCCTATGTGACGGTGTCCATGCTGCAGCCCGGCGCCGGGCAGGCCCCGGCGCGGGCCCTGGGGCTGGCCCATGCCGGGATAGACCCCGGCGCCGCCCATCTGCGCCCGCAGATCACCGCCCCGGAGGAGATGCGCCCGGGCATGCCGCTGGACCTGAGCGTGACCGTGCCGGGCGCTGTGGCACAAGACCCCACCTTCGTCACCATTGCGGCGGTGGATCTGGGCATCCTGAACCTGACCGGGTTTGAAACCCCCGATCCGGCCGCGCATTATTTCGGCCAGCGGCAACTGGGCATGGAACTGCGCGATCTCTATGGCCGCCTGCTGGACGGGCGCAGCGGCGCGATGGGCCGCCTGCGCAGCGGCGGCGATGCCGCGTTGGCCCGGCGCGATGGGCCACCGCCGCCGCAGGACTCGGTGGTGTTTTTCTCTGGCCCCGTGCCAGTGGTGGATGGCGTGGCGCAGGCGCGCTTTGACCTGCCGGATTTCAATGGCACGCTGCGGGTCATGGCCCTTGCCTGGTCAGGCGGCGGGATCGGGTCAGCGCAGGCGGATGTGCTTGTGCGCGACCCGGTCGTGATCACGGCCAGCGCGCCGCTGTTCATGGCGCCAGGGGATGAGAGCGTTCTGCGGCTGGACCTGACCCATGTTCAGGGTGCCGCCGGGCAGATGCGGCTGCGCATTGATGCCCCCGCCCTGGGCTTGCACAGCGCCGAGTCCACCGTGACACTTGCGCCCTCCGGCCAGGCCGCGCTGAGCCTGCCGCTGCGCGCGGGTGCGGCCGGGGTGCAATCCGTCACCCTGCATCTGGATACGCCCGACGGGGTCCGCGTCAGCCAGGATATTACGCTGGAGGTGCGCCGCACCGACCCGCCCGTCAGCCGCACGCGCCATGTGGCGCTGGACCCGGGCGCAACGCTGACGCTGGATGACGCGGCCTTCGCCGGGCTGCACCTTGACGGGGCAGAGGCGCTGGTCAGCTTCGGCCCCTTTGCGCGGTTTGACGTGGCCGGGCTGATCCGCGCGCTGGATCGCTATCCCTATGGCTGCACGGAACAGATCACCTCTGCCGCGCGGCCCTTGCTGGCGATGGAGGATCTGGCGCGCCCGCTGCTGTCCGGCCCCGCTGCGCTGGCCGCTGGCGCGGCCCCGGTGGCGGTGCGGATCGATACCGCCATTGCCCGACTGCTGGAACGCCAGGGCAGCAGCGGCGGCTTTGGCCTGTGGCGCGCCGGATCGGGCGATCTGTGGCTGGATGCCTATGTCACCGATTTCCTGACGCGGGCGCAGGCCCTGGGCCATGCCGTGCCGGACCGTCCGCTGGCCGCGGCGCTGGACAATCTGCGCAGTCGGCTGGCCTATACCTCGGGCGATGGCACGTTGCCGGAACGGGCCTATGCGCTTTATGTGCTGGCGCGGCAGGGCAAGGCATCGCTGGCGGATATGCGCTATCTTGCCGATGAGGAAGCGCCGCGCAGCGACCGGCCGCTGGCGCTGGCCCATCTGGCCGCCGCGCTGGCCAGCCATGGCGATACCGCGCGGGCAGAGCGCCTGTTTGCCCGCG
>CBFHYV010000381.1:0-2120 GCA_965660085.1 uncultured Paracoccaceae bacterium
GAGGGCTTCAACCGCTCCAGCCCGGTGACGGGGCCGACTTATGTGGATGCCACGATCGGGGGCAAGCGCCTGCGGCGTGGCGCGCGGCTCTGGACCGTGGCCACATCCACGTTCAAGACCGAGACCTATCGGTTCCTGCGGCTCAACCCGCAGGATGTCTCCAGCCAGGCGGCGGGTGAAGAGTATCCTCCCGGCTTTGTCCACCTGCCTGGCTGGATCGACGCGGAATGGCTGAAACAGCTGACGGCGGAGCAGCTTGTCACGGTCACGACCAAGCGCGGGTTCCAGAAGCTGGAATGGCAAAAGCTGCGTGAGCGCAACGAGGCGCTGGACTGCCGGGTCTATGCCCGCGCCGCCGCCTGGATCCTCGGCGCTGATCGTTGGGCGGAGGCGCGCTGGCAGGACTTGGAGCGGCAACTGGCGTTGGAGACGCCCGCGGCAGACGGTGAGGCGCCGGCCCGGCCCGCGCCCCGTCCGCTGCCGCGAAGGTGGACGCGGCGGTCGAGTTACATGGGGTGATAAAGGCGCATGAGGCCGCTCAGTGAAGGCAGCATTTCTTGAACTTCTTGCCGCTGCCGCAGGGACAGGGATCGTTGCGACCGATCTTCGGTGCCGGATGCGCGACGCTCTCGGTCCAGGGCGCCACGCGGAATTCGTTGCTGACCTTGCGGCGCTTCTGCTCGGCGAAGAACGCATCCGTGTAACAGTGCCATTTCAACAATTCGTCGATGGCGTCGGTGATCAGGGATTTGCGGTAGCGGCGTCCCGCCGGGGCCCCTCCGGCGTCAAGCGTCGCCCGGAGATCCTCGAGAAAGTGCTCGAAGTCGCAATACTCGGGCGAGATCCGCCCGTCGTCGAACAATGCGCGCACCTGCTCGGTCATGTCCTCAAGCCCGAGATCGGCAATCGCATCCATCCAGCCGGTGAGCACGATCTCGGATGGCTGGGGCCAGCGGGTCAGGAAGGATCGAAAGAACCCGACGATGGTGTCGCGGTGCTCGGGGTTCAGGTGTGCAATTAGCACGAGGGCGTGCATGCAGGACGAGCGCGCGAACTCGTCGGCCTTGCCGTCATCGACCGCCGCGAACAGCGGTTCGAGATCGCCGTCGAAGGTGCCTGCGAGAACGCGGAAGCTGGTCTCGGTGACGGCGTCGCCAAGCAGGTAGTCCAGAACTTTAGTCGGGCGGCGCAAGAGGTGCACCAGCGGGGGATGCGCACTTGGCTCCCGCCATTCCCCAAGTAGATGGAAGACCGGGATCAGGGCCATCACGTCGTCATCGTCCATCTCGGCAATGCGCTGAGTACCGAGCCGGTGGACCAGGTCGATAAAGACCGGCGCCATGGTTGCGCGATCCGTGCGCGCGGAAGCCATGGCTGCCTTAGGAAAAATGTCGTCGCGCGCGAAGTCGCGCAGGATTTCGTCGGGTGTCATTCTCTGGCCTCGGTAGATCGGTCATTGCCGCACCAAATCCGCTGATCGGACCAATGTAAATGCCAACCGTAACTGACCTCCGCACCCGCCGCGACGCCCTCGCACAGCAGCGCTCTTCCGGCGTGGCCCGTGTCAGCTACGACGGCAAAACGGTGGAGTATCGCAGCATGGCGGAGATCGATCGGGCCATCGAGGCGCTGGACCGTGAGATCAGCACAGCTGAGGGCCGGCGGATCATTCTTGTTGTGAATACCTCGATGTAGTTGCATGTTGCTTATCCATACTATAGCTGGATGCACGCAGGGCCAACGGACACTTTTTTTCATGGATTATCGAAAAGATGGACCCGATCAACTTGAAGAGGGCAGTGGTCGTGTTGTTGCCATGAGACGATCAACAACGCATCTATCGAACTCACCGGGCGTGTCGAATGGTGAGCAGGCAAACGAGTCAAGCGATATTAATATTGGTGACTTGCTTGGGATGGTCTGGCTCAACAAGTTTCTTTTGACCGTATGCGCGCTGGTAGCGACTTTGATCGGAGTATATTACGCCTATGCTGTGGCCGATGTCCGCTACAGCGCGACGGCGCGCCTGGCGCTGGAGGTGCGCGAACAGCGGGTCGTGAACCTAGATAGCGTGGTCTCGGGGGTGTCGACAGAACTGGCCGCCATCAACACCGAGCTTG
>CBFHYV010000382.1:0-2116 GCA_965660085.1 uncultured Paracoccaceae bacterium
GCCTGACCCCCGACACCGCCCGCAGCGGGGCTGCCGCGGGCGCAAACTTCACCAGACAACACACCGGCAGGCCCCCGCCCGCCGGTGTCTTTTTGTGCGATGTGCGGATGGGCGGTTCTGGCGCAAAAGGATGGGTCTGACGTCTCGAAAGAGCATGTTCTGGGGTGGGGCGATCTGTGCCAGATCAATGTCTTTTCCCGCCTTTGCGGGTAGTCTGGCGTTGCGCGCGATCGGCCGGTCTGCAGGGACGGGCCTTGCGCCTTGATCGGTATCGGCCGCGTGCCGCCCCGGTGTCAGGAGGCCCCAGATGTCACAGATCCGCAACGTTGCCACACAGGAAGAGCTGCTTGCCGCGCTGGCCGTGGCCCAGGCCGGGGATCGCATCCTGCTGGCTGCGGGGAATTACGGCGCGCTTGACCTCTATGCGCCGCGGGACACGCATATTGCCTATGAGGGCCGCGTGACCATCGCGGCCGCCGACCCGGCGGAGCAGCCGGTGTTTGAACGCGTCATGATCACCGGTTCGCGCAACCTGACCTTTGCCAACATCACCTTCGCCTATGCCGCCGAAGGCCAGGCGCAGTATGACAAACCCTTCCATTTCAACAAGGTGGCCAACCTGACCCTGCAGGATTGCGTGGTGCAGGGCGATGATCCACAGACCGGCCACGGGCTGACCATCCGTGACAGCAGCGGCATCGTGCTGGCGGGCAACAGCCTGGACGGCTTCCACCGGGGCGCGGTGATCACCGGGTCCCGGGATGTCACGGTCAGCGACAACAGCGTGACCAACATGGGCTCTGACGGGCTGGATTTCGCGGGCGTGGACGGTGTTGAAATCACCGGCAACAGCCTGGGCGATTTCGCGCCGCTGGAAGGCGACAGCCACCGCGATTTCATCCAGTTCTGGACAGCGGGCGGCGCGGGCGCGTCCCACAACATCGAGATCACCGGCAACGCCATGCGCGGATCCGATGTGCAGGCGATCTTCATGCGCTCGGAAACCCTTGACGAGTCCGGGGCGGAGCTGCGCTATTCCAACGTCTCGATCAGCAACAACGTGATCGTCACCGATGTATGGCACGGCATCCATACCGCGCCGACAGACGGGCTTTCGATCACCTCGAACACCGTGCTGCCGCTGACCACGCGGGAGGCCGGGCGGCAGAGCGCCCCGGTGATCTATGTCGATGACAGCTCCACCGATGTGACGCTGGCGGCCAACGTCTCCACCGGGATCGAGAGCAACGATTCCGCCGCCTCCGCGCAGTGGATGGCGGGCAACATCGTGTTGCAGGACCTGACCCCCAGCGCGGGCTTTTATCTGCAGGACTATGTGCTGGATGACCCGATATACGACGCCACCTCCGGCACGCTGCTGAACCCGTCGGCGGGGATTGCGGGCATGGGCGCCACCGCGTCGCAGATCGACCCGGCGGAGGATGCCGTGCGCATCCATACCGTGGGCGATGGCTATGGCGAGTTCCACCTGGACGTCCAGGCCTCCAGCATCGCTGGGGCGTTCATCGACCCGGCCGAGGTCACCGTCACCTGGACCCTGCCCAACGGCCAGACCCGCACCGGGCCGACCCTTGGCCTCAAGGCGGCCGAGGGGCTGCATGAGCTGCATGTCACCATCGACATGCCCGGCCACCCAAGCCTGAAGGCCAGCACCAGCCTTGCCGTCAGCGAACAGACCACCTTCAGTCTGACCGCGCAGGGCGGCCAGCTGATCGAGACCACGGCCCATGGCATGAACATCGTGGATGCCCCGGTGCAGAGCCTGGACGGGCAGCTTGGGCTGGCGCTCGCGCCGGGCGAGAGCGTGTCCATGGACCCGGGCGACAGTTTCGACATGCGCGATTTCCGCATCGGCTTCGACCTTGCCCTGACCGGGGAGAGGCTGGTGGGCCATATCATGCGCGTGCACGGCGACTGGCTGCTGTATGTCAACACCGATGGGCATTTGCAGTTCAACTACTGGGATGCCGAAGGCGCGAAATACGAGGTCATCGCCGATCATGTGGATTGGCGGGACGGTCAGATGCGCCATGTCGAGGTGGCGCGGGTGTTTGACACCGGCGAGGCCGCGATCCTGATCGATGGCCAGATCTCG
>CBFHYV010000383.1:0-2087 GCA_965660085.1 uncultured Paracoccaceae bacterium
GTCATCATCACCTTGTGGTCCATGCCGCGGGGGCGCAGGATGATCTCCTCGAAGGCGGTCAGAAAGCGCGCCTTTTCCCGGCTGTGCATGTCCAGCCCGTGGGCGATGCCATCGGCCTGGATATGGTCAATCAGCGCGGCCTTCATGTCCGGGTCATTGTGCCCGTAGTTGAGCGAGGAGCAGCCCGCGAGGAAATCGATATACCGGCGGCCGGCCTCATCGAACATCTCGGCGCCGGAGGCCGTGGTAAATACGGTGTCGAAAGCGCGGCAATAGCTGCGCGCCTCCGATTCCCGGCGTGCGAACACGCCGGTTTCAGGAGAATGTGTCATGGGAATACCCTTTGGTTGTCCGTGGGGGTGTTGGGGCTGCGGATGCGCGCGGATCAGGCCGCGCGGCGCAGCGCCTCTGGCATGGTGATGGTCACCATGTATTCGCAATCATGCCGATCGCGGAAATGCAGCTGGCGCGTGAAATGCGGCTGGCTGCCCAGCGTGCCGCCCGTGCGGCGCGCCAGCTTGCCGAACAGCGCCCAGCTGGCGCCGTTGTCGGCGGTGATGGTGGTCTGCAGGCGGCGCACATCGGCGCAATCCTCGCGGCGCAACAGCGCCTCCAGCATCAGGATGCCCAGGCCTTCGCCGCGTGCCGCGGGCGAGACCGCCACCTGCCAGACAAACAGCGTCTCGGCGTCATCGGGCAGCAGATAGCCCGAGATCCAGCCGATGATCTGCCCGTCCCGCTCTGCCACGATGCAGGTGTCCCGGAAATGCGCGCATTGGATGAGGTTGCAGTAGACCGAGTTCTCATCCAGCGGCTTGCAGCTGCGCACTAGCTCCCAGATGGCGGCGCCGTCACGGGCGTCCGGTTTGCGGAACTGGATCTGCGGTGCGCGCAGGGGCCGGGGGGCGGTATCCATGGCTGGCATCCTTGTATTGTTTCGTTCGACTAACGAAATAGTCGGGCATGCCTGAAAAATCAACAAATAAATCCAGATATTCCGCTGCACCATCGTCCCACGCCCCAAATTGTGGTAGAGAACATGTTAGTAAGGCAAACTATCAAGCTGCGTTGCACAGGGCTGCGCGAGTTGCCAATATCACCCGGCTGGGGAAAGGATTCGTCATGGACCGCACCGATATGAGCCTTGTCGCGCTGCGGCGCATCCTGCGCGCCACGGAGCTGTATGGGCGTGAACTTGCGCAGGCCGCGGGGCTGACGCCCGCGCAGTTCCGGGTGTTGCAGGTGGTGGCGGAAACCGATGTGACCACGCCCAAGGCGATCTCTGCCCGGATGGGCGTGTCCCAGGCCACGATGACGGCCCTGCTGGACAAACTGGAACGTCACGGCATGTTGCGGCGCAGCCGGTCCTCGCTGGATCGGCGGCAAATGAACGTGGAGCTGACCGAGCGCGGCCATGTGGCCGTGGCCGAAGCCCCCGACGCGCTGCAGCAGCGCTATGTCCGCCAGTTCGAGGCGCTGCAGGATTGGGAACAGGCGATGATCGTCGCCGCGCTGGAACGCGTGGCCGCGCTGCTGGATGCCGACAGCCTGGACGCCGCCCCCGTGCTGACCACGGGCGACATGCGCGAACTGGCCGGGCAGGGCGCGGCACAGACCTCCGCCCCCCATACCCTCCCGCAGGATGCGCGGCCACATGCGCCGATACATGAGAAAGGGCAGAAACAATGACCCAGCTTGCGCTGCGCAGCGGCGGACAGATCCTGGTGGATCAGCTGCTGATCCACGGGGCCACGCGGGGCTTTTGCGTGCCCGGCGAAAGCTACCTTGAGGTGCTGGATGCCCTGCATGACGTGGCGGATCGGTTCACGCTGATCAACGCCCGCCATGAGGCCGGTGCCGCCAACATGGCCGAGGCCGATGGCAAGCTGACGGGCCGGCCCGGCATTGCCTTTGTCACCCGCGGGCCGGGCGCCACCCATGCCAGCGTGGGCGTCCATATTGCCCGGCAGGACAGCACGCCCATGATCCTGTTCATCGGGCAGGTGGCGCGCGGCATGCTGGGCCGCGAAGCCTTCCAGGAGGTGGATTACAAGGCGATGTTCGGCCCCCTTGCCAAATGGGTGGTG
>CBFHYV010000384.1:0-2087 GCA_965660085.1 uncultured Paracoccaceae bacterium
GGCGCGGGCGCAGGCGGCTGCCATCCAGGCGCTGGGGGGCTCGGCGATTGCCGTGCCGGGGCTGGCACCGGATGCGCTGCGCGATCTGGACGGGTATGGCGGGGTCCTGTGGTGGGGCGATGCCGCCACGGCCCGCGCCCTTCGGCAGGCGCTGGCGGCGCGGCCGGGGCCGATCCTGCCGCTGATCACGGGCGCGCCGGATGCGGGCCATGCGGTGCTGGAACGTCACCTGTGTGTGGATACAACGGCGGCGGGCGGAAACGCGAAGCTTCTGGCCGGGGTGGGTTGACGCCCGCCCCCTGCAGCGCCACTTCCTAGCGCATGTTTCCCATCCGTGATCACAACCCCTCGGGGCGCATCCCCTACGTGACCTACGCGCTGATTGCGTCCAATGTGCTGATTTTCCTCAGCTATTGGCATCTGTCCGCGGATCAGCGCGTGTTGCAGGCGTTTTTTCTGGACTGGGCGCTGGTGCCGCGCCTGGTCACGCAGCAGGGGGAACTGGGCGGGTTCGTCACCTCCATGTTCCTGCATGGCGGCTGGATGCACCTGGGCGGCAACATGCTGTATCTGTGGATCTTCGGCGACAATATGGAAGATGAGATGGGCCATGCGGGCTTCAGCCTCTTCTACCTGCTGGGGGGGCTGGCCGCCGGGGGGGCGCAGTATCTGGCGGACCCACTCTCCCCTGTGCCGATGGTGGGCGCGTCCGGGGCCATTGCCGGGGTGATGGGCGGCTATCTGCTGATGTTCCCGCGCGCGCGGGTGGATATCCTGATCATCCTCATCATCTTCATCCGCATCATCCCGATCCCGGCGTGGATCGTGCTGGCAGTGTGGATGGGGATGCAGATCATCGGCGGGCTGGGCAGCGCCACGGATGGCGGTGGCGTGGCCTATTGGGCCCATGCGGGCGGGTTCGTGGCGGGGTTGATCCTTGCGGTGCCGGTCTGGCTGGCGCGGGGCGGTCCGGCCTTCTGGGGCCGCACGCTGGGCGCGCCGCCGCACCCGGAGGCGCGGTATCCCTTGCAGCGCAGCAATGTGCCCCGTGTGCCCCGCCGTGGCCGCCCCGCCCCGTGGAGCCGCCGCGGCCCCTGGGGCTAGCCCCGATGCCGGCGCGCGGAAGCGTCAGGATGGGTCAGGCGGCCTGACCCGTTCGGCATGTTGGTGTGCCGGTGATGGTCCGGGTCAGCTGGCGGCCGCGCCACGGATGGTGCGGGTTAGATGCGGCAGCAGGCCCGGCGTAGCACACAGCACGGTGCCGCTGTCCATCGGGTCGTCGCCTTCGCGCACGGCCTCGACCAGGGCGCCGGCCTCTTGTGCAATCAGCAGGCCCGCGGCCATGTCCCATTGCTGGATCTCACGTTCCCAATAGCCATCATACCGGCCCGCCGCCACATAGGCCAGGTCCAGCGCGGCAGAGCCGAAGCGCCGCACGCCCGCGCATTCCGGCATCAATGCAGCAAGGTCACGCAGCGTCGCGGGCAGCGTGCGCTTGGTCCCAAAGGGCACGCCGGTGGCAAAGACGCCCTCGATCATGCGGCTGCGCGAGGACACGCGCAGGCGCTTGGAATCGTTCAGCCAGGCCCCCGCGCCGCGTTCGGAATAGAACATCTCATCCTTGGCGGGGTCATAGATCACCCCTGCCACGATCTTGCCCTTGTGTTCCAGCGCGATGGAAATGGCCCAATGTGGCAGCCCGTGCAGGAAATTGGTGGTCCCGTCCAGCGGGTCCACGATCCAGCGGCGGGTGGGGTCTTCGCCCGGCTCCTCGCCGCCTTCCTCGGCCAGCCAGCCGTAGGTGGGGCGCGCGCCGCGCAGCTCTTCCTTCAGGATGGCTTCGGCGGCCAGGTCGGCGCGGGTGACGAAATCGCCTGCGCCTTTCATGGAGGCCTGCAGATTCTCGACCTCGCGGAAGTCCTTGACCAATGAGCGCGCGGCCTTTCGGGCGGCTTTGATCATGATGTTGAGATTTGCGCTGCCCTGCATGGCCCCGGCTCCTTTTCGCGTCAGGCTGCGGCTATACGCGGAAGGGCGGGCTTTGCCAAGGCAGGGCAGGGCGGGTTTGCAATTCCCCGCCGCATTTG
>CBFHYV010000385.1:0-2081 GCA_965660085.1 uncultured Paracoccaceae bacterium
GCCGTGCCACGATAGGCCGGCGCAGCATCTGCGCCCATCCTGGCGGTGATCAGTGGATCGGGGCTCTGGGTCTCGGAGCCCGGATACCAGCGCCACGTGATGGCGGAGGTGTCCAGCAGCTTGCCGTCGGCCCAGATACGGCTGAGGCCGGTTATGGGGCCTCCGCACAAAGCGACAGCGAAGCTGGCATAGTAGAGATATTCGGTGGCTTCGACCTTGGCGCCGCCACCGCCGCCCTTGCCGCCACCGCCCTGGCGGCTGGTCTTTGCCTCCTCGCGGAAATCCGTGGCCCAGATGACCTGGCCACCAAGGCGCATGCGGCCAAAGACACGCGGGATGACGGCGCCTTCGGTCGACGTCGTGATACGCAAAGTGTCGAGCCGGGGGCCCTCGATCCGCTGGGTGGGCGCCAGCGAGGAAATGATCCAGCTGTCGACCGCCGAACCGATGGTGGAACCAACAAAGCCGCCAATGCTGGCGGCGCTGACGCCGAGGACGGCACCGCCAATGGAGCCGCCGATGGCGGAACCGGCGGCCCCGAGAACAAGCGTGGCCATTTTCGACCTTTATCGAGTTGGGGAGTGTAAGCAGGGTCGTGGGTTGCTTGATCGACTGCAGACCGGACGTTAGCGTCTTGGAATGGGCCATTCGTTCGATCCTCAGGAGCTTCTCTCCCTGCCGCTTATGGCAAATCTCGCGACGATGAGCGCAGACGGCCCACGGAACGCGCCGGTCTGGTTCATTTGGGAACACGATGCGATATGGATGCTGGGGAACCGGGATGGCAGCTCTGTCGCGCGGCTGGAAGTTGACCCGCGCTGCGCTGTCGAGATTGTTCATTTCGACCGCGAGAACGGCATACTTCTTCATCTCGGCATGCGGGGGACTGCCACCGTCGGGGCTATGCGTCCCACGCTGTTCGTCCGTTTGCTTGAGAAGTACCTTGGCGCCGACCGCACCAATTGGAATTCCTGGTTCATCGAAAGGATCGCCCGGATCCATGATCCTTCGGGGCGCCTGATCCGGCTTGAACCGGAGTCCTTCTTCACCAACAACGTTTCCTATTTTCAGACTGGTCCCGACCTCGCATGGTCGCCAGGTATGCCGCTGCCCTGAGCGCCTGCTGTCCGACTATGGTCCGGGAACCAAAAGGTAAAAGCGATGCGCCGTCTCCAGGCCGCACCGAGCGGCTCCTCGAGCACGCCGATGCGCTCATAGGCGTGGATGAAGCGATCGGGGTCGGTGAGGATGCCGAGATGCTTGGCGACCGCGCCGCGCTGCATGCGGAACACGAGCAGCGTGGCCGGGTCTAGTTTATTCAGCGGCACCTCTACCAAGACGGTGCGGGCGAGACCCAAGATCGGCTCCCGGTGGGAGACCTCGCCCCAGTCCCGCGAATAGGGCGGCATGTCGAAGGGCTCCGGCCCCACGACCTCGCGCCAGACGCCGCGAATGAGGCCGAGGCAATCGCAGCCCACACCCTTGAGGCTGGCCTGGTCGTGATAGGGCGTGCCGAGCCAGCTGCGTGCTGCCGCGACGATGGCGTCTGCGTGCTTGGTCATGACAGCACCGCCCCATCGTGCCCGCCGCTCCTGGTGGCAAAACGGATCATGGTGTCCTGACCGGGGATGTGGGGGAAGCCGCGGAAGTTGGCGACATTGGCGAACTTCGCCGCGCAGGTTTCCACCCGCTTGTCGCAGCCCGCGCGGACGTCGAAGCTGTCCCCCACAGCCAGGCCGCGCAGCGGCACGCCTTGCAACGTGATCGTGACGTCCGGGCCACTGCGATCATGGCGGGCGACCTCCGCCCGGCGCCCGGCATTTGCACCGGTCGACCAATCGAGTGTTCCGTGGGTGAACCAGCCCGGTGCAAACCCGTCGATGCCAGTGACCGAGACGGAGCCGTCTGCGCGCACCGCGTTGACGGTGCCCGTGCCTCTGTAGGTGGGCAGATCGAGATTGACCCCGCAGCGGGCATCGCCGCAGACCGCGTCGCAAGTGGCCTGGTAGGTGCGGCCGACGGTCTGGTTGAGCAGATGCGCCATGGAGCGGATCTCGGCCACAAAGGCGATGCGGCCGCGG
>CBFHYV010000386.1:0-2073 GCA_965660085.1 uncultured Paracoccaceae bacterium
TGCATGTGCGTTTCTGTGACGCCGGTGGTTGGTTGCGCTGGTGGGTCAATTTGAGTTTTGGGGACGGCTGACTGGTGGGCCTGCGGCAAGTCAGGTGGTTCCGCAGGGGTGAAGGCGTTTGGGACTTGTTCGGGGTGGCGGCGTGTTGATTGTAGCAAGGCGGTTTCATTCACTGCGCCTGTTTTGGTGGGCTGGTCCGGGTATTGAGTGTGGCTCTTCCGGGCTGGTGCGCTCAGCCCGGGAAGAACGCGCCGGGCGGCCGCATTTCGGGCAGGGCGCGCATGCGGGTGATCCATGCCTGCATGGTTGGGGTGCCGGTGACGCCCGCGGGCCCTAGCCATTGGGTATAGCCCCAGATGGCGCAATCGCCGATGCCGGGTGTGTTTCCGTGGAAGAAAGGCGCATCGCCCAGCAGACTGTCAAAGCGGGCGCAGTCCGCGTGAAAGCGGTGTGTCAGCCATGTCACCACCTCGGGGGTGGGCCCATTCGCCCCGAGGCGGCGGGCCTCTTTCAACTGGGGCAGGCACATGCCGATGCGGTTGGCCTCCCACATCAGGAGCTCGCGTGCGCGGCGCAGACCCTGCGTGCTTTCACCACCCAGGCATCCGAAACGGGTGGCGATTTCCAGCAGGATCGCGCCCGACTGGCTGTAGGCCTCGCCATCCATCACCAGAACCGGAACCTCACCGGCCGGGTTGAGCGCCAGAAACCGCGCTGGCCGCGATTCCCTTGGCGCCCAGATGTCGATCCGCCGGGTGTGATGCGGCAGGCCGGCCAAAGCCAGCGCCAGGGCCACCTTGCAGGCATGGCCGGAGTCCGGGTGGCCGAAAAGCTCCAACTGCGGGTGCGGGGTGGTCATTGCGGTTTCCTTTGGGCGTTGGGCAGCGTGGGCGCCGTGGAAGGACGCCTTGCATGTGCCTGAGCTTGGATTGATCGACGCGCTTGGGGGAATTGTCAAATGGTGGAGCGCTGTCCGTGGCCCCGCCTGATGCGCGCCCGGTGGTGAGGGGGCGGCGGTTTTGTCTGTCCGCGTCACGTGCGTTTCATGTGTCGGGTGTATCGGTTTCATATGAAACCAGATGATCGACTCCACGGCGCGCAAATTCCCGATTGGTGCACGGACCGGCAGGCCCGTGTGGCGGAACTGGTGCGCACCCACGGCAGCGCAAAGGTCGATGACCTGGCGCGGCTGTTCCGTGTGACCACCCAGACGATCCGCAAGGATATCAATGACATGTGCGAACGCGGGCTGTTGCGGCGCGTGCATGGCGGGGTAGAGCTGGCGACAGCCAATGCCGACCATTACGAACTGCGCCGCATTCTCAGCCTGTCAGCCAAGCAGCAGATCGGGCATCGGGCCAGCGCGCTGATTCCGGATGATGTAACGCTGGCGGTTTCCATCGGCACCACGCCCGAGCTTGTGGTGGCCGCCTTGTCCCATCACAAGGATCTGCGGATCTTTTCCAACAACCTGCATCTGGCGCTCAGCGCCTATCGCTATGGTGACGCCAGGGTCACCATTCCCGGCGGCACGCTGCGCGCCTCGGGCGCCGATATCGTCGGGCCATCGGCGGTGGCGTTCTTTGACAGCTACAGGTTTGACATCGGGCTGTTCGGCGTGGCCGCGGTCAGCGCCGACGGGGGGCTGCTGGACCTTTCGGAGGAGGATGCGCTGTCGCGCGAGGCGATCTCTCGCAATGCGGACAGGCGAATCCTGGTGCTGGATGGCACGAAATTCGGCCGCAAGGCGCATGTGCGCAGCGGCCATATCACGGATGTCGAACATGTCGTCTGTGACACCCGCCCGCCAGAGCCGATCTGCGCGCAACTGGACGCGGCGGGCATCGATCTTGTCATCTGTGACGAGGACCCTGCATGACCGAGGGGCCGGGCAAATCCATCCGCCTGCACGGGGTGCGCAAGGTCTGGGGGCAGACCGCCTCGCTGGACGGGATAGATCTGGACATTCCCGCGGGGCTGTTCACGGCCATTCTTGGCCCGTCGGGCTGCGGCAAGTCCACCACGCTGCGGATCATCGCCGGGCTGGAGACGGTGACAGAGGGGCGGGTGGAG
>CBFHYV010000387.1:0-1999 GCA_965660085.1 uncultured Paracoccaceae bacterium
CGTCGCGACAAAGGCGGAATGTGCCTCGCCCAGGCCCGACAACAGCTCTCGCGTGACGCCCATGTGATCGGCCAGCCGGAAATGCCCGTAGGAACAGAGCCGCTGCAGATCGAACAGGCAGGACCGCGCGCCCTCGATCCGGTCGCGGACGAATTCATCGGCCAGCGCGATATCGGCGGCATCGTCCAGAACGGCCTGATGGGCGCGCTGCATGGCCGTGCCGGCCGCGGTCAGGGCGTCCAGCCAGCCGTGGTCATTGTCCGCCGCGGCAAACAGCGCATAGACGCCGGGCGCGCCGGATTTCTTGGCCTCCAGCAGCGTATCGGTGATCCCGCCAAAGGCCGAGACGACGAAGATCCGCCCATAGGGCGCATCCGGCGCGGTGCCGCCGATCAGCAGGCTGTCGCGCAGCGCGTCGATGCGGCTCATGGTGGTGCCGCCGATCTTCTCGACGGTGTGGTGGGGAAACTTCTCGGAAAAGGTCATGTCAGGTCACGCGCCCCGCGGTATTGGCGCGAGGCTCTCCTTGTTGGATGTGTCGGCATGTGGCGCGGCGCGGGCGGCCAGCCCCTGGGCCCTTGGCCCAGCAGGCTGGCCAGTGGTCCCGGATCAGGCCTCTGCCGCGGCGTAGGAGCCGTCCGCCTGGTGCACCTCCGTGCCGGTCACGGGCGGGTTGAACACGCAGGCCATCACCAGCTCTTCTTCGGCGCGCAGCACGTGGCGGTCATGTTCGTTCAGCGCATACATGACGCCGGGGCGGATCTGGTGGATCTCTCCGGTCTTGAGATCCGTGATCGAGCCTTTGCCCTGCACGCAGTAGACGCTTTCAAAGTGGTTCTTGTATTCGAACGTGTGTTCAGAGCCGGCCTCAAGGAAGGTGATGTGGAAGGAAAAGCCCATCCCGTCATCGGCCAGCAGCATCCGCACGGAGGTCCACTTGGCGTCGGACACCACGCGGCTGCGTTCGTTTTTGACGATTTCGTCGAAATCCCGGACGATCATGGTGTTACTCCGCTGCCAGTTTCAGTGTTTCGGTCGTCTCGCGCGTGGCGGTCAACAGGATGTCCAGCCCCTCGCGCAGCTGTTCGGTGGGGATGGTCAGCGGTGCCAGCACCTTGACCACCTCATCATGGGCGCCGGAGGTTTCGATGATCAACCCGCGTTCAAAGGCGCGCGCGCAGATCTTGGCGGCCAGTTCGCCGCTGCCCACATCGACGCCCTGCATCATGCCGCGCCCCTTCAGCGTGCCGCCGCCGGCGGCCTCGGCCACGGCTTGCAGGCCGGAGGTCAGGATGACGGATTTGGCCTCCGTTTCCTGGCGCAGGGTCTGCTCGCCCTGCCAGAACTTCTCCAGTGCGACGCGCGCGGTGACGAAGGCATGGGTGTTGCCGCGGAAGGTGCCGTTGTGTTCGGCCGGCTTCCAGATGTCATATTCCGGCCGGATCAGCAGCGCGGCAAAGGGAAGCCCCATGCCGGACAGCGATTTCGCCAGCGGGATGAGATCGGGCATGATGCCCATGTCCTCGAAGCTGAAGAACGGGCCGGTGCGGCCGCAGCCTGCCTGAATGTCATCCGCGATCAGCAGCGCGCCATGTTTGCGCGCCAGCGCCGCGATGCCGCGCAGAAACTCCGGGGAGGCCGCGTTCAGCCCGCCTTCGCCCTGCACGGGTTCAATGATGAAGGCCGCGGGCGCGTCCATGCCGCTGGAGGGGTTGTCCAGCATCTGTTCAATCAGCGACAGGCTGTCCACATCCGCGCCAAAGGCGCCCTCGAACGGCATATGGGTGGTGCCGCACAGGGGCGTGCCGGCGCCGGCGCGTTTGCCGGCGTTGCCGGTGCAGGCCAGCGCGCCCATGGTCATGCCGTGGAACCCGTTGGTGAAGGCCACGATGTTGCGGCGCCCGGTGATCTTGCGCGCCAGTTTCATGGCGGCTTCCACGGCGTTGGTGCCGGTGGGGCCGGTCATCATCACCTTGTGGTCCATGCCGCGGGGGCGCAG
>CBFHYV010000388.1:0-1964 GCA_965660085.1 uncultured Paracoccaceae bacterium
GACAGCGCGCGCTTCCGCCACTTCCTCAGCCTGGAATTCGACGTGTCCATGAAGGACGTGACCGCCTTCGTGCTGGGCGGCCATGGCGATACGATGGTGCCGTTGGTGCGCTATTCCACCGTGGCGGGCATCCCCCTGCCCGATCTGGTGGACATGGGCTGGACCACGCAGGAAAAGCTGGACGCCATCGTGCAGCGCACCCGTGACGGCGGCGCCGAGATCGTCGGCCTGCTGAAGACCGGCTCTGCCTTCTATGCACCGGCGACTTCCGCCATCGAAATGGCCGAAGCCTATCTGAAGGACCAGAAGCGCCTGCTGCCTTGCGCGGCCCATTGCACCAATGAATTCGGCCTGACCAACATGTATGTCGGCGTGCCGACCATCATCGGCGCCGGCGGTGTGGAAAAGATCGTCGAGATCAAGATGACCAAGGACGAACAAGCCATGTTCGACAATTCGGTCAACGCGGTGAAGGGTCTGGTCGAAGCCTGCAAGGGCATCGACGAAACGCTCGCCTGATCTGACACGCCTGCAGACCTTGGATCGGGGCCGGTTTTCCGGCCCCGATTCTGTTTGGCGATCCGGCCATCCGATCTTGTGATCACAGTCACAAATCGTGTGATCACAAATGTCGGTTTTCCGGCGGATGCGTCAATTCGGACATTCCCCCTTGCCTTTCTGCCCGCATAGCATGGGGCAACGACAGCAAGACGGGACAGTTGATCCATGAATATCCACGAATACCAGGCCAAGGCACTGCTGCGCAGCTACGGTGCTCCGGTTTCCGACGGACGCGCCGTTCTGAAGGCCGAAGACGCAAAAACCGCCGCGGGCGAACTCGACGGCCCGCTGTGGGTGGTCAAGGCCCAGATCCACGCAGGTGGCCGCGGCAAGGGCAGCTTCAAGGAAGCCGAAGCCGGTGAAAAAGGCGGCGTGCGCCTGGCGAGATCCGTTGAGGAAGCCGCCGAGGAAGCCCGCAAGATGCTGGGCAAGACCCTGGTGACCCACCAGACCGGCCCCGCCGGCAAGCAGGTCAACCGCATCTACATCGAAGACGGTTCCGACATCTCGCGCGAGCTGTATCTGGCGCTGCTGGTGGATCGCCAGACCTCCCGCATTTCCTTCGTGTGCTCCACCGAAGGCGGGATGGACATCGAGGAGGTCGCCGCCTCCACCCCGGAAAAGATCCTGTCCTTCTCCGTCGATCCGGCCACGGGCTACCAGCCCTTCCACGGCCGCCGCATCGCCTTCTCGCTCGGCCTGGAAGGCCCGGCCATGAAGCAATGCGTGAAACTGATGGGCATCCTCTACAAGGCCTTCGTCGAGAAGGACATGGAGATGCTGGAGATCAACCCCCTGATCGTGATGGAAGACGGCAACCTGAAGGTGCTGGACGCCAAGCTGGGGTTTGACGGCAACGCGATGTATCGCCAGCCCGAGGTGTCCGAACTGCGCGACACCACCGAGGAAGACCCCAAGGAACTGGAAGCGTCCAAATACGATCTGAACTACATCGCGCTGGACGGCGAGATCGGCTGCATGGTCAACGGCGCGGGCCTGGCCATGGCGACCATGGACATCATCAAGCTCTATGGTGCGGAGCCTGCCAACTTCCTGGATGTGGGCGGCGGCGCCACCAAGGAGAAGGTGACCGAGGCGTTCAAGATCATCACCTCCGACCCGAACGTGAAGGGCATCCTGGTCAACATCTTCGGCGGCATCATGCGCTGTGACATCATCGCCGAAGGCGTAATTGCCGCGGTCAAGGAAGTCGGCCTGCAGGTTCCGCTGGTTGTGCGCCTTGAGGGCACGAACGTGGAAAAGGGCAAGGAGATCATCGCAAACTCCGGCCTGAACGTGATTGCCGCCGACGATCTGAAAGACGGCGCGCAGAAGATCGTGAAAGCCGTGAAGGGCTGAACGGCATGTCGGTGATGCGCAAGGGATACGTGGCGCCGGTTGTG
>CBFHYV010000389.1:0-1944 GCA_965660085.1 uncultured Paracoccaceae bacterium
CCCGCGCGCGGCCTTTGGCGCCGTGGCCCGCAGCCGCAAGGAGGCCGCGATTCAACTCGTGCGCCTGGAATTTGACCTCAGCCGCCTGGAAATGGGGCTGGAACAGGCGGAACGCCGCGCGGCCCAGGCCCGTGCGGAGGCCGCCGAACGGCGGCGCCAGCGCGCCGCCCTGCTGGAGCTTCTGACCCGTGGCTGAGGGCGATCTCTCCCCCCTGTCGCCGGCCATCGGCATGGCCGGGGCCATCGCCGCCGCGCGTGACGCGATGGGCCAGATCTGCGCCGCCCCCGTGGATGGGGTGGTGCGTTGTGACCATCTGCCCGAGGGCGGCTGGGCCATCGTGATCGAGGTGATCGAGGTGCCCGCCCGCATGGGCGACAATGACCTGCTGACCGCCTATGAGGTCCGCCTGGACCCGGCGGGGCAGCTGTGCGGTTTTGGGCGGATGGGCCGGTATCATCGCGAGGATGCGGGGGCGGCATGAGCTTCGAGATGCAGAGCCCCGTCCATCACGACAGCCTGGCCGATGTGCTGGAGCGTATCCTCGACAAGGGGATCGTGATCGCGGGCGATGTCTCGATCTCGCTTGTGGGGATCGAGCTGCTGACCATCCGCCTGCGGCTGCTGGTGGCCACGGTCGACAAGGCCAAGGAACTGGGCATCGACTGGTGGGAACGCGATCCGCGCCTGTGCGGCACGGCCCCCGATCCGGGCCTGGAGGATATGGCCCCCGAGGCGCGCATCGCCGCGCTGGAGGCCGAGATCGCGCGCCTGCGCGCGGCGCTTCCGGCCTCTGCATGACCATCCATTCACGAAGGGAGCGCCCATGATCTACCTCTATGGCCTGCTGGAACCCGGCGCCCGCCCGGCCCCTGGCGTGCTGGAGACCGCCAGCGGCGTGACCGGGCCTGTCACCTTTACCGAGCTGCCGCAGGGCGGGTTGATCCATGGGCCGCATGACGGGGCAGAGATCCTGCCCCGCCGCCGGGTTCTGCTGGCCCATACCCGCGTGCTGGAAACCTGTCTCGATGCCGGCGCGCTGTTGCCCATGCGCTTTGGCATGAGCGCGGGGGGCGTGCCGGAGGTTGCCGCCCTGCTGGCCGCACAGGCCGATGCGCTGACGCCGCAGTTTCAGCGGGTGCGGGGCCGGGTGGAGCTGGGCCTGCGCGTGTCCTTCCCGCGCGATGCCGCGCTGGAGGCCGTTCTGGCGGAGGATCCCGCCCTGCGGGCCGAGCGGGACCGGCTGCGCGCCCGGCCCGCGGGCCATTTTGACCAGGCCGATTTCGGCCGCCGCCTGGGCGAGGCGTTGGACCGCCGCCGGACTGCCGCGCAGCGCCGGCTGCTGGCGGAACTGCGCGGTGAGATGGTGGATCACGTTCTGCGCGCCCCTGAGGAAGACGTGCAGGTGCTGTCGGCGGAGGTTCTGCTGCCCGCCGAGGCGCAGGAGGCCTTTGCCACCCGGGTCGAGTCCGCCGCGCGGGCCTGTGGCTTTGCCCCCGGCGCCGATCCGCAGCTGCGCCTGGTGGGGCCCGTGCCGCCCTATCACTTCGTCCGGCTGTCACTGGGCGTGCCGGCGGGGGAGGCCGCTTGATGGGGCTGGTGTCTGGCCTGTTGCTGCTGCCGGCCAAGGCTCCGGCCGCGGGGGCCTTGTGGGTGGCGCGGCGCGTGGCGGAGGCCGTGGACCAACAGCGCAACGATCCCGCCGCCCTGCGCGCGGCGCTCGCCGATGCCGAACGCCGCCTGCTGGCCGGTGACATCACCGAGGAGACCTATGACGCGATCGAAACCGATATTCTGCTTCGCCTGAAGGAGGCTGGCGCATGACCCGTCTGCATCTGCTTGCCGTCCAATCCGCCGATGGTCCCGCCTGGGCCCCGCCCGGTGTGCAATGGGTTCGCGAAGGTGACCATGTTGCCCTTCTGGAGGACGAGCCGCCCCGGCGCTGG
>CBFHYV010000390.1:0-1916 GCA_965660085.1 uncultured Paracoccaceae bacterium
CGGGGCGGGCTGCCACATCCACGCGGGGCTGTCCGCAGCGCCCGGCGTGGCGGTGTCTGCCTGGTCTTGTACCGCGCCAGTGTCAGGTTGCGCCCTTGCGTCAGACACAGCAGGCGGATCAGCGCGCCCGGGCCAGGCCCCGGTTTCCAGCCGCAATCCCGCGCCCATCTCCCCGTCCGGCCAGGCAAAATCATGCGGCACGGCGCCGGCGGCCTCCAGGCCCGCGCGGACCTGCCCATGCCACGCGCCTTCGCCCTTGGCGTTCTCATGCGCGGCGACGATCAGCCATTTCTCCGCCCGCGTCATGGCCACATACAGCAGGCGGTCACGCTCCTGCCGCTCGGCCTCGGCGTGGGCGTCGATGGCCTGTTGCTGGCGCGCGGGCACCGGGCTGACGCCGAGCCACATCGCGCCGCCGTCATCGATCAGCACATCGGGGCGCGACGGCGGCTGGAACAGGCCGCAATCGGGCAGGATCACCACTGGCGCCTCCAACCCCTTGGCGCCATGCACCGTCATCACCCGCAGCTTGCCATCGGCGGCGGAAAGGTCCCGCTTGATCTGCAGATCGTCGGTCTGCATCCAATGCAGAAAGCCCGTCAGATCCGGGATCGCGCCGCTTTCATAGCTCAGCGCCTGGTCCAGCAGCGCGTCAATGCCATCCTGCGCCTCCTCGCCCAGGCGGGCCACGATGGCGCGGCGCTTGTCGTGGCGGGTCAGGACCCGTTCGATCAGGTCATAGGGCCGCAGGAAATCCGCCTGCGCCCGCAGATCCGTCAGGATCTCCACCGTCTCGGGAAACTCCGCCCGCCGATCATAGAGCGCGCCCCAGAGGTATTTTTTCTCACGCCGGTGGGCGAGGTCGAAGACCGCCTGCTCGCTCCAGCCCAGGATCGGGCTGCGCAGCGCCACGGCCAGGGAATAGTCATCCTCCGGCGTGGCCAGGAAGGACAGCAGCGCGCCGATGTCGCGCACGGCAAGCTCGGCCATGACCTTCAGCCTGTCCGCCCCGGCGATGGGCAGGTCCAGCGCCTTGCAGGCGCGGATGATCTCCTCGAACAGGGCCTTGCGGCGGCGCACCAGGATCAGCACATCGCTGGCGGTGATGGGCCGCCCGCCGCCCTTGGCATCCGGGATCAGCGTACCGCTGTCGATCATCTGGTGGATGGCCCCGGCCACACGCCGTGCCAGGATGACGCTGTGATGCACGGGGCTGACGTAATCCACGGGCCGGTGCCAGTCACGTTCTGGCGGGGCCTCGGCCAGGGGCACCATGGGCCACAGGTCCACCCGGCCGGGCATGTCCGCGTGAAAGGCGCGGTGGCGTTCCTCGGCCACGAAGCCCGACGCCGCCCGCCCGTCAAAGGTGCAGTCCACCGTGCGCAGGATCGCCTCGGCCGAGCGGAAGGAATATTCCAGGCTCAGCCGCTCCAGCCCGCGCTGTGCCTCGGCCAGCTGGCGGGCGAACTTGTCGCGCATCAGGTCGAACTGCCGCGCCTCGGCGCCCTGGAAGGAATAGATGGACTGCTTCTTGTCCCCGACAACGAAGATGGTGCGCGCCACATCCGCGCGCGCGCCTTCGCCGGCGGTGAATTCCTGGGCCAGCGCCTCGATCACCTGCCATTGTTCGGGGCTGGTGTCCTGCGCCTCATCCACCAGGATATGGTCTATCCCGCCGTCCAGCCGATACAGCACCCATTGCGCCACCTGTGGATCACGCAGAAGCCGCCCGGCCAGGGTGATCAGATCATCGAAATCCAGCCAGCCGCGGCGCTGTTTCTCTGCCCGGTAGCGCGGCAGAAAGGCACGGGCAAAGCGGTGCAGCACCCGGTCACGGCCCAGCGCGCCAAGCGCCGCGCGCAGGCCCAGCGCCTGCTGCACCCGCGCGGCCAGCGGCGGCAGGGCATCGGCAAAGG
>CBFHYV010000391.1:0-1906 GCA_965660085.1 uncultured Paracoccaceae bacterium
TGCGCGCGGTGGCGGCCTGATCCGGCCAGCAGGCCGGCGCGGCGGATGCGCCGGGGCGGGCCACACCCTTGACGCCCCGCGCATCTGCGCCTACCGCACGGGGCATGGCACCGACACCTCTGCTTCAGCTCACTGACATATCGCTCACCTTCGGGGGAGACCCGGTTTTTGCCGGGCTTTCGCTGGTGGTGCATCAGGGCGACCGCGTGGCCCTTGTGGGGCGCAACGGCTCTGGCAAATCCACCCTGATGAAGGTCATGGCCGCGCTGGTGGAGCCTGACCGGGGCGAGCGCGTGCTCTCCCCCGGTGTCAGCGTGGGCTATATGGAGCAGGAGCCTGACCTGTCCGGCTATGACACGCTGGGGGATTTCGCCCTGGAAGGCTTTGACCCGTCAGAGGCCTACAAGGTGGAACGCGCGGCAGAGGGGCTGAAATTCGACCCCGCGCGGCCGGTGTCCACCGCATCTGGCGGGGAACGGCGGCGCGCGGCGCTGGCCCGCCTGATGGCGCAAGAGCCGGAGCTGATGCTGTTGGACGAGCCGACCAACCACCTGGACATCGAGGCCATCGGTTGGCTGGAGGATGAGCTGCGCAGCACGCGCCGCGCCTTTGTGCTGATTTCCCACGACAGGCGGTTCCTATCGGAACTGACGCGCGCCACGCTGTGGGTGGATCGGGGTGAGGTGCGCCGCCAGGAACAGGGCTTTGCCGCTTTTGAGGCCTGGCGCGACAAGGCCTGGGCCGACGAAGACATGCAGCGCCACAAGATGGACCGCAAGATCAAGTCCGAGGCCCGCTGGGCCGTCGAAGGCATCAGCGCGCGGCGCAAGCGCAACCAGGGCCGCCTGCGCGCGTTGCAGGACCTGCGCAAGGAACGCGCGGGCATGATCCGCCGTCAGGGCGCGGCGGCGATGGATCTGGCCGCTGGCCCCAAATCCGGCCGCAAGGTGATCGAGGCCACGGGCCTTTCGCTGGCCTTCGCGGACAAGCCCATTTTGCGCGATTTTTCCATCACCGTGCAGCGCGGCGAAAGGGTGGCCTTCATCGGGCCGAATGGCGTGGGCAAGACCACGCTGATCAAGCTGTTGATGGGCGAGATCGCGCCCGATGCCGGGCAGGTCAAGCTGGGCACCAACCTTGTGCCTGCGGTCTTTGACCAGGCGCGCGCGCAGCTGGACCCGGACCAGACCCTGTGGGAGGCCATGACAGACGACCCAGAGGCGCGGGTCTCTGGCCAGTCTGACCAGATCCTGGTGCGGGGCACGCCGAAACATGTGGTGGGCTACCTCAAGGAATTCCTGTTCGATGACCGTCAGGCCCGCGCGCCTGTGCGCTCGCTTTCGGGGGGCGAGCGCGCGCGGCTGCTGCTGGCGCGCATCATGGCCAAGGAATCCAACCTGCTGGTGCTGGACGAACCCACCAACGATCTGGATGTGGAAACGCTGGATCTGTTGCAGGATCTGTTGGGCGAATATGACGGCACGGTGCTTCTGATCTCGCACGACCGCGACTTTCTGGACCGGGTCGCGGCGACAACCATCGCGATGGAAGGCGATGGCAAAGCCACCGTTTATGCCGGTGGGTGGAGCGATTATCTGAGCCAGCGCGGCCAGGACGATTTTTCGGAAAGTGTTGTCAAATCAAAGGACAGCAAGCCGAAGCTCAAGCAAAAGCAGACGGAGTCTCAAACGCTGAGCTTCACCGAGAAGCACAGGTTAGAGGCGCTTCCCGCAGAGATGGAACGCCTCGAAGCGGAGATCGGAAAGGTGCAGGAATTGCTGAGCGACCCTGAATTGTTCACGGCCAACCCGGTCAAATTCCAAAAGGCGACAGACGCCCTGATCGAACGCCAATCCAAACTGGATGCTGCCGAAGAAGAATGGCTGCGGCTCGAAGAAAAGGCGGG
>CBFHYV010000392.1:0-1906 GCA_965660085.1 uncultured Paracoccaceae bacterium
CCTGCGCCACATGCGCCGCCGCCAGCAACCCGCCGCCCACCGCCGTAGCCGGGCGGCGGAAGACCTCGGCAAAGATGGGGTTGGACAGGGTGCCCAGACCATAGCGCCGCGCCTCCTCCGGCTCTGCATGGCCGCGCGCCTCTGCCCGCATGAGGGCGCTGACATAGTCGGGATCATGGAACCGGTGCAGCGCGGCGGGCTTGGCGCGCGGACTGGTGCGATACCGCTCTGCCGGCAGCCAGCCGAGCGCGCGGGCCAGGTCCGTCGCCGCTGGAACCCGCTCGATCGACAGGGGGTGCCGCGCGCCATAGCGCGAGCCGCGATAGATGGCGGCCCCGATGAACACCGCGCTTTCGGCCAGCGAAGGTCTGCGGCCCGTCGGGGCGGTGGGGGTCTGGGCAAGGGGGCGCGGCTGTGTCATGCCGCCAAGCCTAGCGCGCAACGCCGCGCCGCACAGCCCGCCCGCGCGCGTCCGCGCGGATTTGCACCCGGCGCAACAAGGGCGTAAGCACAGGGACATGACGCAGCGCACCCTTTCCCTGACAGCGGCCCTGTTGGCCATCGGCACCGCCGGCGGCGGGCTTGCCACGCTGCTGCATCTGCCCATGCCCTGGATGCTGGGCAGCCTGCTCAGCTCGGCGCTGGTGGTCATGGTCTGGGGCGGCCAGCTGGACGGCTACCGCTTTCCGCAGACTTTCCGGGGCTGGTTCGTCGCGCTGATCGGGGTGATGATCGGCGCGCAGGTCACGCCCGCCCTGCTGGGCCAGATCGCGGTGCTGCCGCTGACGCTGACGGCGCTGGTGGTGTTCATCCTCGTGGCGCATCTGGGCAACTACCTGATCTTCACGCGGCTGGGCGGGCTGGATCGGCCCACGGCGTTCTATTCCGGCACCACGGGCGGGCTGATGGAAAGTATCCTGATGGGCGACGCCGTCGGGGCCGACATCCGCGTGCTGACGCTGCAGCAATTCCTGCGCATCATCCTGGTGATCGCGCTCATCCCTTCGGCGCTGTCCATCTGGCTGGGCGCACCCGTTGGCAGCGCGGCGGGCATTTTGCCAGACAGCGCGCAGATCACCGCGGGCGCCGTGGATTACACCGCCATCGCCCTGCTGGCCAGCATTGGCCTGGCCACGGCGGGCTGGCTGCATGTGCCGGCGGCGCAGATCATCGGGCCACTGCTGCTAACGGCGGCGGTGTCGCTGCTGGCGCGCTGGACCCCGGCGGTGCCGTTTTGGCTGATCGCCACGGCGCAGGTGGTGGTGGGGGTCAGCCTGGGGATGCGGTTCAACGGCATCACCGGTGGGCTGGTGCGGCGGTCTGCGGGGCTGGCGCTGGTGTCCGTCGGCTTCATGCTGGCTCTGGGGGCCGCGCTGTCCTGGTGGCTGCACTGGGCCACGGGCCTGCCATTCCTGCACCTGCTGATCAGCTTCGCCCCCGGCGGCGTGACAGAGATGTCCGTCATCGCGCTGTCCCTGGCGGCCAGCCCCGCGTTGGTCAGCCTGCACCATGTGGCGCGCATCCTGATGACCGTGGCGGAAATGACCCTGGCCGCGCGCTGGCTGGGCCTGTCCCCGCCGGCGGCTGACGGGGCCGAGCGCACTGGCCCAACCCGGCGCTGAGCCGCACTCAGCCGGCTTCGGCCTTTTCGGCCAGTTCCAGCCATTCCGTTTCCGCGGCCTCCAGCGCGCTTTGACGGGTGGTCAGCGCCTCCGTGGCCTTGCGGAACTTCACCGGCTCGCGCGTGAACAGATCGGGGTCGGCCAGCAACTGCTCCAGCTTGCCGATCTCGGCCTCAAGCCGGGCGATTTCGTCGGGCAGGGCCTCCAGCCGGTGTTTTTCGGTAAAGCTCAACTTGGGCTTGCGCGCCGGCGCGGGTTCGGCGGCCGGGGACGGGCCGCTGCCC
>CBFHYV010000393.1:0-306 GCA_965660085.1 uncultured Paracoccaceae bacterium
AGCTGCGCGAGTTCCTGCGCTTCGATGCGCTTGACTGCGGGCCGGTGCTGTTCGCCGCTGAAATGAATACCCTGCCGACCGCAACGCGGCCGCTGTCTGGCCTTCTGACCTATGGGCGCGGCCGGGACACGGTGTTTCCGCATGCGCGGCTGGCGTTTCAGACTGTGCCGCAGATGCCGGGGGCCTATGTGCCGAGCGTTTGCACCACGGGCGCTGTCACGGTGCCGAATTACATTGAAAAGAAAGCCGGGATCAAGGCGCGGTTCCATCACGTTCTGGGCGCCTGTCTGGTCGAGGTGGACGGGG
>CBFHYV010000393.1:316-1905 GCA_965660085.1 uncultured Paracoccaceae bacterium
CTGGTTGTGAGGCGCGGCCAGGTGACGGGCGGGCATGGCGTGGCCGCTGTGACCTGGGGCGATATACATCTGCCAACGGTGCCGCCGGAGGTGTTCGCGGGCTGCTGGGGCGATACGCCGGGGGCGATGATCGAGGCGCTGCGCCCGCGGTATCAGTTTTTTCACGATCTGCTGAGTTTTGAGCAATCGAGCCGGCATGTCGAGGCTGACCCATTCCATCGGGCGCGGATGGTGGCGCGCGGGCTGTCTGGCATGGCCGCGCATGTGGCCGAGGGCGCCGAGTTCCTGCGCGCGACCGAGCGCGCCTGGTGCCGGTCTGTGATGATTGAGAGCAATCACGACGACCGCCTGAAACAATGGGCGCGGCGGGATCCTGACCGCCGTGACGTGGAAAACATGCACTACTGGCATCGCTTGAACCTGGCGCAGCTGGAGGCCGAGCGGGACGCGCGCGAAGGGTTCAACCTGCTGCGGTGGGCGCTGCAAGAGGCCGACCCGCGCAGGCTGGAGGGTGTCGAGTTCGTGCCAATGGGGGGCAGTTTCATGATCTGCCAGGATGCGGGCGGGATTGAATGTGGCATGCACGGGCATCAAGGGCCGAATGGATCCCGCGGCACGGCGGCCGGTCTGGCGCGCATGGCCACGAAAATCACGATCGGGGATAAGCATAGCCCAGAGATATGCGAGGGGGTTTTTGTGGCCGGGATCACGGGCGCCCTGGATCAAGGATACAATACGGGGCCGGGATCCTGGCGCCGCGCGCATGTCGTGGCCTATGCCAACGGCAAGCGAGCAATCGTAACGCAAACCGACTGCGGCCGCTGGCGCGCATGAAAGGTGAAAAATGGGTGTGAACAAGGTGATTTTGGTGGGCAACCTGGGGCGAGATCCCGAAGTGCGCACGTTTCAGAACGGCGGCAAGGTGTGCAATTTGCGGATCGCCACAAGCGAAAGCTGGCGGGACAAGACCACGGGCGAGCGCCGCGAAAAAACCGAATGGCATACTGTGGCGATCACGGCCGAGGGGCTGGTGGGCGTGGCAGAGCGGTTCTTGCGCAAGGGATCCCGCGTCTATGTCGAGGGCCAGCTGGCAACGCGGAAATGGCAAGACCAGAGCGGGCAGGATCGATACGCAACAGAGGTGGTGCTGCGCCCGTATGCGGGCGTTCTGCAGCTGCTGGACCGCGCCCAGGATGGCGCAGGCGGTGCGGATGGGCGGCCGCGCGATAGCGGCGCGCAGGCGCCCGCGCAGGATCCCGGCCGGGGCGCGATTGATGATGAAATCCCATTCTGAGGCGCCGCGCCTGCTGGTGATCGGGCACGGGCGCCACGGGAAAGACACGGCCGCCGCGCTGCTGGCCGAGGCGCTGGGGGTGTCGTTTTGTTCGTCAAGTGAATTTGCGGCGCGCCGCGCTGTCTGGCCGCTGGTGTCTGATCTTTACCCTGACTGGCGCGCGGCCTATGCGGATCGGCATGCGCACCGTGCTCTGTGGTATCACGCGATACGGGCCTACAATTTGCGGCCAGGTCCGAGCCTGGCCGCGCAGCTGCTGGAGCGTCACGCGATCTATACGGGCATGCGATCGCGG
>CBFHYV010000394.1:0-1862 GCA_965660085.1 uncultured Paracoccaceae bacterium
GCCATGCCCAGCCCCGCCGCGCTGCGGGCATTGCGCAGATTCGCTTGCCGCCGCAGCACATGGCCTTGGGTGATATGTGCGATTTCATGGGCCAGCACGCCTTGCAGGGCGCTGGCGCTGTCCAGCCGCTGGATCAGCCCGGCATGGACGAACACATGCTGTTCATCCACCACAAAGGCATTCAGGCCGGGATCATCCAGAACCAGCACTTGCAGGCGCGCGGGGTTCAGCCGGGCGGCCTGGGCCAGCGGCGCGGCCAGTTGGACCAGCGCATGTTCGATATCGGCATCGCGCAGCAGCGTGGCCGCCTGGGCCGACAGCGTCTGCAGGGGCAGGGCAAGAACCAGCCAGATCAGGGCCGCGGCCAGACGCCGGGTGATACGCTCCATTGACCTGCCGCTCCGTTCGTCCCAGTTTCCGCGACAGTGTATGGAGAGAGCGATGCGAAACTCAACCCGGGGGGCCGTTGATCCCTTCATTGTGATGGACGTGATGGAAGCCGCCCGCAAGGCCGAGGCCGCCGGGCGCCATATCATCCACATGGAGGTGGGCCAGCCCGGCACCCCGGCCCCCGCCGCCGCGCGCGATGCCCTGGCCCGTGCCATGCAGGATGATCCGCTGGGCTATACCGTGGCGCTGGGCCTGCCAGCCCTGCGCCAGCGCATCGCGCAGTTGTATGGGGACTGGTACGGCGTGGATCTGGACCCGGCGCGGGTGATTGTCACGCCGGGATCGTCGGGCGGGTTCATCCTGGCCTTCACGGCGCTGTTTGACGCCGGCGCGCGGGTGGCGCTGGGGGCGCCGGGCTATCCGTCCTATCGGCAGATCCTGCGCGCGCTGGATCTGACCCCGGTGGAGGTGCCCGCGCGGCCGGAGGCGCGCCTGCAACCCACGCCGCAGGACCTGGCTGGCGTGGCCTATGACGGGCTGCTGGTGGCCTCGCCCGCCAATCCAACGGGCACGATGCTGGGGCGCGATGCCATGGCGGCGCTGATCGCGGATGCGCAGGGCCGCGGTGCCGCGTTCTTGTCCGATGAGATCTACCACGGCATCGAATATGAGGCGAAGGCCGTCACCGCGCTGGAGATCAGCGACAATGTCTGCGTGATCAATTCCTTTTCCAAGTATTTCAGCATGACGGGCTGGCGCGTGGGCTGGTTGGTGGTGCCGCCCGCACAGGTGCGCCAGTTTGAACGCCTGGCCCAGAACCTGTTCATCTGCCCGCCACACGCCAGCCAGGTGGCCGCGCTGGCCGCCATGGACGCCACAGATGAGCTGCAGGCCAACATGGCCGTCTATGCTCGCAACCGCGCCCTGATGCTGGAGGGGTTGCCCAAGGCGGGCTTTACCAGGATCGCGCCGCCGGACGGGGCGTTCTATGTCTATGCCGATGTGTCCGACATCACCGATGACAGCCGCGCTCTGGCGGCGGAGATCCTGCAGGAGGCCGGCGTGGCCGTGACGCCGGGGCTGGATTTTGACCCCGCGCGCGGGCACGGCACCTTGCGCTTTTCCTACGCCCGCAGCACCGAGGACATCGCCGAGGGGTTGGAACGGCTGACGGCCTTCATGCGGGCGCGTGGCCATCAGAGCGGTGCAGGCGCATGAGGCTGCGCGGGCTGGTGATGGTGGCGCTTGCGGCCCTGCTGGCGGTGGCGCCGCCCGCGCCCTCTGCCGCCCAGATGCCTTCTGCCCAGACGCCTGCGGCCCTGGCCGAGCTGCGCCCGGATGCGCTGGTGCTGCGCGACAGCGGGCTTAGCGGCGCGCGGCTGGAGCTGACGCTGAGCCAGCCGGTGCCCTTCCGGCTGTTCACCCTGGCCGATCCGCTGCGGCTGGTGCTGGATCTGGACGGGGTGGCAACA
>CBFHYV010000395.1:0-1861 GCA_965660085.1 uncultured Paracoccaceae bacterium
GCCGCCGCGGGCCCGTGCCAGCAGATCCCGCAGCAGCGGCAGGACCCGCGCCTCATATACGGCCGTGCCACCCATGCCCGGTCAGGCGCGTTTCACGAACAGCCAGCAATGCTGCCCGTCGGGCTGGGATTTCAGGTGGATCTTCACGCCGACATTCGCGCCCTTGTAGGCGAACTTGTAGTCGAACATGACGTTGATCTGGCCGGTCTGGTGGAATTTCAGGAATTCCCCGTGAAACCGCTTGCCCTTGGCGCAGGGGGCGATGTCGTTGAAGAAATTCTTGCCGATCACATCCGCGGGGTTGCGGTTGGCGATCATGCTTTCGGCCTTGTTGTATTTCACGATCTTGCCAGAGCGGTCCAGCAGCACGGCGCCAAAGGGCAGGTATTCCGCGCGCTGGGGTTCACGGCTGAGGATGTTGTCCACGTCCTGGCTGCCGAAGGGGATGATTTCCATCGTGATATCCTTGTTGCTTGGGCTTCGCTTAACCGTCCATGTCCACGCCTTCCTCGTTTTCCAGGAAGGAATCCGAGAAGGTCAGCGACATGTCGTGGATGCGGCGATAGGGGTGGCCGTCATATTCCTGGGCCATTTTCTCACGGCCCTCCGGCGCGGCCCATTTGTAGTCCAGCCGGCCCATGGTGACGATGCATTGGGGGATCGTCTCGAACCGGGATTTCATCGAGAATTTTGCCGATTCGACCTCGATCTCCTCGGCGGCTTCGAATTCGACGAGCGATTCCAGTTCATCCACGCGGCTTTCAGCTTCCAGCCGGGCGGTTTGTGAAATGACTTCGCTGGCGGCCTGGATCACCCATTCCGGATGATCGCCGCGCACGATGAGCCCCATGCTGTCCACGCGGAACTCGTAGCGCCCGTCGGCTTCGATCAGTTGGCCAATTTCCTTCATTCAGTGATTGCTCCTTTCGGCGGCAATATATGTGCGGTTCCCGAAAGCTCGGGGCGTGGGGGCACACTGGCCCCGTGGAGTTGAACAAAGGGTTGAAACCGGCCCGGGCCTTGCCACGGAATGCGCGGGTTTTATAACGAATGCAGACTGTCTGAGGGGGGCCGCATGGGTCTGGTGGAACTGCGCGTGCGCGATGAGGGCGAGGAGATCCTTGTCTATACTTTCCGCGCGATCGCCGATGCGGCGGAGATGATCCATTTCCTGTCCGGCTTCTTGCCCCGCGCGCAATTCGTGCTGCAGCCCGCGCCGCATTAGGCCGCGCGGGTTTACCGGGCATTAGGTGAAGGGGCGCTACCACGGCGCCCGCATGACACGGTTTGACCATATAGATCCCGCGCCCGCCGCGGCCGCGCCGGTGGATGGGCCGGACCCCTGGCAGGTGCAGCTGCTGCGCCGGGCCGGGGCGCCGCCCATCCGCTTTTCCGGCTGTTGCCTGTGCCACCACGGCGCCCGGATGGGCGAGGAGGAGGCCTGGATCACCCTTTGGCGCATGCGCCGGGGGGGATTCGTGGTGGGGTTTGCCCGCCCGGATGGGGACGGCTGGCAGGCCGATGCCCTGCGCGCCCCTGACCTTGAGGCCGCGATGGAGGGGATCGAATCAGTTTGCGCTGCGCTGGCCGCGGGGCCGGAGGCGGCTGATGTGCCGGAGGGGCCGGATGCGCTGGTCGCGGCGCTGAACCGCCAGGCCCGCCGGGCCGGGCGTGTGGCGGTCTTCGCCCATCTGGCCGGAGAGGCGCTGGAGGTCTGGGACCGTCTGCAACATCAGGCCGGGCAAGGAGGATGAGATGAACGGCGATTCCCCGAAAACGGGCCGCAGCGCCCGCGTGCGCGGCTTGGCCCGCAGCCATCTGGCCCAGTTGCGGGCCCAGCGGCTGAAACGGCGCGATCCCG
>CBFHYV010000396.1:0-1846 GCA_965660085.1 uncultured Paracoccaceae bacterium
GCTTGCGCACGGGCAGCGTATCCGCCCCGATCAGCGCGCCAAAGGCCGCGCGCGCGCCCATGCGCGTCATCAGCTTTTCGGCCAGCGCCTCTGGCTTGTTGGTGCAGATCGCCACGGCAAAACCATCGTTGCGCAGGGTCTCCACGGCCTCCATCGCGCCGGGGAAGAACCGTGTATGCACGTCGATCGCCGCATCATAGGCCTGCAGAAGGCGGGGATACCAGCGCAGCACCTCCTCCTCTGAAAAGCAGCCCGCGCGGGTCAGGCCCAGCGTCAGCATCGCCCGCCCGCCGCGCATGGCGGTGCCGGCATCGGCGGCCATGTCCAGCCGCTCTGCCAGGCCCATTTCGGCAAAACACGCGTTGGCCGCAACGATCAGGTCGCCGCTGGTGTCTGCCAATGTGCCGTCCAGATCGAAAACAACCGTGCGCATCCGCGACACCCCTTTGCTTGCCCTTTGCTGGGATGCGGATAAAACGGGCGCGCGCTAATCACAAAGGGTTTTCCCATGTCCATCGCATTGATCGTTCTGGCCGCGGGGAAAGGCACCCGCATGAATTCCGACATGCCCAAGGTTCTGCACCCCATCGCGGGCGCGCCCATGCTGGTCCATGCGCTGCTGTCGGGGTCCAGCCTGTCCCCCGCGCGGCAGGTGGTGGTCACCGGCTTCGGCGCCGATGCGGTGCGGGACGCGGCGCTGGACCATGATGACAGCATCGCCATCGCCCACCAGGGCGAACAGCTGGGCACCGCCCATGCCGTGGCCCAGGCCCGCGAGGCGCTGGCAGGCTTCGAGGGCGACGCCATCGTGCTGTATGGTGACACGCCCTTCATCCAGCCCGCAACGCTGGAACGCATGGCTCAGGCCCGCGCGCGGCATGATGTGGTGGTGCTGGGCTTCACCGCCGCCGACCCGGGCAAATACGGCCGGCTGGTCACCCAAGGTGATGCGCTGGAACGGATCGTGGAATTCAAGGACGCCACGGAGGAAGAGCGCGCGATCACGCTGTGCAACTCCGGCGTGGTGGCGGCGGATGCGCAAACGCTGTTTTCGCTGATCGATGCAGTGGGCAATGACAATGCCGCGGGCGAATACTATCTGACCGATATCGTCGAGATCGCGCGCAGCCGCGGCCTGTCCGCCACCGCCGTCACCTGTGACGAGGCCGAGACGCTGGGCGTGAACTCACGCGCGCAGCTGGCCGAGGCCGAGGCCGCCTTTCAGGCCCGCGCCCGGGCCGAGCTGCTGGAACTGGGCGTGACCATGCAGGCGCCGGAGACCGTGTTCCTGGCCTATGACACCGTGATCGGCCGCGACAGCGAGGTGGAGCCGCATGTCGTCTTCGGCCCCGGCGTCACGGTGGAAAGCGGCGCGCGCATCCGGGCCTTTTCCCACCTGGAAGGCGCCCATGTCAGCCGCGGCGCAGTGGTCGGGCCCTATGCCCGCCTGCGCCCCGGTGCCGAACTGGCCGAGGATGTGCGCGTGGGCAATTTCTGCGAGATCAAGAACGCCACCATCGATGAAGGCGCCAAGGTCAACCACCTGAGCTATATCGGCGATGCCAGCGTCGGCGCGGGGGCCAATATCGGCGCGGGGACCATCACCTGCAATTATGACGGCGTGTTCAAGCACCGCACGGAGATCGGGGCGCGCGCCTTCATCGGCTCCAACACCATGCTGGTGGCGCCAGTCACGGTGGGGGCGGAGGCGCTGACGGGCAGCGGATCCGTCATCACCCGCGACGTGCCGGCGGGGGATCTGGCCGTGGCGCGCGGTCAACAGGCCAACAAGCCGGGCCTGGGCAAGCGGCTGATGGACAGCCTGCGCGCCCGCAAGGCCGCCGCG
>CBFHYV010000397.1:0-1816 GCA_965660085.1 uncultured Paracoccaceae bacterium
GCCCCCGGCATGGCCCGCCGCCATCAGCGCCAGAAGGCCCAGTTGCTGCGCCAGCAGCGCAAGCGCCGGATAGGCCACGGCCCAGACCGGCCCGCGCCCCAGCCGCCACAACCGCCACAGCGCGCCATCCGTCACATAGACCCAGACCGCCCGCCACAGCGCCAGATGCCCCGCAAACGGCCCGGTGCCCATGGCGCGGCGCACCGCATCATGCCAGGACAGCACACGATAGGTGGTGCGAACATCGGCGCCCTCCATCCGGGCGGAGATGTCCCAGCTGTCGGCGCCCGTAGCGAGAAGTGTCAGTTCATGTCCGCTGCACCGGGCCTGATGGGCGGCTTCACGGCGGTAAAGCTCGCGGTAGCGGCGGGGTGGAAAGGGATCAAATCCAGGCACGAAGATCACCGCGCGGCGGTGCACCGCAGCCGGACCGGCGGCGTCAGCCAAGCTGGCCCAACGCCGGGAAGGTCTCCAGCAGCCAGAAGGACAGCGCCGAGAAGCCGCCCGTCAGCATCAGCAGACCGATCGTCCACAAAAGCAGGCCCATGGCGCGTTCAATCCGCTCCATATGCCGCTTCATCCAGGCCATGGCACCGCCGAGGCGCGGCAGGAACGCCGCCACCAGCAGGAACGGCACACCCAGCCCGGCGGCATAGACCGCCAGCAACAGCGTGCCCCGGCTGAGCGAGGCCTCCGACGCGGCAAGCGACAGGATCGCGCCCAGTTGCGGGCCAATACACGGCGTCCAGCCGAAGGCAAAGGCCAGCCCCAGCAGATAGGCCCCAAAGGCGGTTCCGCCCTGGTCGCCCGCGTCAAACCGGGCCTCACGGTCCAGAAACCCGATGCGATAGACACCCACGAAATGCGCGCCGAACAGCATCACCACCACGCCCGCGCCCGTGTTGAACCAGCCCTGGTATTGCAGGAACACCGCCCCGATGGCGGAGGCCGCAAAGCCCAGCAACAAAAACACCGTGGACAGGCCCAGCACGAAGAACAGCGCCGGCAACATCGCCCGGTTCCGCGCCCCGCCAGACTGTATGTCCGCCATGGACACACCGGACATATAGGCCAGATAAGGCGGCACCACGGGCAGCACGCAGGGGCTGAGGAAAGAGATCAGCCCAGCCAGCAAGGCCACGAACATGGCGGGGAGCAGCCCCGCGTCGATGATTTCGATTCCGAACATGATCTGGTCTTAGGCCAGCCGCGCGGTGTCGTCACCCCGCCACGCTTCACAAGCGCGTATCCGCCGCATTGCTGGCATGCCAAAGCAAAGGGCCGCCCGGATCGGGCGGCCCTTGATGTCTTGATGGCTGTGGGGTGGCACCTGCGCGATCAGCGCGCGAAGGACCACCAGCCGCGCCGCTTGGGCTGGGAGGACTCGCTGTCCGTATCGGCCTCGGCCGGTGCGGGCTGCGCCGCGCCGCTGTCCGCCGGTGCAGGCTGGGCCTCTTCCGCGGGGCTGTGTGCCTGCGGCTGCTCCTCTGCGGTCAAATCCGGCTGGGCTGCGGCCTCTTCCACCAGCTCCGCGGCGGCGGGCTCTGCCTCCGCAACGGCGGTGACCTCTTGCGGCGCGGGCATTTCTGCCGCGGCCTGAGGTTCAGCAGCGGGGGCCTGCGCCTCTTCTGCAACGGCGTGGACAGGCTCGGGCGCCGCCTCCGCCCGAGGCTCGGGTGCGGGCACGGGATCGGCCTGGGGTTCAGCCTGGGGGGCGGGCTGGTCTGCCTGTTCCCCGCCCGAGGCCGGTTCTGCGGCGTCAGTGGCGGCGGCCATCGCGGGCTGCGCCTCAGGCTCGGCATCGCTGCCTGCGCCT
>CBFHYV010000398.1:0-1798 GCA_965660085.1 uncultured Paracoccaceae bacterium
CCAGCCTGTCCTTGGCCCAGATGATCTGCGACCGGATGGCAAAGCCCGCGGCCACCAGGCTGTCGGCCACGGTCGCGGCATGCAGCGCGCCGTGCCAGACATAGCCAACGTCGCCGGGAAAGAGTGCCCAGGCCTCGCGCCAATCGGCACGGTCATCGTTGAGCACCTTGCCGGTGCGTTTCGTCTTGGCGGCGCCTGCCTGATTGCGCCAGGACGGGTCATACTCCACGCCATAGGGAGGGTCGGTGACCATGAGGAGGGGGCGCAGGTCGCCCAGCAACCGTGCGACCACATCTGCGGCGGTGCTGTCACCACAGATCAGGTGATGCGACCCCAGGTGCCACAGGTCGCCCGGCACGGATACTGGCGTGACTGGCACCTCGGGCACGTCATCCTCGCCCTCGACCGCCCCATCCGTGCCCAGCGCCTCCGGGTCTTGAAGGAGCGCATCGAGATCCTCGTCGCTGATGCCGAGCAGCGACAGGTCGAACTCTTCGGCCAAGAGCCCAGCGATCTCGTCACGCAGCACCGCCTCGTCCCAGTCGCCAAGCTCGGTCAGCTTGTTGTCGGCGATCCGGTAGGCGCGGCGTTCAGCTTCGTCGAGATGGCCGAGCCGGATGACGGGCACCTCGGTCAGCCCGAGCAGGGTGGCCGCGAGCACCCGGCCATGCCCGGCAATCAACTCGCCGTCATCGGCAACCAGGCACGGCACCGTCCAGCCGAACTTTGCCATGCTGGCGGCGATCTTTGCCACCTGGTCGTCGCCATGCATCTTGGCATTGCGGGCATAGGGGCGCAGCCGATCGAGAGACCAGGTCTCAATCTGGCTCGGCGCGAAGACGAGGTCCATGGGGCGGTGCTCGGATGAGGGAGGCAAAAACGAAAAGCGCCCGTGAGGGGTCTCCTCCGGGCGCAACTCTTCGATGATCAACAGCTACGTCAAGGGGGGCAGCTTTGTCAAACCATTTTGTGACGTTGAATCAACGGCTTCAGACCTGCTCGGCACAAGTGGCTTCCGAGAGTGGCTTCCGTGGCCGCTGGATTCCTCCAGGTGGATTCACTGGATTCCGCCGGGAATCCACCAATGCGCCAGCGGTGGTCGGGTAAGCCTCTGAAAAGGAGTCGAAATTCCAGCCGAGCTCGCGCAGGTGGCTTCCAGGTGGATTCCCCGGTGAAAAGGCCAGACGCTAGAAAACCCGCGCGCTCAGCCCCCCCGTATACGGATCGGGCCAAGGAGGAACCATGCGAGGGGGGGCAGAGGCATCCGGCTCTGACCTGCCGTTCATCACCACATCCGAGCCGCATTGCAGCTTCACCATACCAGCCGTTCGGGCGTAGCGCAGCATTTTGCGTGGTTCGAGGTCGGCAGTGCGGACATGGACGAAACCGCTCTCGCGGTATTGGCGCTTGTGGGGGGCGGCGCGCACTGATGTGAGCGGTGTGGATTTTGCGAACTGACGAACCTGTCTGACGATTGGGACCTTCTCAATCTGATGACAGGAGGTTTCGATGTCAGATCAGTATGTTCCCGCGCTGCGTCGGCGGTTTCTCGAAGATATGCAGATCAAGGGGCTGCAGCCCAAGACGCAGACGATGTACCTGCGGGCGATGCGCGACTTCACGCGGTATCTCGGCCATTCTCCGGATAGCGCGACGCCCGAGGAGTTGCGGGCGTTCCAGCTCGACATGAAGGAGCGGAATGTAGGGGCGCCGACGTTCAACAACCGTCTGACGGTTCTGAGCTTCTTCTTTGCGACAACGTGCCCACGCCCCGAGATGAAGCGGCATATGCGTTATC
>CBFHYV010000399.1:0-1789 GCA_965660085.1 uncultured Paracoccaceae bacterium
AAGCTCTATGAGCGCACCAGCGTGATCATCACCACCAACCTGAGCTTCTCAGAATGGGCGCAGGTCTTCGGTGATGCGAAAATGACCACAGCTCTTCTCGACCGGCTCACACACCGCTGCCACATCCTCGAGACTGGAAACGACAGCTACCGCTTCAAAGCCAGCGCTGAGGCCGCAAAGAAAACAGGAAAGGAGACCAAAACATTGACCGCGTCATGAACAACGACGCATAACTGAGGGTGGGTCAAATCTCGGTGAAAATACCGGGTCAGTTCTCAGTGACAATCAACAAAGAAGGGTTTCAGACGCTCCATCTGCGCGTCGGTCAGCCAGAAAAGATTGCTCATCGATCAGTCTCCTTGCGGAGCGTGAATCACGCCGCAACGGTAAAATCAATGGGTCCTGAGCCTAGATTCGGGCAAGGCGCGCGCCACGAATTTGCGCTCTGCGTGTCGGCGGGCGTTCCGGCGCCGCGACGCCGCATGATGGCTTCTAGCCCAGAGCAGGCTCTCAACATCTCGCTGAGTTATGAAAAGAATGTTCGGTCAAACTCTTCCACGATCGGCATTGCCTGTGCCAACAGGTTCCGCCCCTTCTCCGTCACCTCTACATGCTTCGCCCTGAGGTCTGTTGCCGCCGCTCTTCTCTCGATCAGACCGCTCCGTTCAAGCCGAGTCGCGATCTGCGAGATATGCATCCGATCCATTCCAAGAAAATCGACCACCGTTTGTTGGGTGACGTTTTGACCCTCACGGGAAAGCCAAGCGCACACAGCTAGAACGGCAAATTGCGGCTGGGTGAGGTCCAGCGGCCGCAAGCGCGCATTCAACTCGCGTTGCCAGCGCATGAAGTCATGCCACAATACGAAACCGGGGCTGAGTTTCGGTTCGGAAAAGGCGGAGATCTGCCCCCAATCCAGTTTCTCAGCACTCATGCGGCCTGGGTCCGGGCTTCACAAGCCCGCTTTAGACCCGCCAGCGTGTCCGGAAGGCTGCGTGCGATACCCTTGCCGATGAGCCGCCTGAACAGGGGGGCAAGCGCGCCGGTAAAGCTGACCCAATGGGTGACGCGGGTTTGGCCATCCTCATCGGCGAGGTCATGGCCAAACTGCATGCGGCATAGGGGCAAGGCGCTTTCGACGGTAAAGGAAGTGTCTTGTTGGATCTCGACCAGCTTGATTTTTGACTTCGGTCCCTGACGCGGCTTCAGCCACCCGATTGCCCCCTGCGCAAATGCCGGGAGGTGAGCATCGACCAACTCGCTATCCCATGTCGGCCATGAGGCCACGTCTGCGTATAGCGCAAAGATCTGATTTCTGGGGGTGGCGATGCGGATGGTGTGCGAGATGTCCACGTCAAGTCTTTCGTTAATGTAAATGCGTTTACATTATGCATGTGCCTTGACGAAGATGCAAGCTGCTACGGTCAGCCTCCGCCCCGCTCAGCGGATCTTGGCAGTCGAGGAATGCTGACTGAAGCACGAACGTCCGCTTCGGTGGAACTGCGCCGCGACGCGGTCACGCAATCCCAAGGTCGCCCATCTGCAACCGGTCTGACCGGTGGAGATCGGAGATCATCGTATCGATCACAGGCTGCAACAGCTTTGCGGCCCGGCCGGCCAAGTTCGCCAGCATTGTCCGGTTGAGGCCGAGGCCCTGCCGGCGGTAGATATCAGCCAGGCGCTAGAACAGAAGGTAATGGTAGCGCTGCGGCGACAGCGTCACATTCGGTTTTCGCTGATAGTGTCCCATGACGTGGTGTAGGAGCGCCGATCCTCGGAAAGGTTCGAG
>CBFHYV010000400.1:0-1782 GCA_965660085.1 uncultured Paracoccaceae bacterium
CAGCAGCCAGGGCGCGCTGTCAAACGCTACGATGCGCTGCCGCCCCCGGCAGCGCGCGCGCAACATCCGCCGCGTGGCGGGGCTGTCATGGCGCAGGTGGTCATAGCTGGCCAGGATCCACAGCACCGGCGCCCGGGCGGGGGCCGCGGCATCGGGGCTGACGCGGATACCGGAGGAGGATGTCACCGCCACGTCACCCGGCGTCTGGATATGCCAGGCAAACACCGGCTGCGCCGCGCCGCCATTGGCCGCGCGCAGCGGCTCCAGCGCATTGGCAAGGCACAGGTTGGAAAACCTGTCGAACAGCAGGATCTCGATCTGTTCGGGGGTGGGTGGAATTTTTGGCCGGGTCTGCATGATGCTGACCATAGCGGCATCCTTTGCCGCCGCGCCAGCGGCAAGATGACCGGGCACAACCCGGAGGAACCCAATGCCGCTTGCCATGAACAGAGAGGTCTTCATCACCTGCGCCGTCACCGGCTCGGGCGGCACGCAGGATCGCAGCCCGCATGTGCCACGCTCGCCCGCGCAGATCGCCGCCAGCGCGATTGACGCCGCCAAGGCCGGCGCGGCCATTGTCCATTGCCATGTGCGGGACCCCGAAACCGGCGCCCCGGCGCGCGATCCGGCGCTGTATCGGGAGTTGACCGAACGCATCCGCGACGCGGAGGTGGACGTGGTGCTGAACCTGACCGCCGGCATGGGCGGTGATCTGGTCTTTGGCGCGCCGGACGCGCCCTTGCCGCTGAACCCGCAGGGCACGGACATGCTGGGCGCGGCAGAGCGTGTGGCCCATGTGGCCGAGTGCCGCCCGGAGATCTGCACCCTGGATTGCGGCACCATGAACTTTGCCGAGGCCGATTACGTCATGACCAACACGCCCGGCATGCTGCGCGCCATGGGCCGCATGATGACCGAGATGGGCGTGAAGCCGGAGATCGAGGCCTTTGACACCGGCCATCTGTGGCTGGCCAAGGCGCTGGTGGAGGAAGGTGTGCTGGACAGCCCGGCGCTGGTGCAGCTGTGCATGGGCGTGCCCTGGGGCGCGCCGGATGATCTGAACACCTTCATGGCCATGGTCAACGCCGTGCCGCGGGACTGGACCTTCAGCGCCTTCAGCCTTGGCCGCAACCAGATGCCGTATGTTGCGGCCTCGGTCCTGGCGGGGGGGCATGTGCGCGTTGGGCTGGAGGACAACCTGTTCCTGGACAAGGGCGTGCTGGCCACCAATGCCCAGCTGGTGGACCGCGCCGTGGGCATCGTGGAACGGCTGGGCGCCCGGGTCATCGGCCCGGATGAGGTGCGCGCGCGCCTGGGCCTGACCAAGCGGGCGCCGGCATGACCACCATCCTGTGTTATGGGGACAGCAACACCAACGGCACCTGCCCGGTGGCGGTGCCGGGCCAGTTCAGCCGCTATCCGCGCGGGGACCGCTGGCCCGATGCCATGGCCGCCGCGCTTGGCCCCGATACCCATGTTTTGTCAGAGGGCCTGCCGGGCCGCACCACCGTGCATGACGATGTGGTGGAGGGCGGCGGGCGCAACGGGCTGACCCTGCTGGCCCCGATCCTGGCCAGCCACGCGCCGCTGGACCTGCTGATTCTGATGCTGGGCACCAATGATCTGAAGCCGCGCTTTGGCGTCACGGCCTATGAGATCGCGCGCTCGGTCGAGCGGCTGGTGGGCGTGGCGCGCGCCACGGGCCATGCCCCGCGCATCATGGTGGTCAGCCCCGCGCCCGTGGTGGAAACCGGCCCCCTTGCGCTGCCCTTTGCCGGGGCG
>CBFHYV010000401.1:0-1769 GCA_965660085.1 uncultured Paracoccaceae bacterium
CCACATGGGCTGGCCCTGCAACAGGTGGCGCGGCTGCCCCAGCAGGCGCGACATTTCCAGGTTGGCGTAAACCACCCTGTCCTGCCCGTCGATCAGGGCTACGCCTGCCGCGTTATGTTCCATCAGCGTGGTCAGGCGGTCACGTTCCGTCGTCAGTTCCGCGGTCACGCGCAGCAATTCGGTGGTGTCGCGCAGCGTCAGCACCCAGCCCATGACGGATTCCCCCCGGTGCAAGGGCCGGTCGATGGGCAGCAGCCGCGCGTCATAGCTGCGCCCGTCCAGGTCCACCTGAACCTGCGCGGGGGCCGTGCCCTGGCGCAGCCGTGGCGCGGAAAAGGCCCCCAGCGGCCCCTGGCTTGGCAAGCTGTGGCCCGGGCTGGCGCGCTCTGACCCCAACAGGCCCTGGGCGGCGGCGTTCTGGGCTTGCACCAGGCCATCCTTCGTCAGGATCACGATCGGGTCGTCGGTACCGCCCAGCAGCACCTCCTTCGCCAGGCTCTCAAGCTCCAGCAGGCGGTTGACGAACAGCAGCCAGCCCAACAACAGGATCGCCACCGAGAACATGAAAGGCGTGGGATCGAAATTCAGGATCGTGAAGCCGAAGACGACATAGGCCACATTGCCGGCCACCGGCACCACGGCCACGATCAGCAAGATCCGATAGACCGGGCGATACAGCGGCGGCGCCCGCAGCGCCGCGAACCCCGCCACCGCGACAGAGGCCAACATGAAACAATAGGCCATGGCGATGGCCAGCATGAACAGCGGGCCATGGTCGAACACCACGTAATTGCCCCGCGTGTCCAGCACCAGCCGCGTCTCCGGGCCATAGAACAGGCCGTGCAGGTCGTTCGTGCCGACCATGCCGGCGATGAGAGCGAACACCCCCACGATCAGCGCGTGGCGCCGCCTGTCCGTGCTGTTGTCCTGCCCGAAGGAGTAATCATAGAGGAACAGCGCCCAGCCCACCGGCACAAGCGCAATGAAGGGCCAGGCCACCCGCGCCCAGAGTATCTTGCCCGTGGCGCTGTCCGCGGCGAATTCCAGCGCGACACAGATCAGCCACAGCGCCGTGATCAGCGTTGTCAGAAGGAAGTAGAACCGCCCGGCAAACGGGGGGCGGCGGGCCAGCACCGTGAACACCACGGCACACATGGCCGCGTTGAACGCCGCAAGCACCAGACCGGGATCAAGCTGTGATAGCGGAGACACGTCACCCCCAGACGAGGCGCCCTTGCGGCACCCATTGTCCCGTTGTGCCAAGAAAGCCCGGCGCGGCCAAGCGGCAAAGCCCGCTTTACTGCGATGTCAGCTCGGCCACGAGGTCCAGCATTGCGGCGCGTTTGAACGGCTTGGGCAGGCAACGGTCAAATCCCGCGTCCAGGTATTCCTGCAACTGATGCGCCATGGCATTGGCCGTCACCGCCACCACGGGCACCGGCAGGCGGGCCATGCGGGCTTCCTCGGCACGGATTTCGCGCAGGGCGGAGATGCCGTCCATCACCGGCATGGAAATGTCCAGCATCACCAGATCAAACCCCGCGGCCTCATCGGCCAGCCCGGCGCGCCAGGCGGCCAGCGCCTCGGCGCCATCGCGGGCAGTGACGACGCTGGGCACCGCGCTGGCCAGCATATGTTCGGCCACCAGCAGGTTGGTGGGGCTGTCATCGGCCAACAGCACGCGGGGCCGGTCTGCGGCGCGGTGCTGCGGCGCTGTAACCGCCGGCGGGTCAGGTTGCGGGTAGGAGGCCCCGTCCTCCAGCGCCGAC
>CBFHYV010000402.1:0-1765 GCA_965660085.1 uncultured Paracoccaceae bacterium
GGCGTGCCCTGCCGCGCGGCGCTGTAGCGGGCCAGGATCGCGCGGGACTCGGGCGTCAGCGCCTCTGCGCAGGGGGTGATGGCGGCAAGGCTCTGGCGGTTCCAGCGCCGGAACTGCCCCCCCGCCACCGCCAGCATGCGCGCCACCCGCGCCCGGCGCGAGATATTGGCCCCGAACAGGTTGTGCCCGTGCTGGCGATAATACAGCACTGGGTCGGGGTCGCGCAGCACGGTGCCGCCGCAGCCCGTGACCAGCTGATACAGCCACCAGTCATGCGCCACCGGATCCGGGCAGCGGCCGGCCATGCGCCCCGCCAGCGCCAGGGCCGCGCGGTTCATCACCATGGTGTTGCCGCCGCCGATGGATTGCACCAGCGCGTTGCGGAAATCCGGCGCATGGGCAAAGCCGATGGACAGGCCCTGCGGTGTCAGCGCGTCATCGCAGATGACCGTGCGCGCGCAATACAGCGCCGGGCGGTCCGCTGGCAGGCGCCGGAGCGCCGCGACCGCGCGGGCGAGCTTGTCGGGAAACCAGACGTCATCGTGATCCGACAGCGCCACGAAGGGCGCATCCGGCGGGGCCTGTTCCATCAGGGTCAGGAAATGCCGCGCAAAGCCGCGCTGCGGCCCGTCGCGCAGCAGGATCTGCCGGCCGGGATGGGCCGCGCGGAAGGCCTGCAGGATCTGCGGGCTGGCATCGGTGGAGCCGTCATCCGAGGCGATGAGCGACCATGCCGGGTAGGATTGGGCCGCGTAGCTGTCCAGCTGCGCCTGCAGATGGGCGGCGCCGTTATAGACGGCGAGCAGGATGCAGACTTCGGGCAGGGGGCTCACGTGATGTCCTTGCGTGGTGTTGCCTGGCGGGGCAGGGCGGCGCGCGGTGGGTTTGCCCGATCTTGACCACCGGGGGCAAGGGTCTGCGGCAGTGTTCATCCATGCAGGACCCTCCGATGCCCGATACCTCCCCCCGCCTGCACCTGCCCTATCTGCTGCCCGCGCAGGCGCAGAAACATGTCACGGTGAATGAATCGCTGCAGCGTCTGGATGCGCTGGTGCAACTGGTGCTGACCGCGCGCGATGCCGCAATCCCGCCCACCAACCCCGTGGACGGCGCTGTCTATGCGCTGGGGGCGGCGCCGCAGGGCGCGTGGGATGGGCAGGCCGGGCGGCTTACCTTCTGGGACGGCACGGCCTGGCAGTTCCTGGACCCGCAGGAGGGCTGGATTGCCCATGATCTTGGCGCCAGTGTGCTGGTGTCCTGGCAGGGCGGCGCCTGGGTGCCGGGCGTGACGGTGCCTGACAGTCTGGCGCATCTGGGCATCGGCACCACGGCGGATGCGGCCAACCCGCTGTCTGTCGTGGGGGCGGGCAGCCTGTTCAGCCATGCCGGCACCGATCACCGCATGGTGGTGAACAAGGCCGCCCCTGCCGATACCGCCAGCGTGCTGTTCCAGTCCGGCTGGTCGGGCCGGGCCGAGATCGGGTTGAGCGGGGCGGATGCGCTCTCGCTCAAGGTCAGTGCCGATGGGGCGGCCTGGGTGCAGGCGATGCGCCTGGACCCGGCGGCGGTGCAGGTGGATCTGCCGCTGACCGGTGCGGCGGTGCAGGCGGATGCGCAGGATGCCACTGCGGGCCGGGTGCTGCGCCTGGATGCGGTGGGCGGCAGTTTCGGCCTGGGCGGCGCGGGAGCGGAGGTGGCGGATTTTTCCATCCCGCCGGCGGTGTCGCAATTCCTGGCCGGGGCCGGGGCGGGCACGGTGGAGCCC
>CBFHYV010000403.1:0-1757 GCA_965660085.1 uncultured Paracoccaceae bacterium
CAGCAGCGCGCGGCGGCTGAACCGGGCGGGGTGCGTGGCTGCGGGAAGCGGCTGTGCCGGGCGAGGCGGGCGGGAGGATGCGGGCATGTCAGTGTCCTTGATGCTGGGGCCGTAGCATCAAGGTGGGGGCAAGAGGGCGCCACGTCATCGGGGCTGTAACCCGGCCTGACAGCCCTGTGATGCCGCGCGAGACAAAAAGGCCCGCCAGGGATCTGGCGGGCCTTGGGGGATAGACCGTGTGATGGCGGCCTAGTGCTTTTTCTTGCGGGGCGGCATCAGGTCGGTGATCGTGCCCTCGAACATCTCTGCCGCGAAGTTCACCGTTTCCGACAGGGTCGGGTGGGGGTGGATGGTGTGGCCCAGATCCACCGCATCCGCGCCCATCTCGATCGCCAGCGCGGCCTCGGAGATCAGATCGCCCGCGTTGGTGCCCACGATGGCTGCGCCCAGCACGCGCTGATCCTGGGGATCAAACAGCAGCTTGGTCATGCCCTCAGACCGGGCATTGGACAGCGCCCGGCCCGAGGCCGCCCAGGGGAACACACCCTTTTCATAGGCGATGCCCTTGGCCTTGGCCTCCGTCTCCGTCAGGCCGCACCAGGCGACCTCCGGGTCAGTATAGGCCACGGACGGGATCAGGCGCGCGTCGAAATGGCGTTTCTCTCCGCTGGCGGCCTCCGCGGCGACCTTGCCTTCATGCACGGCCTTATGCGCCAGCATGGGCTGGCCCACCACGTCACCGATGGCAAAGATATGCGGCACGCCGGTGCGCAACTGGCTGTCCACGGCGATGAAGCCGCGATCATCCACCGCCACGCCGGCCTTGTCCGCGTCAATCAGCTTGCCATTGGGTTTGCGGCCCACGGCCACCAGCAGCTTGTCGAAGCTGTCGGTGAAGGTCTCGCCCTTGTCATCCTCGAAGGTGACATGCAGGGCGTCGTCCTGCGCCTGCACGGCGGTGACCTTGGTTTTCAGCAGGATGTTCTGATACCGGCCCTTGATGCGTGACATCAGCGGTTTCACCAGGTCCTTGTCCGCGCCGGGAATGATCTGGTCCATCAGCTCCACCACGGTGACCTTGCTGCCCAGGGCGTCATAAACACAGGCCATTTCCAGCCCGATGATGCCGCCGCCCAGCACCAGCATCTTTTCGGGGATGTCGCGCAGTTCCAGCGCGCCGGTGCTGTCGATCACGCGGGGGTCGTCATGGGGAATGAACGGCAGGGAGACGGGTTCTGACCCGGCGGCGATGATGCATTGGTCAAAGGACACGGTGGACGCGCCATCCGGGCCTTCGACCGCGATCATGTTGGGGCCGGTGAAGCGGCCCGTGCCGCGCACCACCTGCACCTTGCGCGCCTTGGACAGGCCATCCAGCCCGCCGGTCAGCTGACCCACCACGCCATCCTTGAAGGCGCGCAGCTCATCCAGATCAATCTTCGGCTTGCCGAAGCTGACGCCGTGGCTGGCCATGTCCTCGGCCTCGGTGATGACCTTGGCGACATGCAGCAGCGCCTTGGACGGGATGCAGCCCACGTTCAGGCAGACACCGCCCAGCGTGGGGTTGCGTTCAATCAGGATGACCTTGCGGCCCAGATCCGCCGCGCGGAAGGCCGCGGTATAGCCCCCCGGGCCAGAGCCGAGCACGACGACCTCTGCATGGTGATCGCCCGGCCCCGTGGCGGTGCCGGTGGCGGCCACGGCCGATGGTGCGGCGGGGGTGGGGGCGGGCGTCTCGGCCCGGGCAGGGGCCTCGG
>CBFHYV010000404.1:0-1757 GCA_965660085.1 uncultured Paracoccaceae bacterium
AAGGCCGCAAAGAACCAATAGCGCACCATCACGATCATCAGCACCGGGTTGTTTTCCGCCAGGATGCGCGACAGCCCGTCCTGCATGGCAAAAACGGCCGTGGTGGCCACCATCAGGGCAATGCCAAGGCGCGTGTTCTGTTCGCGGGGCGTGTGGGTCATGGCGCGCCTTCTGTTTGCAAACGGCCCAGATGCGCCACCGTCATGTGACGTTTGCGCCCGTATCCGGGCTGGCGCGCGGTGACAAAACCCGCCGCATCCAGCGCCCGGCGCACGGCGCCCGCGGCGGAATAGGTGGCGGCGGTGCCGCCGGGCGCGGTGTGATCGGCCACGGCCTGCATTAGCGCGGGCTCCCACAGCTGCGGGTTCTTGGCGGGGGAAAACCCGTCCAGAAACCACGCATCCGCCCGGCCCGGCCAGCCGGGCAGGCTGAGCCGCGCGTCCCCTTCGATCAGGGTAAAGCACAGATCCGGCAGGGTGATCCGCCGGGCCTTCGCCTGCCAGAAGGGCGCCAGCTCTGCGGCGATGGGGGCAAGTTCGCCAAAGCCCGCCTGCGCGCGCAGCATGTCTGGCCCGGACAGGGGGTGGGCCTCGAAGGTGGTGAAATGCAGCCGCCCGGGCAGGGCCTGCGCCCGCCAGGCCGCCAGTGTGGCCAGCAGGTTCAGCCCCGTGCCAAAGCCCAGTTCGGCCACATGAAACCCGTCCCGGAACCGCGCGGGCAGGCCGTTTCCGGCCAGGAACACATGGCGCGTCTCCGCCAGCCCGTCATCGAGCGAGTAATACGGATCATCAAAGCGCCGCGACACCGGCACGCGATCCTCGCGCCAGTCCAGCGGCTCTGGCTGGTCGTGCATGGAAAATCTTTCTATGACAGCGGGCAGACGATGCACCCGGCACAGGACGAGATCAATGCAGGAAATCACGGTCAGGGGCGCGGGGATCTTCGGCCTTTCGCTGGCATGGGCGCTGACGCGGCGCGGGGCGCGGGTGCGGGTGATTGACCCCTCCGGGCCGGGGGCGGGGTCCTCCGGCGGCACGGTGGGCGCGCTGGCGCCGCATGTGCCGGAAAACTGGAACCCCAAGAAGGCCTTTCAGCTGGACAGCCTGTTGATGGCGCAGCGCTGGTGGCAGGAGGTCGCGCAGGCCGGGGGCCGCGATCCGGGCTATGCGCGCACGGGCCGTCTGCAACCGCTGGAGGATGAGGCCGCCGTGGCGCTGGCCCGCACACGGGCGGATGGCGCGGCACAGCTGTGGCAGGGCCAGGCCACCTGGCAGGTGCTGAGCGGTGCGCAGGCCGGTGACTGGGCGCCCCACAGCCCCAGCGGCTGGCTGGTGCGCGATACGCTCAGCGCGCGGCTGCACCCAAGGCTGGCCTGTGCCGCGCTGGTGGCCGCGCTGGCAGCGATGGGCTGTGACGTGATGCGCGAAGGGGTGGATCGGGGCGCGGTTGTCTGGGCGACAGGCTGGCAGGGGCTGATGGCGCTGAACGCCGATCTGGGCCGCAGCGTTGGCGCCGGGGTAAAGGGGCAATCCCTGCTGCTGCACCACCCGCTGCCGCCGGATGCGCCGCAGCTGTTCGTGGGCGGGCTGCATATCGTGCCCCATGTCGATGGCAGCCTGGGCATCGGCTCCACCAGCGAACGGACGTTTGACAGCCCCGATACGGTGGATGCGCAATGCGATGCGCTCTTGGCGCGCGCCTTGGCGGCGGTGCCCGCGCTGGCCCAGGCCTCGGTGCTGGACAGATGGGCCGGTGTG
>CBFHYV010000405.1:0-1754 GCA_965660085.1 uncultured Paracoccaceae bacterium
TTTGAAAGCACGGGCGTCGGCCTGCCGGCGCTGCGCAGCTGACCGCAGGCCGGGCGGGCCGCGCCCGCCTCAGCGCAGGCGCAGCCCGTTCACGATGACCTCGCCCTCGGGCGTGATCTGCACCTCGCTGCGCAGCTCATCGGGGCCATTGCCCGGCACGGCCATGGTGCCCAGCATCATGCGCGCGCCGAAGGCCTGTTCATCCTCCAGCAGCCCGGCCTGCACCAGCGCCATCAGCAGGGCATTGGCGCCTTGCAGCGTGAAAGAGACCGTGCCGCTGGGCATGGGCAGCGGGCCAAGGCTTTCGGCATCGGCCGGGGCCGCGCCGTGGTCAAAGCGCATCATCCCGCTGCCCGTCAGCCGCGCCCCCAGCGCGGACAGGGACAGATCCGTCAGCTCCAGTGCATCGATCTGCACCGGCAGATCATCGGGCAGCGTGCCATCCAGCAGGGGCGTATCGCTCAGCGGCATCCGGGGGATGGCCGGGCCTGCCAGCGTATCCGGGCCAGTGCTGCGCAGCGCAAAGCCCAGGGACATATCCAGCGGCATCCGGGGCAGCAGGCCGGACGGGTCCAGCATCTGCCACAGGCTGTCATCCGGGGCCAACCCGCGCAGCCGCAGCGCGGCGGTATCGCGCGCGGTCACGCCGGGTTGCGGCACGGCCACCTGTATATCGGATGACAGCTCCTCGATTTGCAGGGCCAGCGGAATGGGCAGATCCGGCGCGGTCATCCACAGCGACATCCCCTGCGCCTGCGTGCGGTAGCGGGCGACCCCTTCCGCCAGTGTCAGCCGCTGGCTGGAGGGGCCGATGCTGTAATTGATGCCAATGGGCCCGTCCGGGTCGCTGCCGCGCAGGGCAAAGGTGCCGCTGCGCAGCGCCATATGCGCCGCACCGCCAAACCGCATGGGGTCCTGCGCGGCTTGGCCGGGCTGTTGTGGCGCACGGTCCAGGGCATAGCCGATCTCCAGCCCGGAATAGACGCCCTCGACCTCCAGCACCGCGTCCTCCTCCGCCGAGTCGGCCCGCAGGCGCAGCTCTACCTGGCTGGCGCGCGTTGTCTTTGACAGGTGGTCGCCCGCGTCGGTCTGGGCCAGCCGGGCCTGGCCCGTGGCCGCCGTAAGGGTCAGGCCGCCGGTCACGCCCTCGATCACGCGGCCGCTCTCGGCCAGTTCTGTCAGGGTCAGCGTGATCCGCGGAATCGCATAGCGGAAGGTCATGTCCTGCGGGCTGCCGCTGATGATCATGCCCGGCGCGCTCAGCCGCATGTCCGCGCGCAGGCTGATTGTGGCGCCGTCCTCATCGGGCAGCAGGGCACGCAGCGCGATGGGGCTGTCCACCCGCAGCGCCACATCACCGCCCGCGCGCGGGCTGAGCGTCAGCCCCGGCAGGATCACGGCCAGCGCCGCCTGGGTGTCATCGGGCGCCAGCAGGATCTGCACATCACTCAGCCGCAGGGTGTCCCCCTGGGTGCTGCGCGTGGCGGCAACGGTCATGCCCGTGGCCTCATAGGCGGCTTGCATCCGCGCCCAGACATCGGCCGGGGTCAGCTCTGCCCGGGCGGGGGCGGGGCAGAGCGCGCATGCGGCGCAGAGCGCGATCATGGCGGTGGCGGGGGGTGTGCGCATGTCGGGCCTCTGAATCTGGCGGTGCGGTTGCCCGAAGGATGGGCGCGGGCTGCGGCCGGGTCAAGCATTGGCCGCCGGGGCTGGACCGGCCCGCGTGCGGGGGCTAGGACTGAGGGCATCAGTCG
>CBFHYV010000406.1:0-1748 GCA_965660085.1 uncultured Paracoccaceae bacterium
CCTGGTGGTGCCCGTGGCCCGGATCGCCGGCCGCGTGCGCGGCGAGCTTGATGACCGCCGAGAGATCGCCTCCGGCCGCACGGCGGATGAGCTGCGCGCCCGCATCGCCGAGATCGAGGCCGCATGTCCCGCCGCCGGCACAGGGGCGTAACCATGTCCGTCCCCACGGCGCAGCGAGCCTTGCTGCTGGTCATGGCCATCGGTCTGATCCCGGTGGCGCTGTCCTATGGCGCGCATCCGGGGCAAAGCCTGCCTTGGCTGTTCGGGATTGACGCATCGGACGTGCCCACCCGCCATATCTTCCGCGCGATCATGGGCCTGTATCTGGCGCTGATCCTGTTCTGGGCGCTCGGCGCCGGGCTTTCGGGCCTGCGGCGGCCTGCGTTGTGGTCGCTGTTCGTCTTCACCTCCGGCCTGGCCCTTGGCCGCGCGCTCAGCCTTGCGCTGGACGGCTGGCCCGGGGTGCTGTTGTTTGCCTACCTGCCGGCGGAGGTGGTGATCGCCGCGCTGGCGGGCTGGCTGATCCTCAAGGCGCCGGAGCGGCCTGCCTGACCCTTCGCCCGCCTGTCCGCACAACCGGGCCTCACCCCCAACCGGAGCCAACCCCATGAAACTACGCCCCTCACTGCTGCTGGGCCTTGCGCTTGTGTCGCTGGCCGCCTGCGCAGGCAAGCCCGAACAATTCGTGGCCCCCAGTGCCGCGATCGAAACAGCCGAGGTGCAGCGCATCTACCTGGCCACGGACCGCGTTCTGGCGCCGGACCTGTCGGGCACCACGCAGCGCGGCGGCGCGTTGTCCTTCGCGCAATATGACATCACCATCCCGCCGGATCATCAGCCGGGCGAGGTGGAGTTTTCGGCCACGCAACCGGACCCCGCGCGCAGCTTTACTGTGGCCCAGGCACGCGCCTTGCCCGGTTTGCCAGAGCTGGGCCGCACGGTCCGGGGCCAGGCCGGCCCGCTGGGCCGCCCGATCGACAGCGCAGTGGTCTATGTGCACGGGTTCAACACGGCGATGGAGTATGCCGTCTATCGCCATGCGCAGATCGCCCATGACTACGGGCTGCAAGGCCCACAGGTGACCTTCGCCTGGCCCTCCATCGAACGGCCGCTGGGCTATGTGCGGGACAAGGACAGCATCCTGATCGCGCGCGATCATCTGGAGGAGCTGTTGATCGAACTGACGCGCGAGAACCAGAATGTCTTCGTGTTCGGCCATTCCATGGGCACGCAACTGGTGGTTGAGACCCTGCGGCAGCTGTCCATCACGGGCCGGCGGGATGTGTTGCGCCGCATTGGCGGGGTGATCCTTGTTTCGCCCGATATCGACCTGGACCTGTTCGAGGCGCAGCACGAGCGTATTGATCCGCTGCCAAACCCCTTTGTCGTCATGACCTCGGAGCGGGATTATGCGCTGCGCTTCTCCTCGCTGCTGACAGCGCAGCCAGAGCGGCTCGGCTCCGCCCGGGACCGGGACCGCCTTGCCGCGCTGGATCTGCTGGTCCTGGACCTGTCGGGTCTGCCCAACGCGCGCAATCATTTCCTGGCGGCAACCTCGCCCGTGGTGATCGACATCGTGACCAGCGCGCGTGAAGACGTTCTGGCGGACAAGTTCCCCCAAAGCGGCATCATCGACGTGGCGGCGCTTCAGCGGGCTGCGAGCGGCGCACAATAACGCTTGGGGCTGCGGCGCAAAGCGGTGCCGCGGCCCTTTCGGTTTGCGCTGGGTCAAGCGCTGACTCGGCTGT
>CBFHYV010000407.1:0-1739 GCA_965660085.1 uncultured Paracoccaceae bacterium
CACTGGCCCAGAGCCTTGCCCTGGCGCGGGCGCGGATCACCGGGCGGGTCTGACGCCTCAGGCGGCGGCGTCCTTGGGGCGCAGGGCCAGCCACAACAGCGCCCCGCCGGCCAGCATCAGGAAGGGCGCCATGGCCATGTTCACCGCTGTCCAGCCGTCCTGGGCATTGCCGCCTGAACAGTTCATCAACCCGCCGGAGGCCAGCGAGGCCAGCGTGACCCCGCCGAACACCACAAGATCATTCAGGCCCTGCATCCGGCCACGCTCATGCGCTTCATGCGCGCCGGCGAGCATTGTGGTTGCGCCGATGAAGCCGAAGTTCCAGCCCACGCCCAGCAAGATCAGCGCGATAAAGAAGTTCTCAAGGTCCACGCCTTGCAGGGCCACGGCCCCTGCGCCCGCAAGGATGACCAGCCCCGTGGCCATGATGCGTTCCACGCCGAAGCGCGCAATCAGATGCCCGGTGAAGAAAGACGGCGCGAACATCGCCAGGACATGGGCGGTGACGACATCGGCGGCGGTGTTGGTTTCAAACCCGCAGCCGACAACGGCCAGCGGCGTGGAGGTCATCACCAGGTTCATCAGCGCATAGCTGACCATGCCGCAGATCACCGCAACGGCGATGCGCGGCGTGGTGATCATCTCCAACCGCGTGCGGCCCTTGGGGGCGCCTTCGGCGGGACGTGCGGGGCGGGGGATGTCCAGGAACAGAAACAGCAAGGACCCCAGCAGGTTCAACCCGATCACCGCGGCATAGGTGCCGGCAAACGGGATCACATAGGCATCCGCCGTCAGCTTCACCAGCTGCGGGCCGATGATCGCGGAGGCCAGCCCCCCCGCCATGACATAGGAAATCGCCTTGGGGCGGAAGTCATCCGACGCGGTGTCCGCCGCGGCAAAGCGGTAGAAGCCCTGCGCGGACATGTAGATGCCGGTCAGGAAGCTGCCCAGAAGGAAGATCGGGAAGGATGCCGTGTAGAGCCCGATGGCCCCCACCAGGCCCCCCATTGCGCCGCCTGCCGCGCCCAGGAAAAAGCCCGCCCGCCGCCCGTAGCGCTGCATCAGCGTGGACAGCGGCGTGGCCGAAAGCATGCTGCCCAGCACGATCAGCGAAATCGGAAGCGTCGCCCAGCAGGGGTTCGGCGCCAGCGCCTGCCCGGCCAGGCCGCCGATGGTGAAGATCATCGGCATCTGCGCGCCAAGGATGGCCTGGGCGCCGACGAGGATGGTGACGTTGCGTTTTGCGCGGGGATCAGCTGCGGATGTCATGCAGGCTGGTTACGGCGAAGCCCGGTGCCGGGCAAGCCCCGGTGAATTAACGTGACGTCGCAGGGGCGCGGCGCTATGGCTGGGGCATGAGCGCGCCACATCAGCCGGCCCATGTGGGCCGCGTCATCCACAGCCCCGAATGCGTTGCCGAAGGCGCGGCCTGGCTGGCCGAGGCCGAGCCGCGCTTTGCCCATGCGCTGACGCTGACGGGGCCATTGCCGCTGCGCCTGCGGCCGGACGGGTTTGCGCAGCTGTTGTCCGCCATTGTCAGCCAGCAGGTCAGCGTGGCCTCGGCGCGCGCCATCTGGGCGCGGCTGGAGGGGGCGGGAATGACCACGCCGCAGGCGCTGACCGAGGCGAGCGATGAGGATCTGCGCGCGCTGGGGCTCAGCCGGCAGAAGGCCACCTATGCCCGCGCCCTGGCGGGGTCCGGCATTGATTTCGACGCCCTGCGCGCCCTGCCCACCGAT
>CBFHYV010000408.1:0-1736 GCA_965660085.1 uncultured Paracoccaceae bacterium
ATCTCCGGGTCAGCCCAGAGCGGATCAAGGGGGAAAAGGACATCGCCGCTGCCATCATCGGGGACATGCGCACCGTATTCCGTCCAGTTGGCGGCATAGCTGATCTTTGTCGAGGCGCCGACAACGCTGCGCACGGCCTGGGCGAGAGCGCTCAGTTCCGTAACAGCAGGATAGGTCGAAGCGTCCGAGCGCAGGGTGGTCAGCCCCTTGAGCTGCGAGCCGATCAAGAAGGCATCGACGCCACCTGCGGCGGCGCAGAGATGCGCGTAATGCAGGATCATGCGCCGCAGACCCCACTCAGTGCCGCCGGTCCAATGCACCTCCGTGCCCGCGACGCTGAAATCCGCCGCGGTGGCGCTGCCGAAGAAGGCGCTCACTTGCGGGACCGCCGCAGCCGTCTTGTCCACGGACCCAGTAAAGCCCGGCGCCGGTGCGCCCGTGATCCGGCCACGCGACGGAAACGCCGCCTGACCAATTGCGCTCGCGTTGTCCGAATACGGGTTGGGCAGCACGTTGCCCGCGGGGATGTCCATCACCAGCGTCGGGTAGAGCGTCACGCGATAGCCCCGCGCTTTGAGCTCCTGGATGGCCTCCACCACGGCAAAATCCGCCGGTGTGCCGCCAAAGGTTGGCCCGCCGGATGCTGAGTGGCTCACCACGGCGGCCATCGGGCGGGTCACGCCGTTGACTGACCAGACCTCGGGCGTGGTGGTCTTGCTGGCCGTCTCAACCTTGGGCTGGACCAAGCAATGACCGGCGCGCAGATCATCGCCAAACCAGGGCACGACGAGGGTCACGGCCTCGACATTGGGCAGCGCTGCAGCAAGAGCGTCCAGCGCGACAGTGAGGTTCGCCGCCCCGGCGATGGCGTGCACGTTCTCGGTGGTCTCAGTTCCGGCCTCGCCGCTGCGGATCGGCGTCGTCGCAAGACCGAACTCACCCGAGCCCGGCAGCAGCGCAACCGACCGGATCAGGGTCTCCGCCCCATCGGTGCCGCCAAGGGCACGGGTGACCTCAAAAGACAGCTGCGGCAGGCGGTTGCCGTGATCCTTCAGCGGCATGTCCTCGAAGACGACATAGGCCGTGCCACGATAGGCCGGCGCAGCATCCGCGCCCATCCGGGCAGCGATCAGTGGATCGGGGCTCTGCGTCTCGGAGCCCGGATACCAGCGGATCGTGGTCGCGGAGGTATCCAGCAGCTTGCCGTCGGCCCAGATACGGCCGAGGCCAGTGATGTGACCTTCACACAAAGCGACAGCGAAGCTGGCAAAATAGAGATACTCGGTGGCTTCGACCTTGGCGCCGCCACCGCCGCCCTTGCCCCCACCGCCCTGGCGGCTGATCTTCGCCTCCTCGCGGAAATCCGTGGCCCAGATGACCTGGCCCCCAAGGCGCATGCGGCCAAAGACACGTGGAATGACCGCGCCTTCGGTCGAGGTGGTGATGCGCAGCGTGTCGAGCCGGGGGCCCTCGATCCGCTGGCTGGGCGCCAGCGAGGACACAATCCAGCTGTCCACGGCCGAGCCAACAGTGGAGCCAACAAAACCGCCGATGGTGGCGGCACTGACGCCAAGGACGGCACCGCCAATGGAGCCGCCGAGGGCGGAACCGGCGGCCCCTAGAACAAGCGTGGCCATGGCTCAAGCCTCCGGATCGGGGAAACGAAACGCCGCCACCAGCCTTCTGCGCCAAGCTGGAGCAAACGGCTCCTCGATCACGCCGATGCGCTCATAGGC
>CBFHYV010000409.1:0-1732 GCA_965660085.1 uncultured Paracoccaceae bacterium
GGCGCGCTGGCGCGCGCGGCGGCGGGCAAGGCGCTGACGCTGCTGGGCGGTGCCCGCCGCGGGCTGGAGGAAGTGGCGCTGGGCTTTGGCCTGCGCGCCTATGCCTTCACTGCGCGCAAATCCAAACCGGCGGATGTGCCCGGCGGGCTGACTGTGCTGTGCCAGGAGCCGGACGCGGCAAGGGCGGCTTTTGCCCCGCTGCTGGCCATGGCCGAGGGCGTGTATTTCACCCGCGATCTGGTGAATGAACCCGCAAACGTGCTGACCACCACGGAATTCGCGGACCGGCTGACCGCCCTGCGCGATGCCGGGCTGGAGGTTGAGGTGCTGGAGGAAGACCGCCTGGCGGAGCTGGGCATGGGTGCGCTGCTGGCGGTGGGGCAAGGCTCTGCCGCGCCGTCCAAGGTGGTGGTGATGCGCTGGGCCGGCGGCGCAGAGGGTGCGGCCCCGCTGGCGCTGGTGGGCAAGGGCGTGGTGTTTGACACCGGCGGCATCAGCCTCAAACCCGCGGCCGGGATGGAGGACATGACCATGGACATGGGCGGCGCCGGGGTTGTGGCGGGCACCATGCTGACGCTGGCGCGCCGCAAGGCCGCCGCCAATGTGGTGGGGCTGGTCGGGCTGGTGGAAAACATGCCCTCCGGCACGGCCACGCGGCCCGGGGACATCGTGTGCTCCATGAAGGGCGACACGATCGAGGTCATCAACACCGATGCCGAAGGGCGACTCGTGTTGGCGGATGTGCTGTGGTATACGCAGGAAACCTACGCCCCCGCCGCGGTGATTGACCTTGCCACCCTGACTGGCGCCTGCCTGATCGCGCTGGGGCGCGAAAACGCGGGCCTGTTCAGCAATGATGACGCCTTTGCCGCCCGCATCCGCGCCGCCGCCGCGCAGGAGGGCGAGGGCGCGTGGCATCTGCCGCTGGGCCAGGCCTATGATGACATGATCAAATCCCCCCATGCGGATATCAAGAATGTCGGCGGGCGGGAGGCTGGCGCGATCACCGCGGCGCAGTTCCTGCAACGCTTCATCAAGGATGGCGTCACTTGGGCGCATCTGGACATTGCCGGTGTGGCGCAGGTCACCGGGGACAAGCCGCTTGGCCCCAAGGGCGCCACGGGCTGGGGTGTCATGGCGCTGAACCGTCTGGTGCGGGAGCATTACGAGCAAGGCTGACCGCGCCATGACGGATGTCTATTTCTATCACCTGATCAACAGCCGCGCCGAGCAGATGCTTGGCGCGCTGCTGCGCAAATGCCTGGCCTCTGGCTGGCGGGTGGCGGTGCGCCTGCCGGATGCCGCACAGGCCGCGCAGATGGACCAGGCGCTGTGGCTGCATCCGCCGGAGAGCTTCTTGCCCCATGGGCTGGCGGGCGGGCCGCATGACGCGCGGCAACCCGTTCTGCTGACAACAGCGGGCGCGGGGAATGATCCCACGGTCTGGGTCTCCGTCGGCGGGGCGGACCTGACCGCTGAGGAGTTAAGGGGCAAGGAACGCGGCTGCATCGTCTTCGATGGCGGGGATGAGGCCGCCGTGGCCCGCGCGCGCGACCAATGGCGCGCGCTGACGGCGGCCGGCCTTGGCGCGCAATACTGGTCCGATGCCTCGGGGGGCTGGGAAATGCGCCAGCGCCGCCCGGCGGCAGATTCGCAGGCCTAGCGCGCCGCCCCGAGCAGGCCTGCCTGCGGCAGGGCAAACAGCCACCCTGGCGCGTGGCGCGGCAGGGGC
>CBFHYV010000410.1:0-1715 GCA_965660085.1 uncultured Paracoccaceae bacterium
ACCGCCCGGCACCAGGACGCGCAGCTGGATGCGGACATCGCGGTGGAGCCCGGCGCGCAGCTGCGTCTGGGCGAGCTGCAGATCGTGACCGACAGCGCCGTCCGCCCGGCCCGCATCCGCGCCATTGCCGGGCTGCCCACGGGGCGCGTGTTTGCCCCCGAGGACGTGCAGGATGCCGCCGACCGGCTGCGCCGCAGCGGTGCATTCCGCGCGGCCACGCTGGAGGAAGGCACCACAGCCACCGCCGATGGACGCCTGCCCATTCTGGCCCGCGTCACGGACATGGCCCCGCGCCGCTTCGGCCTTGGGGCGGAGATCGGCAGTGACGAAGGCCTGGCGCTGACGATGTTCTGGCTGCACCGCAACCTTCTGGGCGGGGCGGAACGGCTGCGCCTGGGGGCGGAACTGTCCGGCCTGGGCGGAACGGATGGCGGCCCGGATGCGGAGGCCACCGTCCGCTATGAACGCCCCGCCACTTTTGGCGCGCGCAATGACCTTTATGCCGAACTGGGCCTGACGCGGGAGGACACCGCCCTGGCGCTGACGGAAACCGTGGACGCAGAGCTGGGCCTGACCCGCCGCGCCGACAGCCGCCGCCTGTTCAGCCTGGGCGTGCGCGTGGCCACCGCGCGCACGGATGACGCCCTGGGGGACAGCCGCTATCGGCTGCTGTCCTTGCCGTTTACCGCGCAATATGACAGCCGCCCGGACCTGCTGCGCAGTCAGAGCGGCCTGTTCACCCGCGCGGAGCTGGAGCCGTTCCTGGGCCTGCAAGGCGTGGACAGCGGCACGCGGCTGGCGATGGACCTGCGCGGCTATCGCAGCTTTGGCGCCGCGCGGCCCGTGACGCTGGCGCTGCGCGGGCAGTTGGGCGCGGTGCTTGGCCCCGACCTGGCAGACAGCCCGCCGGACATGCGGTTCCTGTCCGGCGGCTCGGCCACGGTACGGGGGCAGGGCTATCAATCCCTGGGCGTCACGGATGGGGCGGGCGAACGCACCGGCGGGCTGTCCTTCATCGGGGCCTCGGCGGAGGTGCGGGTGCCGGGGCCGGGCGCGCTGAGCTTCGCGGTGTTTTATGACACCGGCTTCGTGGGCCGTGCCGCCCCGCCGGATGGCGATGACGGCGCATGGCACAGCGGCGCGGGGCTGGGGCTGCGCTATGACACCGGGATCGGGCCTTTGCGGCTGGACGTGGCGCGCCCGGCCGATGGCGGCGGCGGGCCGGTGCAGCTGTATCTTGGGATCGGGCAGGCGTTTTGATGCGGTGGATCGTTGTTCTTTGCATGGCCCTGGCCTGGGCCGCCCCTGCCGCCGCGCAGGACAGTGACCGCGGCTTCATCGCAGGTCTGCTTGAGGAAGCCCTGGGCGGGCCGGGGCGGGAGGTGCGCATCACCGGCTTCACCGGCGTGCTCAGCGCTACGGCGCGGATAGACCGGATCAGCTTTGCCGATGATGCTGGGGTGTGGCTGTCGCTCGACGGGGTGGAGATGCAGTGGAACCGCGCGGCGCTGCTCTCTCGCCGGGTGGAGATTGCCGCGCTGCGGGCCCGCCAGATCACGCTCAGCCGTCCGCCCAATCCGGCGCCGGGCGCGCTGCCCTCGGCCACGGCGCCTGGCTTTGCGCTGCCGGAATTGCCGGTCTCGGTCACGCTGGAGGCGCTGGAGGCTGCACGCATCGATCTCGGCGCGCCGGTCCTGGGCGAGGCCGTGGTCCTG
>CBFHYV010000411.1:0-1707 GCA_965660085.1 uncultured Paracoccaceae bacterium
GTGCCAGCGCGGCAAGGTCCATCCCGGTGTCATGGCCCCGTTCGGCCAGATGCGCGGCCAGCGCCTCTGTCGCCACATTTCCCGCCGCGCCGGGAGCATAGGGGCAGCCGCCCAGCCCGCCCACGGCGGCGTCAAACACCGTGATGCCATGGCCCAGCGCCACGTCCACATTGGCCAGCGCCCGGCCGCCGGTGTCATGGAAATGCCCCGCCAGCATCTGCACGGGCACCTCCTGCGTCACGGCGCACAGCATGGCGTCCGTGGCCTCCGGCGTTGCGTGGCCCAGCGTATCGCCCAGGCTGACCTCATAGCAGCCCATGGCGCGCAAGGCGCCCGCCACCCGCGCCACCTGCGCCGGGTCCACCGCCCCGTCATAGGGGCAGTCCACCACGCAGGAGACATAGCCCCGCACCGGCAACCCCGCGTCCGCCGCAGCCGCCGCCACGGGGCGGAAGCGGTCCAGGCTTTCCTCGATGCTGGCGTTGATATTGGCGCGGGAAAAACCCTCTGACGCGGCGCCGAAGATCGCCACCTCATCGGCCCCGGCGGCCAGGGCGCGGTCCAGCCCCTTGAGGTTGGGCGTCAGCGCGGCATAGCGCACGCCGGGGGCGCGGGTGATCCCGGCCAGCACCTCTGCCCCGTCGGCCATCTGCGGCACCCAGCGCGGCGAGACAAAAGACGCCACCTCGATCCGGCGAAAGCCGACCCGGCTGAGCGCATCCACCAGCGCGATCTTGTCCGCCGCGGCAATGGGGCGGGGTTCGTTCTGCAGCCCGTCGCGGGGGCCGACCTCGAATATCTCTGCCTGCATGGGTGCTCCGTTCCCTTCGCCCGTCAGACGTCCGGCTCTGGCGGGGGGTAGAAATCCTGCTGATAGATGCCGCTGCCCGGCGCGGGAAGCGATGCGATGAAGCTTGGCCGGGCCGCGGCGCGCGCTTCCCACTGCGCCAGCGCGGTCAGATCCGGCGTCCGCACGAAGAACCGCGCCAGATACACCGCCTGCGCCAGCCCGATGTCGGCGGCGGAGAACCCGCCGGGCAGGATCCAATCCCGCCCGTCTGCCAGGTGCGCGTCAATCGCCGCAAGGCATTTGCCCGCCCGCGCAGCCTCCAGCCGCATGACCGTGGGCGACCGCATGGCGGGGTCGCGCAGCATGATGTGATGCTGGGTCAGGTTCGCCAGAAGGTTGCTGAGCGTTTCGGCAAAATGCAGCCAGACCAGCCAATCCCGCCGCTCCGCATGGCCCGGCGGACGGCCCAGCCCGGCCTCGGGGAACAGCTCGCACAGGTATTCGGCAATCGCGCCGCTTTCAAACATAGGCGTGCCGTCAATTTCCAGCGCCGGCACGCGGCCCACCGGTGACAGGGCCAGAAACGCGGGGCTGCGCAGGCTCTTGTCAAACGGGTGCGTCACGCAGTCAAACGCCACGCCCAGTTCATGCAGCAGCCACAGCGTGCGCATGGACCGGGTCTGCGGAACATGGTGCAGAACCAGCCGCGTCATGCCTCTGCGGCCTCTTCCAGCCGGATCAGGGGCGCGCCGGCCTCCACCTGCGTGCCGGGCGCGGACAGCACCTCGGCGATGATGCCGGCGCGGGGGGCGGGCAGGCTGTGTTCCATCTTCATCGCCTCCAGCACGGCAAGGGGCGCGCCCTGGGCCACCGCCTGCCCCGGCGCCACCAGCACGCTGCGCAACAGGCCGGGCATG
>CBFHYV010000412.1:0-1696 GCA_965660085.1 uncultured Paracoccaceae bacterium
AGATCAGTTCATGGTGCACGGGCGGCGTTTCCGACAGGATGCCCAGCCAGCCGAAGGGATAGACCTTTTCAAACTCTTGCCGCTTGTCGGCGGGGATGGCCTGGCGGCTGACGCCGTGGAAGCCGTCACAGCCCGCGATCACGTCGCACTGCAGGGTCTTGCGCTGGCCGTCCTGGGTGAAATGCAGCGTGCTGGTGCCGCCGATGCCGGCATTGTCGATCTCGATATCCTCGACATTGAACAGCGTGGTGCCGCCGCAGGCCTCCCGCGCGGCATAAAGATCGCGGGTCACTTCCGTCTGGCCATAGACCATGACGGGGGTGCCGGTATGTTCGGCAAAATCGACACGAAAGCTGGTGTCATCCAGGCTGATCACCGTGCCGTCATGGGCAAAGCCCAGCTGATCCATCCGGGTCGGCACCTGGGCCTGTTTCAGCAGGGCAAGCAGCCCCTGTTCCAGCACGCCCGCCCGGATGCGTGACAGCACATGATCGCGGGTGCGGCGTTCCAGCACCACCGCATCGATCCCGGCGATGTGCATCAGTTGTGCCAGCAACAGGCCCGATGGCCCGCCACCGATAATGGCGACTTGTGTGCGCATGGCATCCCTCCCTCAGTCCCATGTGAAGTTAGAGGAGTTATTTGCCATGTAAATTGATTGTTTCGCCGCTATGCTTTCCAAAAAGGAAAGCATGATGCCCACTCCGCGGATCAAGATGCGCCATTTGCGCGGCTTCGTCGAAATCACGCGCCAAGGCAGCCTGAAGGACGCGGCGCAGGCCCTGAACCTGGCTGCGCCGACGCTGTCAAAAACCCTGACGGAGCTTGAACAGATCCTGGGCCTGACCCTGCTGCACCGGGATCGCGGCGGCGTGTCCCTGACGCCGGAGGGGGAGGTGTTTCTGGATCACGCCCAGATGAGCCTCGCGGCGCTGTCGCGCGGGGTGTCGGGGGTGTTGGCCATGCGCGCCGGGGCCAGCGTGCCCTTGCGGGTGGGCGCCTTGCCCAGCGTGGCGGGGCGGTTGTTGCCCCAGGCCGTGGCGCAATTCACCCGCCACCTGCCAGAGGCCCGCCTGCATGTGCATGACGGCCCCCATGCCGTGCTGACCCAGCAGTTGCGCAGCGGCGCGCTGGATATGGTGATCGGCCGCATGGGCGCGGCAGAGACGATGCAGGGCCTGGCCTTTCAGCATCTTTACCGTGAAACCGTGCTGGCGGTGGTGCGGCCGGGCCATCCCCTGCTGGCAGAGCCAAGCCCGGAGGACCGTCTGGAGGACTGGCCCATCCTCTATCCGCCGGCCGATGCCGCCATCCGCCCGCTGGTGGACAATTTCATGCTGGCGCGCGGCTTGTCGGCGGCGCGCCACGGGGTGGAAACCGTGTCCGGCGCCTTCGGGCGCAGCTATCTGCGCCAGTCCGATGCCGTCTGGCTGATATCGGGCGGGGTGGTGGCGCAGGATCTGCGCGATGGGGCGCTGGCCGCGCTGCCGCTGGATACGGGGCTGACGGCGGGGCCCGTGGGCCTGATGACCCGCGCCGAAAGCCCGCCAACCCCGGCAGAGGCGTTGTTCCGCCGCTTTTTGCTGACCGCGGTCGAGGGGCTGGGCCTCGACGCGCTATGAAACCCGGGGGCGGGCGGCTAACCTGCGCCCCGACACAGGCATTGGGAGGGCGGGCGCATGAACCCGGCAGAATG
>CBFHYV010000413.1:0-1688 GCA_965660085.1 uncultured Paracoccaceae bacterium
CCTGGGTGACCTCGGCCAGGGTTGCGCCGGTGGCGGGGTTGCGGGTGGCGAAGGTGTCACCGGGGGCGGTCATCTCCCCGCCGATGAACAGGCCAAAGCGCGCCTGGTGCGTTGCCAGCCAGTCCAGCGCCGGTTGGGGCGATTCCGGGGCCTGTCCATACTCCATGCTTTCGAAGATCTCCCTGACGGTCATGGGGCGCCTTTCCTGTGTTCGCTTGGGCCTGTGTTCGCTTTGGCCTGCGTGGGCCGCGGTGTTGGCCGCTGTGGCTGGCCCTGTCGATGGGCTTTGTGTGCTGTCTTGCGGGTCCGTGGCGGTGCGGGGCTGTCCGGTCAGCTCATCGGGTGGCGCCAGGCGGCGGAATAGGCCCCGGTGACGTGGTGGTCCAGCTGCCGTTCGATATCCCCCAGAAGGGACGAGGCGCCAAATCGGAACAGGTCCGGGCGCAGCCAGCGCGGGCCAAGCTCCTCCTTCACCAGGGCAAGATATGTCAGCGCGTCCTTGGCCTTTGATATGCCGCCGGCAGGTTTGTAGCCCACGTGAATGCCCGTGCGGTCATGATAAGCGCGGATGGCGCGCAGCATCACCAACGTCACCGGCAGGGTCGCGTTCACGGGTTCCTTGCCTGTGGAGGTCTTGATGAAATCCGCCCCCGCCATCATGCACACAAGAGAGGCACGCGCCACGTTGCGCAGCGTGCCCAGCTCTCCGGTCGCCAGGATGGCCTTGACATGCGCAGGTCCGCAGGCCGCACGGAAGGCACGCATTTCCTCATACAGGGCCTGCCAGTTGCCCGTCAGCACATGGCGGCGAGAGATCACGATGTCGATCTCCTGCGCGCCTGCGGCCACGCTTTCCTCGATCTCGGCGATGCGCAGGCGCAGCGGGGACAGCCCCGCCGGAAAGCCTGTGGACACGGCCGCCACGGGAATGGCGCTGCCTTCCAGTGCTGCGCGGGCCGGGGCGATCATGTCATGATAGACGCAAACCGCGCCCACCGTCAGATCCGCCATGTCCAGCGCCTGCGCCAGATCGGGGCTGAGGGGCTGGCGCGCCTTGGCGCACAGCCGGGCGACGCGGCCGGGCGTGTCATCGCCCGCCAGGGTGGTCAGGTCAATGCAGGAGATCGCGCGGCACAGCCATGCGGCCTGGTGGTCTTTCTTGACGCTGCGGCGGCCCGGCAGCGTGGCACAGCGCCGTTCGATCGCGGATCGGTTGGCCGTGGCGCCCAGCACCCAGTCCATGTCCAGGGCCATGCCGGGGTTGCGCGGCAGCTCCGCCAAGCCCTGCACCTGTTCCATCTGCATCCTGTTCCCCCGTTGGCTGGCCCCTCGTCTGGGCGCAAAACTTGCACGCGGGGCGGGGCATGGCAAGCGCGGCGGTCGGGCACCTTGGAAAAGAACAAAGCGTGAATATACTTGTGCCTCGGAGGCGATTCCATGTTTGCAGAACTGTCGATCACGTCCAATTTCACCTTCCTCACCGGGGCGTCCCACCCTGAGGAATACATGCAGCGCGCCGCGGCCATGGGCATGCCCGCCATTGCGATCGCCGATGTGAACACCGTTGCCGGGATCGTGCGGGCCCATACCCAGGCGCGCGAAATCGCGCGGCTGATGCAGGACTGGCAGGCCGGCCAAGGCACCGCGGAGGCGCCGGACGCCGCGCCGCCCGCGGCCTGCGTGCCCCG
>CBFHYV010000414.1:0-1687 GCA_965660085.1 uncultured Paracoccaceae bacterium
ATCCGGCGCGGCCTGGCTGTCAAACCAGCGCATGTGCATGTCCTGCGCGCCATAGCTGGCCGTCAGGCGGTAATGATCGGGCGCGAGGCAGGAGATGGTGAAATCCCCGATGATCCGCCCCTTGGGCGACAGCATGGGGGACAGGCTCATGCGTCCCGGCGCGGGGATGCGCCCGGCCATGACCCTGTCCAGCCAATCGCGCGCGCCGGGGCCGCGGACATCGTATTTGCCGAAATTCTGCACCTCGTTGATGCCGACGGCGCCGCGCACTGCGGCGACCTCCCTGGCGGTGGCGGCAAAAGCGTTGGAGCGGCGGAAAGAGGGCGTTTCAAAGCGCGGCTCATCGCCCTGGGCAAAGTAATTTGGCACCTCCAGCCCGTATTGATGGCCCCAGACAGCGCCCAGCGCGTCAAAGGTCTCATACATCGGGGTGGTGCGGTGGGGGCGGGCTGCGGGCAGTTCCTCATTCGGGTAGGCGACAGAGAAGCGTTTCTGATAATTCTCCACCACCTTGGGCACGGTATAGCTCGGCGTGATCCAGCGGCCAAAGCGCGCCACGTCCATGCCGGACACGTCGCGTTCGCATTCGCCCTCGATCATCCATTGCGCCAGCATCAGGCCCACGCCGCCGCCCTGGCTGAAGCCCGCCATCACCGCACAGGCGGACCAGTAGTTGCGCAGCCCCGGCACCGGCCCCACCAGCGGGTTGCCATCGGGGGCAAAGGTGAAGGGGCCGTGGATCACCGATTTCACGCCCGCGCGTTCCAGCACCGGAAAGCGGCGATAGGCAAAGGCGATGCTGTCCTCGATCTTGTCGAAATCATCGGGCAGCAGTTCATGGCCAAAGGTCCAGGGCGTGCCGCCCACGGCCCAGGGGCGGCAGGCCTGTTCGTAGAAGCCGATGCACAGGCCCTTGCCTTCCTGGCGCAGATAGCTTTCGCCCGCAGGGTCCATCACATGGGGAAATTCCGCGCCGCGGTTTGCGATTTCGGGGATTTCATCGGTGACGATATACTGGTGTTCCATCGGCAACAGCGGCAGATAGACGCCCGCCATGGCGGCAACCTCCCGCGCCCAAAGGCCCGCGGCATTGACCACATGTTCGGCATGGATGGTGCCCTGATCGGTGACAACGTCCCAGGTGCCGTCGGGCCGGGCGTTGGTTTCCACCACCTTGCAATGGGTGCGGATCTGCGCGCCGCCCATGCGCGCGGCCTTGGCATAGGCATGTGTGGTGCCGGAGGGGTCCAGATGCCCGTCCAGCGGATCATAAAGCGCGCCCTTGATCCCGTCGATGTTGACCAGCTCGGCGCGCTCGCGCACCTCCGCCGGGGTCAGAATCTCTGTCTCGAGTCCCATGTAGCGATGCTTGGCGCGTTCGGCCAGCAGCATGTCCAGCCGGTCCTGCGTGTCCGCCAGGGTGACGCCGCCCACATGGTGCAGGCCACAGCTCAGCCCGGTGATCTGTTCCAGTTCGCGGTAGAGGCGGATGGTATAGCCCTGCAGCGCGGCCATGTTGGTATCGCCATTGAGCGTGTGGAACCCGCCCGCCGCATGCCATGTGCTGCCGCTGGTCAGCTCGGACCGCTCCAGCAGCAGGACATCCGACCAGCCCAGTTTCGTCAGGTGATAGAGCACGGAACATCCCACGACGCCCCCGCCGATCACCACCACCCGCGCGCTTGTC
>CBFHYV010000415.1:0-1681 GCA_965660085.1 uncultured Paracoccaceae bacterium
ACCACGGGATACAGGGTCAAGCGCCTTGGCGGCCTTCTCATCAGGCTCAATGGGGCGGTTGGCCAGCACGAAATGTGCCTTTTCAAGCAGTTCGGGAAAGCTGCGCGCCCGTTCCTTGAGGCAATACATCGCACGGGTCAGCCCCTCTGCCTGATGGGCGGTCAGGGGCGTTTCGCCGGCTGCGTCCAGATAGGCCTGAATTTCGGTGACCATGGCGGAATCGTCGCCCCGGGCAATGTGCTGGCCGCAGAGGTTTTCCAGCTTCTTGAAATCAAACCGCGCGGCGGATTTGCCGATGCCGTCCAGGCCAAACCACTCTTGCGCCTGCGCGTCGGTGAAGAACTCGTCATCGCCATGGCTCCAGCCCAGGCGGGCCAGGTAATTGCGCATGCCCGCGGCGGGGTAGCCCATCTTCTGATATTCATCCACGCCCAATGCGCCGTGCCGTTTGGACAGTTTCTTGCCATCCGGCCCGTGGATCAGCGGGATATGGGCATAGACGGGCAGGGGCCAGCCCATGGCGGTGTAGATGCCCATCTGGCGCGCGGCGTTGTTCAGGTGATCGTCCCCGCGGATCACATGGGTCACGCCCATGTCGTGGTCATCGACCACCACCGCCAGCATATAGACCGGCGTGCCGTCGCTGCGCAGCAGCACCATATCGTCCAGCTGGTCGTTGCGGATGCGCACATCGCCCTGCACTTGATCGCGGATCACGGTTTCGCCGTCCCGCGGCGCCTTCAGCCGGACCACATAGGGCGCATCGGGGTGGTCGGCGGGGTCGGCATCGCGCCAGGGGCTGAGGAACAGGGTGGACCGGCCCTCGGCCCGCGCGGCCTCGCGGAAGCCGTCGATTTCTTCAGGCGTGGCAAAGCATTTGTAGGCCGCACCCCGGTTCAGCAGGTCCAGCGCGACCTCCCGGTGACGGTCGGCGCGGGCAAACTGGCTGATGGCGTCGCCATCATGGTCCAGCCCCAACCAGGCCAGACCCTTCAGAATGGCCTCGGTGGCCTCAGGGGTGGATCGGGCGCGGTCGGTATCCTCGATCCGCAGCAGGAACTTGCCGCCGCGGCCCCGCGCGAACAGCCAGTTGAACAGGGCCGTGCGCGCGCCCCCGATATGCAGATATCCGGTGGGCGAAGGCGCAAAGCGGGTCACGATCTGATCGGTCATGTTTGGTTAACCTTTGGGTAACGATGGCAGCGCTAGGTTTGGCCAGACCCTTACCGCTGCGGCCAGAGAGGCACAAGCGCACTGGCCCGCGCCGGGCAGGGGCATTCAGCCAACGCCAGAAAGGTGAACGGCGCGTGACGTGGCACAGGGGCATGGCGGCAAGGCTGCGCGGGGCGATGCTGGCGCAATACGGGGGCTTGTTCCCCTGGGCGCCGGTCTGCCTGGCCTGTGGCATCGGGGCCTATTTTGCCGTGCCGGTGGAACCTGCGGCATGGGTGTTGTGGGCGCTTGGCCTGACCGGGGTGGTGCTGTTCGTCTCTGCGCGCCGCCTGGGCGATGCCGCTGCCCCGCTGGCCATGGCGCTGGCACTTGCCTTGCTGGGGGGGGCGCTGGCTGGCGCGCGCGCGCATTGGGTGGCCGGCCCGGTGTTGGAGGCGCGCTATTACGGCCCCGTGCAGGGCCGCATCGTGAACATTGACCGCTCTGCCGCGGACAAGCCGCGCATCAC
>CBFHYV010000416.1:0-1636 GCA_965660085.1 uncultured Paracoccaceae bacterium
CGCGCCTGAGGGTGGCACCGACGGCGGCGCAACAGGCGGCGACGACGCAGGATCGGACAGCGGCAGCGCCTCGGTTCCTCCGGCCGTGCAGCAATTCAACGTGCGCAGCATGTCACCGCCGCAGCTGCAGCAGGGTGTGCAGCTGATCCAATCCATCCTCGGCGGCCCGAACCCGCCGACCGGCGCCCAAGCGCAGGTTCTTCAGACTCAGCTGCAGCAAATGCAGCAACTTCTGGGTCAGTGATCCAGCGGTCTCGGCCCGGCCTGGCCGGGCCGAGGCTTTTCCAGCAAAACCCGGCGCGCTGCGCCGGGTTTTTCCGTTTGGCAAACTGGGGGCCGTCCGGTACGTCCGCGGATCATTCGCGGAAGGCGCGGTCTTTCACCTTGATCACCGGGCGGGTGACGTAATCCAGAACGGTCTTGCGGCCTGACAGGATATCCACCTGGGCAACCATGCCTGGCATGATCTGCACAGGGGCGCCACCGGCATCCAGAATGGTGCCATCCGTGCGGATCTCGACCACGAACACCTCTTCGTCATTGCGCTCGGACCGTTGGATCGTGTCCGCGCCAATCCGCAGAATTTCGCCCTTGAGGTCGCCGTAACGGGCAAAGTCATAGGCCGTGATCTTCACGCTGACCGGCTGGCCGGGGAAGAGGAAGGCGATGTCGGAGGGGCGCACATAGGCTTCGACCAGCAGGTTGTCATCCAGCGGCACCAGTTCAATCAGCTCCTCGCCGGCGCGGGCCATGCTGCCCAGCGTTGTGCGGTGCACCCGGTTGACGATGCCGCGCAGCGGCGCGCGGATGCTGGCGCGGGCGGCGCGCTGTTCCAGGGCCGGAAGGCTTGGCTTCAGCGCCGCAAGCTCTGCCGTGGAAATCGCCAGATCCGTCAGCGCGTCGGAGCGGTAACGCCGCTCCTGCGCCGCGATCTGCTCGTCGATCTCATCCAGGGCGGAGCGCAGCCGTTCCAGCCCGGCCTCGGCGCGGACCTTGCGGCCGGTCCATTCGGCCTCTGATCGGCGCAGGGACAGCAGCGTGGTCTGCGGCTCGATCCCGCGCTGCACCAGCGGCTCCATGATGGCGCGTTCTTCCGACAGCACGGCCAGGGTCTGTTCGGCGGTGGACAGATCTGTCAGCCCTTCCTCGAACTCCTGCTGGCGTTGCAGGCGGCGGTTTTCAAGGATTGCAATTTCGGCGTCCAGTTCATCCAGCCGCCCACGATAGAGCGCGGTTTCGGAGGCCACCACATCGCTGGCCCGCACGGCCAGATCGGCGTCAAACACCAGATCGCCGCCGGCGATCTCAGCCTCCAGCCGCTGGATCCGGGCCATCAGGCCAAAGGCGCGTTGCTGTTCCTGATCCAGCTGAGAGGCCAGCATCGACCCGTCAAGCTCCATCAGCAGATCGCCCTGCGCCACGATCTGCCCCTCTTCGACATGCAGCGCCTGCAGCACCCCGTTCTCGGCCGCCTCGATCACCTGCAGATCCCCGGACGGCACAATGCGCCCGTCCGCGCGGGTGACATCGTCAATCTCCGTCACGCTGGCCCAGTAGATCGCCACCCCGATGAAGGCGAGGATCAGGAACAGCAGCAGGCTGTTGCGGATGGGCGAGCGCCCCTTCATCGCGCGGG
>CBFHYV010000417.1:0-1624 GCA_965660085.1 uncultured Paracoccaceae bacterium
GGGGGGGCGCAGTCGGCGCCGCCTGAGACGCGGGTGCAGGCGCGGCCGGTTGCGCCAGCGCCTTGGCCACATCGGCCTTCACGATCCGCCCGTGCGGGCCGCTGCCCGTTACGCTGGCCAGGTCCATGCCGTTTTCCGCGGCCAGACGCCGTGCCAGGGGCGTGGCGAAGATCCGTGGCCCGGAACTGCTGCCCTGTGAGGCGGCTGGCGCGGCGGGCGTGCTGGGTGACTTGGCTGCCTCCACATCTGGCGCAGGTGCGTCCGGCGCAGGCGCCTCCGGTGCCTCTGTCAGAGGCTCACCCTCCTCCAGCAGCAGGGCGATGGGGCTGTTGACACGGACGCCGGATGTGCCTTCGGCCACAAGGATGCGGCCCAGGGTGCCTTCATCCACGGCCTCGAATTCCATTGTGGCCTTGTCGGTCTCGATCTCGGCGATGACATCGCCCGCGGCGATCTTGTCACCTTCCTTGACCAGCCACTTGGCCAGGGTGCCTTCCTCCATCGTGGGAGAGAGCGCAGGCATGAGGATTTCCATCGGCATGGCAGTTCCTTCCCGATCTTCGGCCTAGCGGTAGCAGACCTGACGCGCCGCGGTCAGCACGTCATCCACGGTGACCAGCGCGTGTTTTTCCAGGTTGGCGGCATAGGGCATCGGCACGTCCTTGCCGGTGCAGGTGAGCACGGGCGCATCCAGCCAGTCAAAAGCCTGTTGCATGATGGTCGTGGCGATATGGCTGCCGATGGCGCCCACGGGCCAGCCTTCTTCAACCGTGATGCAGCGGTTGGTCTTGCGCACGGAGGCGAGCACCGTTTCGGTGTCCATCGGGCGCAGCGTGCGCAGGTCAATGACCTCGGCAGAGATGCCTTCGTCTGCCAGCTTGTCTGCGGCGGCAAGCGCATGGACCATCCCGATGCCGAAGCTGACGATTGTCAGGTCCTCACCGCTGCGCCAGACGCGGGCCTTGCCGAAGGGGACGGTGTGATCCTCGACCAGGGGCACCTCGAAGCTGCGGCCATAGAGGATTTCATTTTCCAGGAAGATCACCGGGTTGGGATCCCGGATGGCGGATTTCAGAAGGCCTTTTGCGTCCGATGCCGAATAAGGCATGGCAACCTTCAGCCCCGGCACATGGGCATACCAGGCGGCATAATCCTGGCTGTGTTGCGCGCCCACCCGTGCCGCGGCGCCGTTTGGCCCGCGAAAGACGATGGGGCAGCCCATTTGCCCGCCGGACATATACAGCGTCTTGGCGGCGGAATTGATGATCTGGTCAATCGCCTGCATGGCGAAGTTGAAGGTCATGAACTCCACGATCGGGCGCAGGCCGCCGAAGGCCGCGCCAACCGCGATGCCGGTGAAGCCATGTTCCGTGATCGGGGTGTCCATCACGCGGCGGCTGCCGAATTCATCCAGCAGGCCCTGGCTGATCTTGTAGGCGCCCTGGTATTCGGCGACTTCCTCGCCCATCAGGAAAACGCTGCCGTCGCGGCGCATTTCCTCGGCCATGGCGTCGCGCAGGGCTTCGCGCACGGTCATGCTGCGGGTGGGGGTGCCTTCGGGCCATTCCGGCGCCGGGGCAGACGGGGTGTGCGCGGCCTTGGCGGGGGCAACAGGCGCCGCGGG
>CBFHYV010000418.1:0-1590 GCA_965660085.1 uncultured Paracoccaceae bacterium
CCCGCCGATCGCACGGAGGACCTCCCGGGCCCGGATGGCCCGCAGGCAGCGGCCGCAGATTCGGCAAAGCCCGGCCTGCTGGGCCGCCTGTTCGGCGGTGCGGCCCCCGGCGGCGCGGTGGCGCGGCGGGTGCTGGATGACGACATGCTGGAACAGCTCGAAGAGCTGCTGATTGCCTCCGACATGGGGGTGGACACCGCCACCGCCATCACCGCCAACCTGGCGGAGGGCCGCTTTGGCCGCAAGCTGTCCGTGGCCGAGATCAAGCGCCTGCTGGCCGATGAGATCGTGCGCGTCATGGCCCCTGTGGCGCAGCCCATGCCGATTTACGCCAAGCGGCCGCAGGTGATCCTGGTGGTGGGGGTCAACGGGTCGGGCAAGACCACGACCATCGGCAAGCTGGCCAGCCAGTTCCGCGCGGCGGGCAAATCCGTGGTGATCGCCGCGGGTGACACGTTCCGCGCCGCCGCGGTGGAACAGTTGCAGGTCTGGGGGGATCGGGCGGGCGTGCCCGTGCTGACCGCGCCGGAGGGCAGCGACCCCGCCAGCCTGGCCCATGACGCCATGACCAAGGCCGAGGCCGACGGCGCGGATCTGCTGATGATCGACACCGCCGGGCGGCTGCAGAACCGCGCCGACCTGATGGAGGAACTGGCCAAGATCGTCCGCGTCATCCGCAAGAAGGACCCGGAGGCGCCGCACAACACGCTGCTGGTGCTGGATGCCACCACGGGCCAGAACGCCATCAACCAGGTGGAAACCTTCCGCAAGCTTGCCGATGTCTCCGGTCTTGTGATGACCAAGCTGGATGGCACGGCCAAGGGCGGCATCCTGGTGGCGTTGGCGGACCGCTTTGGCTTGCCCATCCATGCCATCGGCGTGGGCGAACAGATCGACGATCTGTCGCCCTTCGACCCCGAAGAATTCGCCGCCGCCCTCACCGGGCTTGCGCGTGACTAGGCCGCCCGCGGCGCCGGTGCCCTGGCGGCAGGGCAGGGCGCGGGGATGACGGACTGGCTGCTCTCGATCGAGGGCACGGCGGAGGGCCGCAGCCTGGCCCTGACCCTGGCCCTGGCGGCGGCGTTCCTGCATGCGGTCTTTGGCGCGTTGCAGAAGGGGCGGCATGATCCCTGGCTGTCCCGCGCGGCCATTGACAGCTGGCTTGCGCTGCTGTCGCTGCCGCTGATCTTTCTGGTGCCCTGGCCAGAGCCGCATATGTGGCCGATCTTTGCCGGGATGATCGTCATCCATTTTATCTACAAGCTGTTTCAGGCCATGGCCTACAGCCGCGGGGCCTATACGGTCGTCTATCCCGTGGTGCGGGGCACGGGGCCGCTGTTTGCGGTGATCGGCGCCTGGCTGATCTTTGACGAGCTGTTCACACCGCTGCAATGGCTGGGCCTTGGGGTGCTGTTGTGCGGGATCTTCGGGCTGGCGGTCTATAACCTGATCTTCCTGACCACCGCGCGGGACACTCTGCCCGCCGCACTTGGCATGGCGCTGGCCACCGGGCTGATGGTGGCGGTCTATACCACCTATGACGCCTATGGCATCCGCGCCACGGCCAACCCGTTCACCTTTCTGGCCTGG
>CBFHYV010000419.1:0-1583 GCA_965660085.1 uncultured Paracoccaceae bacterium
CTGCGCGGCGCGCTGCAGGTCAGGCTCCAATTGCAAGGCAGGCGGCAGGGCAATGCCGGGCAGGCGCGGGATCTCCGCCCCCGGCGCAAAGCGCGACAGATCCCGCCCCCAAAGCGTGACGGATTGCGCCCCGCCGCGCAGCAGCGCCAGTGCCAGCGCGGTCCCGAACGCCCCGGCGCCCAGCACGGCGACGCTCATGCCTTGGCCCCCTTGCGGCCAGAGCCCACCAGCGGCGCGGCGGATGTGTCCAGCGGCCAGCGGGGCCGGGCGGCCAGCGTGCCGTCATCGCGCTGCCCCAGCGCCAACAACTCTGCCCCGGCATGGGCGATCATGGCGGCATTGTCCGTGCACAGCGGCAAGGGCGGCGCGGTAAAGGCCACGCCATGGGCGGCACACAGATCCTGCAAGGCCGCGCGAATGGCCGAATTGGCGGCCACGCCGCCTGCAACGGCCACCGTGGGCTGCACCGGGGCATGGTCCAGATACGTCACGATGGCCCGGCGGGTCTTTTCGCGCAGCACATCCACCACGGCGGCCTGAAACGCGGCGGACAGGTCGGCGCGGTCGCGCAGGAACAGCCCGCCCTGCGCCGCCACCAGCGCATCGCGTTGCCGCAACAGCGCGGTCTTGAGGCCGGAAAAAGACATGTCACACCCCGGCCTGTCCAGCAGGGGGCGCGGCAGGGCAAAGCGCGTGGGAGTGCCAGTGCGGGCCTCGGCCTCGATCGCAGGGCCACCGGGCTGCGGCAGGCCAAGCAGCCGCGCGGCCTTGTCAAAGGCCTCGCCCGGCGCATCGTCAATGGTGCCGCCTAGTCGGCGAAAGCGGTCAGGCCCCTCCACCAGCAGGAACTGGCAATGCCCGCCGGACACCAGCAGCATCAGGTATGGAAAGGCCAAGCCATCGGTCAGCCGGGGGGTCAGCGCATGGCCTGCCAGGTGATTGACCCCGACCAACGGCTTGCCCGTGGCGGCGGCCAGCCCCTTGGCGCACATGACCCCGGCCAGAACGCCGCCAATCAGCCCTGGCCCGGCGGTCACGGCAATGGCGTCCACGTCGGGCAGGCCCAGCCCGGCCTGCGCCAGCGCCGCCTCGACGCAGAGGTCGATCTTCTCGGCATGGGCGCGGGCGGCGATTTCGGGCACCACACCGCCGAAATCGGCATGCAGCGCGGCCTGCCCCCAGACGACGGAGGACAGGATGCGGCGCCCCTGCACCACCGCCGCGGCGGTGTCGTCGCAGCTGCTTTCAAGGCCAAGCATGATCGGATCGGAGGTCAAGCGCACCTGCACAGTTGCGTTGCGTGAATGGCTGCGCAGGGGTAGCACTCCGACCATGGCATCACAATACGGCTCTGCCCCCTCCCCCTGCCCCGTGCTGCTGCTGACGCGGCCAGAGGCGCGCGCGCAGCGTTTTCTGGGGCTGCTGCCCGCAGAGATACAGCAGGCGGTGCGCCCCGTGGTGTCACCTCTGATCCAGATCATGCCGCGTGGGCCGCTGCCCCGGCTGGCGGATTATGGCGGGGTCATCCTGACCTCCGCCGCAGCGATCGAGGCCTTGCAGGCCCTGGGCGGGCATGGGCATGG
>CBFHYV010000420.1:0-1580 GCA_965660085.1 uncultured Paracoccaceae bacterium
GCATCGCCGGTGCGGCGGGATCGGGCACGGCCTGCGGGCCCGCGCTGGGCGCGGCGCCCAGCGGGCTGTGCGGTGCGGGGTCTTCGATCAGGCTGGCCGTATTGTCATGGGCCGTATTGTCAGGGGCGGGGTGCGCGGGTTCGGGCGGCCAGGGGGCCGGGTCTGGGTCCGCGGGCGGTGTGGCCTGTGCCACAGGGGCCGGTTCAGGCAGATGAAACCAGACCCTGCCGCAGGCTGAACATTCCACATCGCGGCCCTCGGCAGGGATGTCCTGCGCGGGCACCTGGTACTGCGCGCCGCAGCCCGGGCATGTCAACAGCATGGTCTGGCTATCCATCGTGCCTGCCTTTCAGGTTGTGCTGCGGACCATAAGCGCTCTGCCCGGGGTGGAAAAGTCCGATCTGCGCCGCGCGCCCGATTGAAACCGCCGCGCCGCTGCGGCACAACAGCGGGGTCAGCAAGGAGACGGCAGTGATCGAACTGGATGACGTGGCCTACAGCTATGGCGGCGCGGCGCTGCTGAAGGATATTTCGCTGTCACTGGCGCCGGGCAGCTTTCACTTCCTGACCGGCCCTTCCGGCGCCGGCAAGACCACGCTGTTGCGGCTGTGCTATGGTGCCTTGCTGCCGACGGAAGGCCGCGCGCGCATGTTCGGGCAGGATGTCACCACGCAGGACCGGGACGGCATTGCCAAGATGCGCCGGCGGATCGGTGTGGTGCACCAGGATTGCCAGTTTCTGGACCATCTGAACGTGATGGAAAACATCGCCCTGCCGCTGACCGTGTCGGGCCAGGACGGGCCGGAGACACGCGCCAACCTCAAGGAGTTGATGAACTGGGTGGGGCTGGACAAGCGCGCCTCTGCCCGCCCGCCAGAGCTGTCCGGCGGCGAACGGCAGCGCGCGGCGCTGGCGCGGGCGGTCATCATGTCGCCAGAGGTCATCCTGGCGGACGAACCCACCGGGAATGTGGATTGGGAGATGTCCGAACGTCTGTTGCGCCTGCTGGTGGAGCTGAACCGCATGGGCAAGGCCGTGATGATTGCCACCCATGACATGGGCCTGATCCGCGCGGCAAAGCCGCAGGTGCAGGCGCGGGTGTTGCGGATCCGTAATCGCGGGCTGGAAAGCGCGGGGGCGGACCTTTGACCAATACCGCGCATCAGATCCTGACAGCGGCCCTGGCCCGCGATGACGTGGGGGACCGGGTCGTGCCGCAGGCCGGTCATACCGCGCGGCTGACCTTGCTGACCGCGGCGGCGATGGCCTTTCTGGCGGTGTTCGCGCTGGCCCTGTCCATTGCGGCAGGCCGCCTGGCGGACCGCTGGGGCGAGGAGCTGGCCCGTGGCGCCACCGTGCGCCTGACCGCGCCGGAGGCACAGATGCAGGCGCGCACGGATGCCGTGCTGCGCGCCTTGCAGACCACGCCGGGCATCGAATCTGCCCGGATGCTGAGCGCCGAGGAACAATCTGCCCTGCTGGAGCCGTGGTTCGGCCCCGACATGCCGCTGGACCTGCTGCCCCTGCCGCGCCTCTTCGCGATCACGCAGGGGCCGGAGGGCTTTGACGCCGAAACCCTG
>CBFHYV010000421.1:0-1570 GCA_965660085.1 uncultured Paracoccaceae bacterium
TGGATGATGAGGACGCGCCGCTGCTGTCCGCGCTGAAGGCCAAGCGCAGCGCCCTTGCGCGCGACGCCGGCCTGCCCGCCTACATGATCTTCAACGATCGCACGCTGATCGAAATGGCCCAGACCCGCCCGGCCACGCTGGACGCGCTGGCGCGGGTCAACGGCGTGGGCGCGACCAAGCTGGACCGCTACGGCGCGGAGTTCCTTCAGGTCATCGCGGGCGAGGCCCCGCGCACCCACCCCCAGCGGCGCAAGCTGGCCGGGCGCGCGGCGGGCACACTGTTTGACCGGCTGGAGAACGCGCAGGCAGACCTGCTGCGCGGGCCGGACGGGACGGGCAAATACCTCACCTGCACCTCCGCAACCCTCGCCAAGATCGCCGAACGCCGCCCCGGCTCGCTTGCGGAAATGGCGCAGATCCCCGGCATGGGCGCGCAAAAGGTCGAACGTTTCGGCGCGGCCTTTCTGGACGTTTTGTCCCAGCCGGACTAACTGCGCCACAACCACCGAAGGACCATCGCCATGCTGACCGTTCTTTCCCCGGCCAAGCGCCTGGACTGGACCGACCCCGCCCTGCCAATGACCGCCCCCGATTTCGAGGCCGACGCCCTGCGCCTGGCCAAGCGGATGCGCAACATCACACTGGGGGAGCTGGCCGGGCTGATGGACCTGTCCGACGATCTGGCGCGGCTGAACCGCGACCGGTTCCGTGCCTTCACCGATGCGCCCGCGCCAGAGGATCTGCGCCCCGCGGCGCTGGCCTTTGCCGGCGACACCTATCAGGGCCTTGAGGCCGCATCGCTGGAGCGTGAGGAACTGGACTGGGCACAGGACCATCTGCGCATCCTGTCGGGGCTCTATGGCCTGCTGCGCCCGCTGGACGGCATTCAGCCCTATCGCCTGGAGATGGGCAGCCGGTTGAAGACCCGGCGCGGCGCCACGCTGTATGACTATTGGGGCGATACGCTGGCGCGTGCGCTGAACGCCCAGGCGCAGCAGATCGGGGCGGATGTGCTGATCAACTGCGCCAGCCAGGAATATTTCGGCGCCGTCGCCCCCGATGCGCTGAAGCTGCGGGTCATCACGCCAGTGTTCCTGGAGGACAAGCCCGGCGGGCCGAAGATCGTCAGTTTCTACGCCAAGAAGGCCCGTGGCAGCATGGCGCGGTTCATCATCCGCAACCGCCTGCTGGACCCGGAGGCGATCCTGGGCTTTGACCTTGGCGGATACCGCCACGCGCCAGAGCTGTCAGAACCCGGCAAGCCCGCCTTCCTGCGCCGCGCAGAATAGGTCGAATCACGGCATCGCCACCCTTGCCGCCAGGGGCGGCGCCATGCGACCCTGCGGCATCACCTGCACAAGGAGCCTTGCCATGCCGCGCCTGATCCAAACCCTGCCCGCGATCTTGCTGGCGCTGTTGTTGCCGTTTGGCGCGCTGGCCCAGGATGGCCCCCTGCCGGACCGCCGCGCCGCCACGGAACAGGGCGTGGATTACTTCGGCGCGGATCTGGGGGCGGTGTTCGGCGTGTCGGCGGCCAGCTGCTATGAAACCTGCCTGGCAGACCCGGACT
>CBFHYV010000422.1:0-1562 GCA_965660085.1 uncultured Paracoccaceae bacterium
GATCCTCAAACGCCAGTTTGGCCACGTGAAAACCCGATACCGGGGCCTCGCCAAGAACCGGGCACATCTGTTCACGCTGTTCGCGCTCGGAAACCTGTTCCTGATGCGTCGGAGGCTCGCTGCATGAGGCGGAGTCCGCTCAAAATCCGCCAAACCGCCACTCAAGCGGCCCAAATGGCACGAAAATCGCTGGAAACGGAGCCTGCCTGGCCCTAAACTGCCCTCAAGCGGCGACGTCGGCGCAGCCGAAGGCCTTGTTCAGACGTTCCCAAACGATTGAAATCCGCGCCGAAGCCAAAGGTGATTGCCCAACCCGAAACGGTGCCGACGCCCCGTGCGTCAATCGCGGCAACCGGGCACATCCTGCATTTGTCGCGGGCGTGCCGACGCCTCGAAAATCATACTCCGGTCAGAATGCGGTATGTGAAAGTTCAGAACACGACGATATCCGGCCACGACGCGAACCGAGCATGAAAGCCCGGTTTTCCGCCGTGGTACAGTTGGACAAGACACTCGCAGGCTCCCCTCGCGACCGATTAAGCCCGTACGGGGAGAGGGGCACAGAGGATGATGGTCTCCGGTCATGAGTGTCCCGTCCACACGCTTTGAACTGATGCGGTGGATGCCCCCACCGTCGGCATCTCACATGGCATGATGGTTCCATCGGAACCGAACGGAGGGCACACCGATGACGACCTATGCCGTCTTGTCGATCATGGGCGGCGTGCTGACCGGCCGCTGTTTTCGCGGGGTGGCCGCGTGTCATGCCGCCGTCGCGTTTGGTCGCAACCTGCGCACTGCTGTCGTTCGTGACAAGCGCAGCGAACGGAAGATGTCCGCCTTTCCTGCAAACAGATCTTCCTCACCGTATTCACGCTAATCCAAACAATGACCGCAAGGCGGCCGGTATGGGTTCTGCCAAATCCCATTGAACAGTGATCGGTGCCTCGCCTTCCCACCCGGCGAAGCGCACTGGCCCGGCGTAGCGGAATGGCGCAGCGCGGCCGTCGCGGAGTTTGGATTTCCGTACGAACAGGTGGATCGTCCAGCCGGACTCTTCTCCGGATATGATCTTGCCGCGGCTGCTGGCGCGGCGTGTGCTGGTTTGGGTTTGCCAGACGAAGCGGGTGGGACTTGCGAATTCGTCGGCATAGTGGTCGCCGACCGACATGCTGCTTTTGTCCATGGTCACGAGCAGGATCATGGCCTTCGCTTCCCTGATCACGACGATGCCGGAATTCCAGGACCCGGTGTTGAAGACCGCGCCGACCAGGGGCGGAATCTGTTCTCGCGTGTATTCATCCCATATTTGGGGGCCGAGTGACGGCGGCGTCGGGCGTCTTCCTGGTGCTTCTGCGGCTTCTGCAAGCGATGTCGGGTCCGGCTGGTCATAGGTCACGCTACGGGTCTGAAAATGGCGCAGCAGGCGCCAGTCGACCAATTCTGCCGCGAGACTTGACAGTTGCGCGTCATGATGATCGCTAACAGGTCGCTGAAATAGTCGCTGAGCCTGAACGCTTTCCCGTCGTCAGGTCCGGTTGGACTGATGTGTCATGTCTGTC
>CBFHYV010000423.1:0-1560 GCA_965660085.1 uncultured Paracoccaceae bacterium
CCATGGCCCGCGCCAGCAGCACCGCCGCCGCGCCTTTGCCGGAATCCAGCACCAGCGTGGCCGCGGCCGCCGCGCGGTTGCCCGTGCGCAGCACATTTGTGGCGCCGATATTGCCGGACCCGATCTGCCGCAGATTGCCCAGCCCCAGCGCCCGGGCGATCACCAGTCCGAAGGGCACGGAGCCCAGCAGATAGCCCGCCACGGCCCAGGCCGCCAACAGCGCCGCGCCGCTGTGCAGCGCCGGGACAAGCGCCGCGATCATGCCTGATATACCGTTTTGCCCGCCACCAGCGTGCGCAACACGCGCCCCTGCAGGCGCGCGCCGTCAAACGGGGTGTTCTTGGATTTCGATTGCAGCTTGAACCGATCCAGCACAAAGGGCTTGTCCGGGTCAAACAGTACCAGATCGGCGGGCGCCCCCACGGCCATGCGGCCGCAGTCCAGCCCCAGCCGCCGCGCGGGGTTCAGCGCCAGCGCGCGGAACAGGGTGGGCAGGTCCAGCGCATCGGCGTGATACAGCCGCAGCAGCACAGGCAACGCCGTTTCCAGCCCCACGGCCCCGGGCGCCGCGATTTCAAAGGGCAGGCGTTTCGATTCCTCGTCCTGCGGGGTGTGCATGGTGCAGATCACGTCGATCAACCCGCTGCGCAAGGCCTCGATCACGGCCTGGCGGTCCTCCTCGCTGCGCAGCGGCGGCGTCAGTTTGAAGAAGGTGCGATAGTCCGCCACGTCCAGTTCATTCAGCGTCAGGTGATGGATGGACACCCCGGCGGTGATGTTCAGCCCGTTGCCCTTGGCCCGTTCCAGGGCGGGCAGGGCGCGGGCGGTGGTGATCTGGTCCGCGTGATAGGCCGCGCCCGTCATCTCTATCAGGGCGATGTCGCGGTCCAGGCCCATGCGTTCTGCCATGGGGGACACGGCGGGCAACCCGCGCAGAGAGGCAAACTTGCCGCTGGTTGCACAGGCCCCGGCGGACAGGCCCGGGTCTTGCGGATGGGCGATCACCAGCGCGCCCAGGCTGCGCGCGTAGGTCATGGCGCGGGACAGCACCTTGGTGTTGGCGATCACCTGCGTGCAATCGCTGAAGGCCACGGCGCCGGCATCCATCAGAAAGCCGATCTCTGACATCTCGCTGCCCGCCATGCCCTTGGTCAGCGCGGCGATATGGGCCACGTTCACCGGCGCATCGGCGCTGGCGCGGCGGCGGATGAATTCCAGCGCCTCTGGCGTGTCGATCACGGGGCTGGTGTCAGGGCGGGTGACGATGGTGGTCACCCCGCCCGCCGCCGCCGCCAGCCCGGCCGAGCGGTAGCTTTCACGGTGGCGTTCGCCGGGTTCCCCGACCTTGACGCCGATGTCCACGATGCCGGGGGCCAGCACCTTGCCGCGGGCGTCGATGCGCGCCTCCGGCGGCGCGATCTGGTCAGATACCTCTGGCGTGGGGGTCGGCATGATTTCGGCGATCTGGCCATCGCGCAGCAGAACAGCGCCGGGCTGTACCGTGCCCGCATCAGGGTCCACCAGCAGGGCATTATGGATGAGCGTGGGGGTCATGTCACT
>CBFHYV010000424.1:0-1551 GCA_965660085.1 uncultured Paracoccaceae bacterium
GGCTTCGCAGAATGATCATAAAGCAATGAAATTGCTCCTAATTCTCTACGACATGCGGCGCTTCAGAGCGATGGTCATCGCACCAGAACGATGCAACTCACCATAAGGAACCACCGCCATGAGCAACCCTACCGCTTGCCTGATCGCCAACTTCCGCGCCGCCGCGGAAGAGATCGAAGCCCGCCTCGCGCCCAGCGCATGCGCGATGATCGCCGCGCACAACTGGATCGTCATCGACGATTTCGGGCCCATGACCTTCGCGCTGACGCCCGAGGGCAAGACACACCGCGCCACCTGCACAGGCCATGGCCGCGCGCACAAGGTCAACCGCTTCACGAAGGCAGACGCCGAGCGTCTTGCTCAGGCGTGCAACGCCCGCGCCGCCTTCTGGGCGGATGCCGCGCGCGCAGAGGCTGCGACCCTGCGCGGTCACATCGCCACGCTCGAAGCTCTCAGCGCCGCCTGCGCCTGAGCGGGTGGGGCCCAGCGCCCCGCCAGCCCTATCAAAAGGACCCCGCCCATGACCAAGCACCCCATCCAGCCCAGCCGCAAAGAGGACTATGGCTTCTTTCGCACCCTGACCGTCTGCCCGGAGCGCGACCGCCGCAGCGCGGAGGTCTGGTCGCTCGCGTCGCGCTTCATCGCCGAGGCGATTGGGGCCGACAGCGAAGACGAGATGAGCGGCATCCGCGACTTTCTCGACAGCGGCATGGGCCGCCACTTCGCGGACGATGTGGTCGGCAACATGACGGGGTGCAGCCTCGGTCTTGAGCCTGCCATCGCCAGTGCGATCCGCCGCTGGCAGGGCTGGCGCATCGATCGCTCGACCGAGCGCCAGCACGGCATCCCGGTCGGGATGCCTTACCTGACCGGCTGGGTGCAGCACTTCGCGCTGACGGCCGCGATGGCCGAGAACGACTGACCCCAATCCCGACAGCCCATCCCGACAGGAGGCGACGATGCCCAAGCTCACCGATACCCAAACACTCATCCTCAGCCGGGCCGCGACGCGCCCCGACACTCTTGCGATGCCGCTGCCCAGGGGATTGGCGGGCGCTGCCGCGAAGACAGTGGTGGCCAAGATGATCGAGCGCGGCTGGCTCGAAGAGGTCGAGGCCAATCTGCGGCGCGGCGATCCGCTGTGGCGCGAGACCGGCGATGGTCATGGCACCACGCTGATCGCCACCGAAGCCGGCCTTGCCGTGATTGGCATCGAGCCGGTTGTCGCCAGTGCCATGACCAATCCGGGCAAGGCGAAGCCGGAGCCGGTCTCCAAGTCAATACAGCCCACTGATACACCGCCTGAGGCTGACATGCTCAAGCCTATCGCGATCCGTCCCGGCACCAAACAGGCGCAGATCATCGCGCTGCTGCAGCGGCCCAAGGGGGCGTCCATCTCCGAGATCGTCGAGGCGACGGGCTGGTTGCCCCATAGTGTCCGTGGTCTGATCTCGGGCGGCTTGAAGAAAAAGCTGGGGCTTCCGGTCACGTCCGAGAAGCTGGATCAGCGCGGCACCGTTTACAAGCTTGCGGCCCTCTGATCGCGGCGAC
>CBFHYV010000425.1:0-1550 GCA_965660085.1 uncultured Paracoccaceae bacterium
CATGCCGCTGTTCCTGCGCCGGGTGCTGGACCGCGCCCGTGCCCGTGGCGAGGCACCGGCCCCCGCCCTGGTGGATGGCTGGTTCATCGAGCCTGTCGCGCCGGAGGCCGCGCCGCTGTGGATCTGGGGTGCGGGGCATGTGGGGCGGGCGATTGTCAGCGTGATGGCGCCCTTGCCCGGCTGGGATCTGACATGGGTGGACACCGCGCCAGAGCGGTTCCCCGCGCAGGTGCCGGACGCGGTGCGCTGCCTGCCCGTGGCGGAGCCGGCCCGCGCCATGACGCTGGCGCCGCCGGACGCCCACCATCTGATCCTGACCTATTGCCATGAAATGGACCTGGCGCTGTGCCATGCCGCGCTGGGCCGGGGCTTTGCCTTTGCCGGGTTGATCGGATCGCACAGCAAATGGGCGCGGTTCCGCAGCCGGTTGCGGGCGCTGGGCCATGGGGATGCCGCCATTGCGCGCATTTGCTGCCCGATTGGGCAGAAATCACTGGGCAAGCACCCGCAGGCCATTGCCGTTGGCGTGGCCGCGCAGCTACAAACCTTGCAAACACTTGACGAAGGATCTCAGGGGTGGCCGACAGCCTGCTGAACATCAAGGGCCTGACCAAAGCCTACCCCGGTGTCATCGCCAATGATGACATCAGCTTTGCCATCGGCCAGGGCGAAATCCACGCCCTGCTGGGGGAAAACGGCGCCGGGAAATCCACACTGGTCAAGATGATCTATGGCCTCGTCGCGCCGGACCGGGGGGAGATGGTGCTCAATGGTGCCCCCTTCGCCCCGGCAGAGCCGCGCGCCGCCCGCGGCCAGGGCGTGGCGATGGTGTTTCAGCATTTCTCATTGTTCGATGCGCTGAGCGTGGCAGAAAACATCGCCCTGGGCATGGAGGACCCGCCCCGCCCGCGGGACCTGGCCCGCCGCATCCGAGATGTCAGCGAGGCCTACGGCCTTCCGCTGGACCCCGCGCGCATCGTCGGCACCCTGTCCGCGGGGGAACGCCAGCGGGTGGAGATCATCCGCTGCCTTCTGCAAAACCCGCGCCTGCTGATCATGGATGAACCCACCAGTGTCCTGACCCCGCAGGAGGTGGAGATCCTGTTCCAGACCCTGCACAAGCTGCGGGCCGAGGGCACCTCGATCCTGTATATCAGCCACAAGCTGGAAGAGATCCGCGCGCTGTGTGACACAGCCACCATCCTGCGGCTGGGCCGCAAGGTGGCCACCTGCACCCCGGCGGAGGTGTCTGCGCGGGAACTGGCGGAAATGATGGTGGGCAGCAGTTTTGCCAGCCCCAAACCCCGCGGCAGCCAACCGGGCGAGGTGGTGCTGCAGGTCCGCGGGCTGAGCCTGCCGGCGCCGGGGGCCTTTGGCACCCCGCTGCGCGACATCGGCCTGGAACTGCACGCGGGCGAGATCCTGGGCATCGGCGGTGTTGCGGGCAACGGGCAGGATGAATTGCTGGCCGCCCTGTCGGGCGAGCGGCTGTCGCCCGGCGATACGGTGCACCTGGCGGGCCGGCCCATGGGGCGGCAGGGGCCGGTGGC
>CBFHYV010000426.1:0-1543 GCA_965660085.1 uncultured Paracoccaceae bacterium
GGCCTGCGCCATGGCGGCCAGCGCATCGGCCTGCGATTCCGAATCGCGCGCCTCGGCGGCCATGCTAGCGATCTCGGCGCGCTGCGCGTCCATCTGCTGCATCAGGCTGTCGCGCTGCGCCTCGATGGTGGCGCTCAGCTCCGCCATGCGCCCCTCGAAGCTCTGCAGCTGGGCCTGCATGGCCTCGCGCAGGCTGTTCAGTTCACGCTCATAGGCCGCGACGGCGGCGGGGGACACGGCATCCTCCACCGGCTGTTTTTCGGCCTCGGTCAGGCGGGCCTCCATATCCGTGATGGTGGCCTGCAGATCGGCGATGGCGCCTTGCTGCGCGTCCAGCGTGTCCTGCATCCGCTGTTGCGCGGACAGCAGGCCGGATACGCTGTCCGTCAGGCTTGGCAGGTCCCGTTGCAGATCGGCCTGCACGGTTTCAACGGCGCCGGACAGGGCGGATGTGTCATTGCGCAGGGTGGAGACCGTCGCGCTCAGCTCCGTCAGCCGCGCATTCAGGTCCGCGCGGGCGGTCTCTGCCTCTGCCAAGGCGGCGCTGGCGGTTTCCGCGAAATCCTCTGCCCCGGTGGCAAAGGGCCAGCCGTCCGGGTATTGCGCCGCGGCAAAGCCCAGGCCCGCCGCAACGGCCCCGCCCAGCATCATGGGCAGGAACCCGCCCCGCCGTTTTTCTGGCGCAGCCACCGGCGGTTGCGCGGGTGGGGGCGTTTCTGCCTCTGCCTCCGGTTTTGCCGCGGAAGGCTCCTCCGCCGCAGGCTCTGGCGGTGTGTCTGCCGCTGTCGAAGGCTCGGTCGTCTCCGTCTGTGTGGCCGGGTCTGCCTGCGCATCGGTCATCGGGTCTGCGGGGTCAGGGTCGTCGGTCTCGGGCGTATCTTCTGTCTCTCGCGCGCCGTCCTGCGGCTCGTCCTGCGGCGCAGGCTCGGCGGAGGCGGGCTGCGTCTCTTCGGCGGGATCGTCCGGCAGGTCATCGACGCGGGCGGCATCGTCTGCTTCGGGCGTCTTAGCGGTGGCATCGTCCTGCGGCGCGTCAGTGTCCTGCGGTGCGTCGGTTGTGGCGTCTTCGCGCGTCGGCTGCGCCACCGCATCCGGGCCGGCAGGCGCGGCGGTCTCGGCCTGATCTGCTGTGGCCGATGCGGGCGGCGTGCCCTCTGGTTCTTTCTTGCTGTCGCTCACGCTCACCGGGGTATCCTGTTCTGCTGTGGGGTTGGCTGTTGCAGGGGCTGTTCGCTTGTTGCGTCGTTTCCTTGCCACGTTCACGACCCTTCTTGACCTTGCCTGTGCCGACGCATCCGGCACGTTCTCAATTCCTGGACCCGTCCGGCCCACAGTTGCCCATCCGGGCGCGCGGCACAAGCGATGCGGTGGCGTCAGCCATGGCTTTGGCATCTGGACGCCGGGCGATCAGGCAGGCGCGCAGGGGCAGCCCGCGCAGCGCCGCCGCGGCAGCCTCGCTTATGCAGGCGCAGTATATCGGCGCGCTGCCGGTGCACCCTGCGGCAAAGAGCGCGGCGCTGCGCGGAGAAAACAGTGGGGCGAT
>CBFHYV010000427.1:0-1541 GCA_965660085.1 uncultured Paracoccaceae bacterium
GATGGCGCCGCCGGTTGCCGCGCGGATTTCCAGGGTGCGGCGGCTTTGCACCTCGCCGAAGGCGGTCATCACCGGGGTGACATCGCCGGGCATGGCGGTCACGACATTGACGGCAAACACACGCTCCCGCGCCCGCGGGGCCCGGGGTTCATCGGACAGGCGTGCCTGCACGGCATCCCGCACCATGGACCCCGCATAGACCAACAGCGCCGCCGTCAGCGCGAACAGAAACAGCCCCGTCAGGCTTTGACGCAAAAAACGCATGATCCGCGATTCCTTGACCAGATAGGCGATACATAGCGGCCCCGCGCGAAACGCCAAACCACAAGGCTGTTACGCGGCAGGCGGTCATTTCCGTCGATGATGTTCGTCAAGCCGGGGCATGATTTCGACGAAGTTGCAGGGGCGGTGGCGATAGTCCAGCTGCAGGGACAGGATGTCATCCCAGGCATCCTTGCACGCCCCCGGGCTGCCGGGCAGGGCGAACAGGTAGGTGCCCTGCGCCACGCCGCCCGTCGCGCGGCTCTGGATTGCGCTGGTGCCGATCTTTTGCATGGACACGATGGTGAACACGGTGCCGAAGGCGTCGATCTCTTTCTCATAGACATCTCGATGCGCCTCCACGGTGACATCGCGGCCCGTCAGCCCGGTGCCCCCGGTGGAGATGACCACATCCACCTCCGGGTCGGCGCACCAGGCGCGCAGCTGATCGGCAATCTCCGCGCGTTCATCGCGGATGATCCGGCGATCGGAAATCAGGTGGCCCGCGGCCTCGATCCGGGCGACGAGCGTATCGCCAGAGCGGTCCTCCGCCAGGCTGCGCGTATCGCTGACCGTCAGCACGGCAATGCGCACGGGCATGAAGGGGCGGGTTTCATCGATGCGGGACATGGGGGCACCTCCGGTGTTGATGGGCCACAGCTAACGCGCCGGCGGCCGGCTGCCAATGGGGTCGGCGGTGCGGCCGGGCGCGCGTCACGCCAACCCCAGCAGCCGCGCCTGCACCGCCAGCAGATCCGCCCAGGCGTCACGCTTGGCATGTGGCTGGCGCAACAGATAGGCGGGGTGAAAGGTCAGCATGACGGGCCGGTCCGCCGCCGCGAACCACTGGCCGCGCAGCTGCGTGATGCCGCTGCGCCCCAGCAGGGCCTGCGCGCTGACATTGCCCATCAGCAACAACACCTCTGGCGCGGCAAGGTGGATGTGGCGGGTCAGGAAGGGCACCATCATCTGGATTTCCTGCGCCGTGGGCGTGCGGTTCTGCGGCGGGCGCCAGGGCAGCACATTGGTGATATAGGCCGCGCTGTCCGGCGTGGTGCCGTCACGGCTGAGGCCGATGGCGTCCAGCATCCGGTCCAGCAACTGCCCCGCCGCCCCGACAAAGGGTTTGCCCTGCAGGTCCTCCTCGCGGCCCGGTGCCTCGCCCACGATCATCAGGCGCGCGCCTGGCACACCCTCGGCAAACACCAATGACCGCGCGCCGCGGCGCAGATCGCAATGGGGAAAGGCGGCCAGCGCCTCGCGCAGGCTGTCCAGCGTGG
>CBFHYV010000428.1:0-1531 GCA_965660085.1 uncultured Paracoccaceae bacterium
GGCCTCCGTCACCACACCGCTGACGCGGCCAGCGGCCATGTCCAGCCCGCGCACGGCGCAGTTTTCGCGGATCACGGCGCCTTCGCGCGCCGCAAGCTCCGCCAGGGCCGGCACCGCCACCCAGGGCTCTGCCCGCAGGTCAGATGGCGTGTGCAAGGCCCCCACATGGCCCTTGCCTGCCAGTTCGGGGCGCTGCCGGGCCAGGTCCTGCGCGGACCACAGGTGGCATTCCAGCCCATGCGCCTGCGCGATCTTCTGCCAGGCGGCATAGCGGGCAAATTCCGTCTCCGATCGGGTGAGGTAGGTGATGCCCTGCCGCACCAGCCCGATATCCCGGTTGGTCTGGCGGGCCAGATCCTGCCACATGCGGTTGGCCAGCATCATGATGGGCAGTTCCGCCGGGTCACGCCCCTGCTGGCGGATCCAGCCCCAGTTGCGGCTAGACTGTTCCGCCGCGATCCGCCCCTTTTCCAGCAAGACCACCCGCAGCCCGTCCCGCGCCAGTTCCAGCGCGGTGCAAACACCGATCACGCCGCCCCCGATCACCACCACATCCGCAGACGGCGGCAAGGGGGCTGTGTGGGTGGGGCCAAGCCCGGCACCGAATGGAAAAGGGATCATGTCAGCCTGTCCAGAAGCCCGCGCAGAAAGGCCTGCCCGGCCTGCATCTGCGCGATGGTGATGAATTCATCCGGCTGGTGCGCCTGCGCAATGTCGCCGGGGCCGCACACCACGCTGTGCATCCCGGCGGCCTGGAAATGGCTGGCCTCGGTGCCGAAGCTCACCATGGTCTGGCCATTGTCGCCGGTCAGCGCGCGCACCAGTTCCTCTGCCGAATTGGCCTTGGTCGGCGCGAAGGGCGGCAGGGCGAAGGACTCTCGGATCTCGATCCGGGTCTCGGGGCGGATGGCCTGCATCTGCGCCTCGATCTCGGCAGCGCGGGCGTGCAGGGCGGCGCGCCACTGGTCCAGTGTCTCGCCCGGCACCACGCGAAAGCCGAAGCCGAAGCCGCAATCCTTGGCTGTGATGTTATGGGCCGTGCCGCCGCTGATCTGGCCCACATGCGCCAGCGTGCAGGGCGGATCAAACAGCGCGGCCATTGGTGCGGGCGGCGCGGCCAGCTGCGCGGCGTTCAGCGTATTGGCCCAGTCAATCAGCTTGGCCCCGAACATGATGGCATTGACGCCGCGATCCAGAAGCGAGCTGTGGATTTCATAGCCATGCACATGCACCCAGAAACTGACGCTGCCCTTGTGCCCCGTGACGGCCTTCATCATCGTCGGCTCCCCCACGATGACGTCCTGCGCGGGGGGCAGCGTTTCGGCCATGGCGGCAATCAACGGCGCGGCGCCGGTGCAGCCGATTTCCTCGTCATAGCTCAGCGCCAGTTGCAGCGGGCGGGACAGCGGGCGGGCGGCGGCCTCCACCAGCGCCCAGATGGCCAGGGCATCAAAGCCCTTCATGTCACAGGCACCGCGGCCATACAGGCGGCCGTCCTGTTCCGTCAGGGTAAAGGGATCACTGTGCCAGG
>CBFHYV010000429.1:0-1521 GCA_965660085.1 uncultured Paracoccaceae bacterium
CCGGGGGCAACGCCCAACTGGCTGAACAGCTGAGCCCATGACGGCAGATGAGTGGCAGGCGCATGTGACGCGCGAAGCAGCACAGGAGATCGGACGATGGCTCGAGGCCCGCGGAAGACTGGATCGTCCCATCGCAAGCCTTGGCGTGGCCGATCTCGACGCCATGGCCTCGGTGGCCATCAGCCGGTTCGTCGTTCTGGCCTCCGTCAAGATACGGGAGGAACCGGCGGCGCATCCCGACCTGGAAAACCTCCTGATGGGGTGAGCGGAGCCTGTGCCCTCTGCGGCCGCGAGGCGCGCGGCTTTGGCTTCTGCCTGCATCTGCAGTGGGTGCATTTCCCCGACTACAAATTCTGTTCGCGCCGGTGCCAGGACATCGGCGCGGACCTCGCAAAGAGGACCCATGGCATGATTGATAAAACCGCCCGTGAGGCACAAGCCATCCGCGACGCACGCAAGGACTTCGCTGAAGCCCTGACCGCGCTTGGCCTGATGGCGCCCTTTTTTGACCGGACCGCCGCCGAGATCGATCAACTCATCGAGGCAGCTGTGACCGGTTACATCGAGAGCATGCAGACCCAAGGCGCGCAGTCCGAGCGCGATGGGCGTCTGCCCGAAGATCCCATTCCATTCTGAGGTGCCCCATGATTGATCTGAACCATGGGTCTGGCGCGACTTACGCGGCGCCGAGAGCCATCCCCGACATCACGGCCGCCCTCGGCGCCGCCATCGATCGAGCCCTTCAGGGCCGCAACCGCGCCGAGCGTCCGCGGACCTATGTCAGTTCCTCCGGTCTTGGCCGCGCCTGCTTGCGTCAGATTCAATATGATTTTCTGGCGGTACCAAAGGATGAGGGCCAGGAGTTCGCGCCCAAGATGCTGCGCATCTTTGAAGCCGGGCATCGCGGAGAAGACATGATCGCCAGCTGGCTGAGACTGGCCGGCTTTGATCTGCGCACCGAGCGTGAGGATGGGCGGCAGTTCGGGTTCACGGCCCTTGATGGTCGGTTCAAGGGACATATCGACGGCTGTCTGTTCGGCGGTCCGGTCGAGATTGCCTATCCGGCACTTTGGGAGACGAAGGCGCTCGGGGTGTCGAGTTGGAAAGATACGGTCAAGCGGGGAGTGGCGGTCTCAAAGCCCGTCTACGCCGCCCAGATCGCCCTCTACCAAGCCTATCTGGACCTTCCCAATCCGGCGCTGTTCACCGCGCTCAATCGCGACACGATGGAAATCTACGCCGAGCTCATGCCGTTCGATGCGGCATTGGCACAGCGGATGAGTGACCGGGCGGTCGAGGTGGTTCGTGCATCTGATGCCCAGGAGTTGCTGCCACGGGAGGCTGCCAGCCCGACATCGGTCGTGTGCAAAGGTGGCATGGCGGCAGGTCATTGGCATCCACCATGTGCCTGGGCGCAGCGGTGCTGGAGGGCGAAGTCATGATCCCTCAGGCATATGAATTCAAACGCATTGCAAGCCGGTTTCGGCAGGTGTCGACCTTCGGCTTTCTCTTTGAAGGCAT
>CBFHYV010000430.1:0-1487 GCA_965660085.1 uncultured Paracoccaceae bacterium
GTTACCTGGACCGGGCACACAACAGCGGGTTCTTGATACGCAGGCCTTGGTGGCCTTCCCGCTTGGCTTCGTTATGCCAGACCGGGCGTGAAGCCGCTTGGTCGCAAAGGCATAAGCTGTATATGCAAATGAGGTATCTGCATATCCTTTGGTATAGCTGCACTATCCTTTTGAGAATTTATCTTCATTTCAGACCCCTACAGCCAAAAAGCTGGTCGCACGGCCCGCACCGGGGCGCATCCGCCCCCTTTCACCCGGAAAACCCGTGGCGCATTTGCGCCGGATGGACGGTTTTGGTGGCCCGCCTATCCTTTTGGCACCCTGGGCGAAGCGCGACTCGGGCCGGCGCTGGCGCTTGCTCCATAGTGGCGCATGGCCTAAGCACCGTCTTGGCAACCAGTAAGGGATGGTCATGCGGATCCTTATCACCAATGACGACGGTATCAATGCGCCCGGTCTGGCCGCGCTGGAACAGATTGCAACCGATCTGGCCGGAGCGGAGGGCGAGGTCTGGATCGTCGCGCCCGCGTTTGAACAATCCGGCGTCGGCCATTGCATCAGCTACACCCACCCCATGATGGTCTCTCAACTGGGCCCGCGCCGCTACGCGGCCGAGGGCAGCCCGGCGGATTGCGTGCTGGTGGGGCTGCATGACGTGCTGGCCGATGCGCGGCCGGATCTGGTGCTGTCCGGGGTGAACCGGGGCAACAACTCGGCCGAAAACGCGCTCTATTCCGGTACGCTGGGCGGCGCGATGGAGGCCGCCTTGCAGGGCCTGCCTGCGATTGCGCTGTCCCAATACCTTGGCCCGCTGAACAACACGCTGGAAGATCCGTTCCAGGCCGCGCGCCAGTTCGGCGCCGATGTGGTGCGGCGCATCCTGACCCAGCATCCGGCACAGGAAGACGGCTACAAGACCTTCTACAACGTCAACTTCCCGCCCTGCCCCGCCGATGCGGTGCGCGGGACGCGGGCGGCGCCGCAGGGCCTGCGCCAGGGCACCAGCTTCAGCGTGGAGCCGCATCATTCGCCCTCTGGCCGGCGGTTCCTGTGGATCCGGGGCGGCGATCAGCGCGCGCCCACCGCGCCGGGCAGCGATGCGGCGCTGAACCTGGACAACCACATCACCGTCACGCCCATGCGCGCGGATCTGACAGCGGCGGACCGGCTTGGCCCCCTTGCGGATGCGCTGGGATGACAGCCGACGCCGAGGCCAAGATGCAGTTCCTGTTTGCCCTGCGATCACGCGGGGTGACGGACAACGCGGTTCTGCACGCGATGGAACGGATCGATCGGCGCGATTTCGTGCGTGGCCATTTCGCCGCCCGCGCGCATGAGGACATGCCCCTGCCCATCGCCTGCGGCCAGACCATCAGCCAGCCCTCGGTCGTGGGGCTGATGACCCAGGCGCTGGAGGTCGGCCCGCGGGACAAGGTGCTGGAGGTGGGCACAGGCTCCGGCTACCAGGCCGCGGTGCTCAGCCGGCT
>CBFHYV010000431.1:0-1486 GCA_965660085.1 uncultured Paracoccaceae bacterium
CCTGCGGTCCGGACAAGCGGTTGGATCGGACGCACATGAAGCAGACCGAGTCCCGGCACGATCAAAGGACGCACCGTGAAACATCTTCGAAGGTTAGAGGAAGCCCGGGAAAGATACGGTTTGACGAAATTGGGGCACCTGTGCTGCAATCACGACTGTCGTCAAGGTCGAGACTGCCCCCTTCGCTCCTGTCGAGATCTGCGAGACGTACGGTTTCCACCTAGTTGGTTGATGCTCGCATGCGGGATCATAAGCCTGATCTTCTGGGCTGCGCTTTTTCTCCTCGTTTTTTGACTTGCGCAACCCGGATTTGGCGGCGCTACGTGCAACCTCGTGACCCGTGCCGATATCCCGCCGGGCGACGCTTCTGCGAGCAGGCTCGTGCATCGAGGATCGCGAAACCAGCCGTTCACATCTGCGGTCCCTCGTCCTTCAGATCGGCGATCGTGTCCGCCGTTTCCCTCAGAAGCTCGCGCCCCTCATCCCGGATGGACGTCGGCAGGCCGGGCAGCCTCAACCATGTCACGAACCAACCCAGCAGGACGTCGAGGCGGTTGAACAACCGCTGGGCGCGGGTGAGCTCTTCCTTCACCTCGGACCGATCCCGTTCCAGCTGGGCCCGATCCTCTTTGAGTTGATCCTGCTTGTTCGTAAGCGCGGCCTGATCCATTTCCAGCGCTTTCCGCTCCCGAATGGTCGCGTCACGGACACCACGCGCATCGCGATGGACGCTCCTCGCTTTGTCAACGACTGTCACGCCGGCCTCGATCACCGGCGAGATTTCGGGACAGGCCGCCTCAAGACGGTCAGGCTTGGTCGCCCGAATGCGGCCTTCTGCGTCCTTCTTGATCGTGCCCTCGGCGATCTCCTGGATCAGCACGCCCAACGCGTCGGTCACCACGCCGATCCGGTCCCGCGTCTCGGCCGCTCGGGCCTCTTCTGTGCGGACCTTCTCGGCTGCTGCCGTGGCAGCGACCTGCGCCTCGACCCGTTCCGCCTCGGCGGCATCGCGGGCGCGGGCCTTCTCCTCAGCCTCCGTCTTAAGGCGAGCCACCTCAGCCTTCCGGTCCGCCACGACACGGGTCATGGCGACTGCGTCCGCGGTCAGTTCTTCGATTTCCCGCCCAAGCGCACCCCCCAGGGCCTCTTCTGTGCGGACATGTTCGGTGGCTGCCTTTGCAGCCTCCTCGGCGGCATCGCGGGCGCGGGCCTGCTCCTCAGCTTCCGCTTTCAGACGCCCGGCCTCTGCCTTCCGGTCAGCCACCACGCGGGTCATGGCGACCGCGTCAACGGTCAGGTCCTCGATTTCCCGCCCAAGCTCGGCCTTGCGGGCTTCAGCGTCCCGGACCCCACTGGCGGCTTCTTCGACCTTCGCCTCGGCGTCTGCCGTGACCCGCGCCGCCTCCGCCTGGGCCCTCTCGGTCTCGGCAGCCGCCTCGGCCCGGGCCGCCTCTGCCGCGTCTCTCGCCGCTTCCAACACGGCCAT
>CBFHYV010000432.1:0-1483 GCA_965660085.1 uncultured Paracoccaceae bacterium
CGAGACCATCTCTGCCGCGCTGTCTGAAAGCCGCGATGCGCTGGAAGAGGTGATCGAGCCGTTCCTGCTGCAACAGGGGCTGATCCAGCGCACGCCGCGCGGGCGGATGCTGGCGCGCAAGGGCTGGCAGCATCTGGGCCTGACCCCGCCGCGCGCGCCGGACACGCCGGCGCCGCCACAGCAAGGTGCCTTGTTCGATGAGTGAGCTTGCCGCGCTGTCGGATCTGGCGCGGCGCGTGGCCGCGCTTTATGCCCAGCGGTTTGATGCGCCTGAAGATGCGCGCTTTGCCCTGATGAAACTGTCAGAGGAGGTGGGCGAGCTGACCGGCGCCTGGCTGCAACATCACGGCGAAAGCCGGGGCAGCGCCAGCCGGGCCGATGTGGCGCGGGAGGCCGCGGATGTGCTGGGGTTTCTGCTGGTTTTCTGCGCGCGGGAGGGGATTGATCCCGCCGCGGCGCTGCGGGACAAATGGGGCGCCTATCTTCACCCGGACCATCCCCCCCAGAAGGACCGCCCATGACCCCCGGCCCCATGCTCTCTGCTGATGAAATCGCCGCGCTGTTCACCCGGGCGGACGGGCAGTTCCTATGCGCCCGCTGGGGCCGGCCCATCGCGCCCATCGTCTTTGGCGTTGAGGATGCGACCCTGTCCACCATCAAGGGCGCGTTCGAGGCGGTGGTGACGCTGGCGGGCCACCAGATGGCAGAAACGGACCCGGAGCTGGGCGCGAACTGCATGGTCTTTTTCTTTCGGGACTGGGCAGAGCTGCTGGAGGTGCCCGACCTTGACCGCCTGATCGAAGGGCTGCCCGCGCTGGTGGCGCGGCTGGATGCGGCGGGGGCCAACCAGTATCGCGTCTTCCGCTTTGATGCCGGTCAGGCGATCAAGGCGTGCTTCGTCTTCCTGCGCATGGATGAGGAACTGTCCAAGGTGCCGGCGGAGACTTTGGCGCTGGGGCAGGTGGTGCAGACCATCCTGCTGTGGTCCGATACCGCCTTTGCCGATCGGTCTGCCCTGGGCCGGTTGGAGGATGGCCGCGTGGTGCTGCGCCCTGACATCGGCGCCCTGATCCGCGCCGCCTATGACCCGACCCTGCCCGCCGTGGCCACGGACCCGTCCCATGCGCTGCGGCTGTTTGCCCGCATGGGGCTGCACGGTTAGCGGCGTGCGCATTTTCGTCGCGCTGCCCGTGCCGGGGCCGTTGCAGGGGCCGCTGGCCGCGGCGCGCGATGACGTGGGCCTGGGCCGTGCCATCGATGATGAGGATCTTCACCTGACGCTGGCCTTCCTGCCCGATGTGCCGGACACCGCCTTGCCGCATCTGTGCGAGGCTTTGGTGGGGCTGCCCGATGGGCCGGTGCCGCTGCGGCCTGCGGGGCTGGATCTGTTTGGCGGGCGCAGCCCGCGTGCGCTGGCGGCGGTGATCGCACCCGATGTGCGGCTGACCGCGCTGCGCGAGCGGGTGCGCAGCCGGTTGCGCCA
>CBFHYV010000433.1:0-1475 GCA_965660085.1 uncultured Paracoccaceae bacterium
CGGACCCCGCCTGGGCCGGCGCCCCTGCACCGCCGATCCCCGGATCAGGGCGCCCGCCGGGCTGCGGCGCAGGCACCAACAGCCCAAGGACAACCACCGCCGCCCCCAGCACCGCCACGCCGCCCAACGCAAAGCCCCGCGCAAACCCCATGTCACCCTGTCCCTTCACAAACCCGCGGCCACGGCCCATCGGCTTGACGCTGCCGAACGGCCCTGTGCATGTATAGGGCCATCCGCCCGGCACGGGCCAGCCCATTCACGGAGACCCGCCCCATGCTGCTGTTGATCGATAATTATGACAGCTTCACCTACAACCTCGTGCATTATCTGGGTGAGCTTGGGGCCGATGTCGCCGTGCATCGCAATGATGCGCTGGACGTGGAACAGGCCCTGACCCTGCGGCCCGCGGGCATCGTGCTGTCCCCCGGCCCATGTGACCCGGACCAGGCCGGCATCTGCCTGGCGCTGACCCATGCCGCGGCAGAGGCGCGCGTGCCCTTGCTGGGCGTCTGCCTTGGCCATCAGACCATCGGGCAGGCCTTCGGCGGCAAGGTCGTGCGCCATGATGAGATCGTGCACGGCAAGATGGGCGTGATGCACCATGACGGCACCGGGCTGTTCGCCGGGCTGCCCTCTCCGTTCGAGGCCACGCGCTATCACAGCCTTGTGGTCGCACGCGACAGCCTGCCCGATGCGCTGCGCGTCACCGCAGAGCTGGAGGACGGCACCATCATGGGCCTGCAACACCGCGCGCTGCCCATCCATGGCGTGCAGTTTCACCCCGAATCCATCGCCTCGCAGCACGGGCACGCCCTGCTGCGCAATTTCCTGGAAACTGTGAAGGTCCCGGCATGAACGACGCCCTGAAACCCCTGATCGGCCAGGCCGCCGACCGCGCCCTGACGCGCGCGGAGGCCGAGACCGCCTTTGATATCCTGTTCACCGGCGCGGCCAGCCCCGCGCAGATCGCGGGCCTGTTGATGGCCCTGCGCACGCGCGGTGAAACGGTGGACGAATTCGCCGCCGCCGCCGCCGTGATGCGCCGCCATTGTACGCCCGTTCGCGCGCCTGAAGGCGCCATGGACATCGTCGGCACCGGCGGCGATGGCAAGGGCACGCTCAATATCTCCACCGCCACGGCCTTTGTGGTGGCGGGCTGCGGCGTGACGGTGGCCAAACATGGCAACCGCAACCTGTCCTCGCGCTCTGGCGCCGCGGATGCGCTGAGCGAGATGGGCGTGAACGTCATGATCGGCGCGGACCGCGTGGAACAGGTGCTGGCGGAGGTCGGCATTGCCTTCAGGATGGCACCCATGCACCACCCGGCGATGCGCCATGTCGGCCCCGTGCGGGCCGAGCTTGGCACGCGCACGATCTTCAATATCCTTGGCCCGCTGACCAACCCCGCCGGCGTCACGCGGCAGCTGACCGGCGCGTTTTCCCGCGCGCTGATCCGCCCCATGGCCGAAACCCTG
>CBFHYV010000434.1:0-1450 GCA_965660085.1 uncultured Paracoccaceae bacterium
GGTGTTTCGGCCCAGGTGCCCAGCCAGCGCAGCGGCCCGCCCACATGCAGGGTTTGCGCATGGTGGTCAAAGGCGCGCGATGGCAGGATCACCACGGTGCCCTCTTGCGCGTTCAGCCGTGCCGCATCATCGGCCAGCGCCGCGGGCGGCAGGCCATATCCTTCGGCCAGATAGTCCGAGAGCGTCATTTCCCCCAGGTCCGCCAGGCGCAGCACATCGATGAAATAGGGGTCCAGCCGGTCGGCCCCCAGGGCCGATTTCAGCGGCCACTCGCCGGTTTCGGCACGTGTGATGAACCTGTCCTGCGCTTGCGGCGGCAGATCCACGGAAAAGACGCGGACCAGCCCGGTCTCGCTCTGTTTGACCTCCATGCGCGTGGTCATGCCGTCAGCTCCGTCGGGCGGGCACGCAGGTTGCGGGCCAGCAGATCCATCGCCGCCATGCGCACGGCCACGCCCATTTCCACCTGTTCCTGGATCACGCTGCGGTTGATGTCATCGGCCAGGGTGCCGTCAATCTCCACCCCGCGGTTCATCGGGCCGGGATGCATCACGATGGCATCGGGCGCGGCACAGGCCAGCTTTTCGGCATCCAGCCCGTAGCGGTGAAAATACTCACGCTCGGACGGGATGAAACCGCCATCCATGCGCTCCTTCTGAAGGCGCAGCATCATCACCACATCGGCGTCGCGCAGGCCCTCGTGCATGTCGTCATAGACCTCCACGCCGAATTCCGCGATGCGCGGCGGCATCAGCGTTGGCGGGCCGACAAGGCAGACCCGGTTTTCCATCTTGCCCAGCAGCAGGATGTTGGACCGCGCCACGCGGCTGTGGGCGATGTCGCCGCAGATGGCGATCTTCAGCCGGTGCAGCCGCCCCTTGGCGCGGCGGATGGTCAGCGCGTCCAGCAGCGCCTGGGTAGGGTGTTCATGGCGGCCATCGCCCGCGTTCAGCACCGCGCAATGCACCTTCTGCGCCAGCAGGTCCACCGCGCCGGAATGGGGGTGGCGCACCACCAGAAGGTCAGGGTGCATGGCGTTCAGCGTCATCGCCGTGTCGATCAGCGTCTCCCCCTTGGAGATGGAGCTGGCCTGCATGGACATGTTCATCACATCCGCACCCAGCCGTTTGCCCGCCAGTTCGAAGCTCGCCTGTGTGCGGGTGGAGTTTTCAAAGAACATGTTGATCTGCGTCAGCCCGGCCAGCGTGCTTGTGTGTTTTTCGCGGCGGCGGTTCAACGCAACATATTGGTCCGCAAGGTCCAGCAGCGTCACGATCTCGTCCTGGCGGAGGGGTTCTATCCCCAATAGGTGGCGATGGTCGAAACGCATGTCAGGCTCCCCCGTTGGTTGCGCCCATGTATAGAAACCCCCGCCGGGGGCGTCCAGTGCTGCCACCGCGGACAGCGGCCCGCCGCGCAGGGCGGCTGCGGCGCGGGCTTTGCGGCGGGG
>CBFHYV010000435.1:0-1449 GCA_965660085.1 uncultured Paracoccaceae bacterium
CGCTGCGCACGGCGGCGATGGTTTCATCGGGGGTGGCAAATTCCAGCACCGTCGCGCCGGAGGAGGCGATATGCGCCGCCTGGATGGTGCTGGCCTGCGCCGCGATCACGCCGCCGGTCAGGTCAGGGTCCATATCCGCCAGCGCCAGATAGGCAGAGGGGTCGGGCTGGGTGTAGTTGGAGGTGAAGTCGATGACCTCGTCACGCTCCGCGGTGATGGACATGCCCGCGATGATCGCGTCATAGTTGCCCGACACCAGGTTGGGGATGATGCTGTCCCAGTCGTTGGTGACCCATTCGCAGGTCAGCTCGGCGCGCGCGCACAGCTCATCGCCCAGCTCACGCTCGAAGCCATCGACCTCGCCGGCGTCATTGATGAAGTTGTACGGAGGGTAGGCGCCCTCCGTGCCCAGGCGCACGACGGAATGGCCCGCGGCAAAGGCCATGCCAGCGGTCATGGCCAGGGCGGCAGTCGTCATCAGGATGGTTTTCATGGATGTTCTCCCTACTGTGTTTCTTGATCTGGTTGGTGTCAGTGCATGGTCGAGGACAGGAACCCGCGCAGGCGTTCCGATTTCGGCGCGCCGAACAGGCTGTCCGGCGTGCCTTCCTCCTCGATCAGGCCTTGATGCAGGAACACGACATGGCTGGAGATGTCACGCGCCATCTTCATGTCATGGGTGACGATCATCATGGTGCGGCCCTCGGCGGCCAGGGACTGGATCACGCGCACCACTTCCTGTTCCAGCTCCGGGTCCAGCGCGCTGGTCGGCTCATCGAACAGGATGGCTTCGGGTTCCATGCACAGCGCGCGGGCGATGGCGGCGCGTTGTTGCTGGCCGCCGGACAGCTGCGCGGGATAGGCATCGCATTTGTCGCCAATGCCGACCTTGGCCAGGTATCCGCGGGCGGCGTCCTCAACCTCGGCGCGGTCACGCCCCAGGGCGGTGACGGGTGCTTCCATGACATTTTGCAGGATGGTCAGGTGGGACCACAGGTTGAACTGCTGAAACACCATGGACAGGTTGGTGCGGATTCGCAGAACCTGGCGGGGGTCGCCGGGGCGGCGCGCGGCGCCGGTGCCGCGCCAGGTGACAGGTTCGCCCTTGAACAGGATTTCGCCCTGCTGGCTGTCCTCCAGCAGGTTGGCGCAGCGCAGCAGCGTGGACTTGCCAGAGCCGGATGAGCCGATGAGCGACACCACATCGCCACGCGCCGCCGTGATGGACACGCCCTTGAGCACCTCCAGCGCGCCATAGGCCTTGTGCAGGTTCTGGATCTGGATCACGGGCGGTTGCGACAAGGGCGGTCTCCGGCGGCTGAAATATACCCCGGCATCAACCCTGAAATCCCGGGCAAAGGCAAGTGCGCCTGCGTAAAAACATCACAGCAGCCGCTCAGGCGGCGGGCGGTGGCGCGGGGTTGGGCACGGCCAGATAGTCCGCCGGGG
>CBFHYV010000436.1:0-1390 GCA_965660085.1 uncultured Paracoccaceae bacterium
TGGCGTGCCGACGCGGCCGGGCAACCGGAAGCCTGCCTGCGCGCATTGCGGGGCGCGCCCGCCGGGTTCGGCGTCCATGTGCTGCGCGCCCATTGCCAGATGCGCGCCTCACGCTTTCTGGCGGCCCGGGCCAATCTGCGCCTGGCCGCGGCATTTGCCACGACGGAAGCCCACCGACAGACCCTGCGCCGCATGGATGCCGCCTGGCGCCGCCACAGTCCGCTCAACGCCACGCTGGGGCTGACCATCGCCCCCGCGACAAACCCTGACCGCCTCCCCGAAACCCGGGAGGTGACGGTGGGCGGCCTGCCCTTCCGGCTGACCGAAACCGCGTCACCGGAGGTCGAATCGGGGCTGAGCGGCCAGATGCGCTATCGGCTGTGGCAGGGTATGGCCCCCGACGCTACCGCCTCCCTGTCCGGCATCGCCCGGCTGGAGATCACCGGCGGCCGGGTCTCGACCCGGGCCGTGGGGCTGACCTGGGCCGTGGCGCAGAGCACCAACCTGTTTCAGCTGGGCCTGCAACTGCGCGACAGGTTCGACGATGACGGCCGCCTGACCCGTGACCGCATCGTCCAGCCAAGCCTGGCCCTGCGCGATCTGGGCTGCGCCCTGCCGTTTGAGCTGAGCACCCACAGCGATGGCGACGCGCGATCCCGCGCCCTGGGGCTGCACTGCCGCTGGGCACCCCCTCTGGCGGGTTGGCCCGGCCTGTCATTGGGGGTGGAGCGGCGCGTGTCGGCATCGCCCCTGCATGACAGCAGCGCGCTGGTGCTGGGCCTGCATCATGACGCGCTGGTGCAACGGCCCCAATGGACCCTGGATGGCGGGGTAAGCCTGCGCCACAGCTGGTATGAGCGCGATCATCCGTTCTTCGGCACGGACCGGCGGGTGGATGATACGGCTGTATGGCAAATCGGGCTCAGCCCGACGCGCTGGCGGCCCTTCGGGTTTCAGCCCCGGTTGCTGCTGACCCATGAAAACCGCAGATCGACAGCACCACTCTACGCGTTTGAAAACACGCGCGCGGGGATCACGCTGATCTCCCGGTTCTGACATCATGTGGAAAATGGCAGGGGCAGCAGGGTTCGAACCCGCGACCTACGGTTTTGGAGACCGTCGCTCTACCAGCTGAGCTATACCCCTGTGGTGTGCCGTCGGATAATCCGCCGTGCCGGGGAAATCAAGGGGGGTGCGGACAGTTTCCTCACCCATTTGCAGCCCTTGGCCCCACTACCCGGACAAGTCGCCGGAACGGCAAAGGGGCGCCCGTCGGGGCGCCCCTGAATTTTGTCATCCCCCGCCGAGGCGGGGCGTCAAGATCAGGCGAGGATCTTGGAGACGACGCCGGAGCCGACGGTGCGGCCGCCTTCGCGGNTGGCGAAGCGCA
>CBFHYV010000437.1:0-1350 GCA_965660085.1 uncultured Paracoccaceae bacterium
GTCTTCGAAAATGGCAATGGTTCGACGGACATTCGGTTGACTTATGAATTTGACGGTGTAGGGACATATTATGAAGAAGGCGCTGGCGGAGGTGGCAATGACGTGTTGGGCTGCACTGATGCGACAGCTTGCAACTTTGATGCGGACGCTACCCAGGACGACGGCTCATGCGTCTTGGCTGATGGCGTGTGTGAGTCCTGCGATGGCAACGGTGGGGTTCTGACAATCAATGAGTTTGATGCGAATCAGCCCGGGACCGATGCCCTTGAATTCATCGAGCTTCATGGCGAGCCCGGTTTGGATTTGACCGGTTATTCGATTGTGCTTTTTAACGGTTTTGGGGACGCGAGCTACGCGACATTCGACCTCACGGGAATGTCCACGAATTCCGATGGGTTTTTCGTCTTGGGCAGTGCTGATGTCCCGAATGTGGACTTTGTGGTTCCTGAAACGGCGTGGTTGCAGCCGGGACCAGATGCCATTGCGTTGTACGAAGCACAAGGGATGAATTTTCCTATTGGCACCGCTCCGACCCAAGATGACCTTGTTGACGCGCTGGTGTATGGCACCAATTCTCCTGCTGATGAAGAGTTGTTGGCGGCCCTGACGCCAGGCCAAACCCAGCTCAACGAAGCTGCCCTCGGCTACGCCGATGCATTGGCTGTTGCGCGGGTCCCCGATGGCGGCACGCCCTTGGATGTCAGTTCATTCACGCCTCAAGTGCCGACGCCAGGCTATTCCAATGTTTTGCAATGCGATGGCAATGGCGTTTGCGACGGCGATGAGATTGCGGGCTGCCAGGACGCTACGGCTTGCAACTACGATGCTTCAGCGACCGATTCAGACGACTCCTGCGTGTTTGCCGATGGCAACTGCGAGGTGTGCGACGGCAACGGCGGTGTAGCCGTTCAAGATGCCGATGGCGATGGCGTTTGTGACGGTGATGAGATCGCGGGCTGCCAAGATGATTTGGCGTTCAATTTTGACCCAATGGCCACCGACGATTCGGACGATTGCATTTATCAAGATGAATTGGGTTGCCATGATGAGGCTGCGTGCAATTATGAACCCTACGTGGGTGGAGACCTGTGTTTGCAAATCGAAACTGTCGCTGTACATACAGGAGCGCCGGGGTTGGAGGATTTGGCAGGATACACCACATACAAAGTCTACGTGCTTTGCCAAAACCCAGATGACTTTGTCTCAAGTGTGAGCGGAAATGCAGAATTTCCCACGTTCGTATCGGGCAACGAGCCATTTTATCAATCCGAACTCGGTGGAGCCCTTGGTAGCAACTTGCAAGTCGGCTTGTTCGGATTCTTCCCAAACGAAGCGTTTGACAGCTACGTC
>CBFHYV010000438.1:0-1335 GCA_965660085.1 uncultured Paracoccaceae bacterium
TCAGCCAGAAAAGATTGCTCATCGATCAGTCTCCTTGCGGAGCGTGAATCACGCCGCAACGGTAAAATCAATGGGTCTAGAGCCTAGAGAGAAACTGCCATACGTCAAGGCGCAGTTCCGGAGTGATTGCCACCGCTTCTGACCGTGCCGCGAGGCCTTCAAGAATACCGTGCTGCGCACGATATTGCCGGAAGGGCCACCAAAGCGCTTCGCTCCGTGTCTCCAGTGGGTGATAGAGGGCCAATTTCACGCAGGGTTTTGCAAATTGAACCGGGTCCTGCGGGAATGTGCAGGAAAGTGACACCAGGATCGCCGGTGGCAGGGGTGGCAGCCTGCACGGCCCAGCGCCCCTGCCCTATGGCGAAGTCCGATCAGGCCTCGTCCAACACCTTGCGGGCCACGCGGAAACACTCCAGCGCCTGCGGCACCCCGCAGTAGATCCCGATGACGTGGATGATGGCGCGCAGTTCTTCGCGGCTGACGCCGTTGTTGATGGCGCCGCGGCAGTGGGTCTCCCATTCGGTCATCTTGCCAAGCGCGCCGATCATGGCGAGGTTCATCATGCTGCGCGTCTTGGCGTCGATCACGTCATCGCCCCAGCCAAAGCCCCAGCACCAGGCCGTCATCGCCTCCTGAAAGGGGCGGGTGAAATCGTCCGCGGCGGCGAGGTTCTTTTCGACATAGGCCGCGCCCAGGGTGGCCTTGCGCTGTTCCAGCCCCTTCAGAAACAGGTCTTCGTCAAATGTGCTCATGCGTCATGCCTTCAGCCTGATTGCGATGTTCTTGGTCTGGACATAGTTCCACAGCGCCTCGCGCCCCTTTTCGCGGCCGTAACCGGATTTGCCATAGCCGCCAAAGGGGGTTTCCACACCGCCGGCATACCATTCATTGACAAACACCTGACCCGCCCGCAGCGCCCGCGCAGCCCGCGTGGCGCGGTCCAGATCGGCGGTGAAGACGCCGGCCACCAGCCCGTAATCCGTGCCATTGGCGATCTCGATGGCCTCGGCCTCATCCCGGAAGGACAGGATCGACAGCACCGGGCCGAAGACCTCCTGCTGGGCAATCTCCATGTCGGGTGTCACATCGCGCAGAACCGTGGGTTCCAGAAAGGCGCCGGGGCGATTGAGCTTGCGCCCGCCAGAGACGACCCTGGCGCCCTGCCCTTCGGCCCGCGCAATCATGCCCAGCGCGCGGTCGCGCTGCGCCTCGCTGACCATGGCGCCCATGTTGGCGCCGAACTCAGCGCGATCACTGCCGGGGCCGACAGACAGGGATCTTGCAATCTGCTCCGCCCGTTGGACCAGCTCTTCAGGGCGGGAGTGATGGACGATG
>CBFHYV010000439.1:0-1326 GCA_965660085.1 uncultured Paracoccaceae bacterium
TAGCCGTCCATGGCCGAGGCATCAAAGGGCGGCTGGCTGCGCCGCGCCACCGCATCGGCCAGCAACACGCGGCCATCGGCGTGGCCCAGCGGCACGGTTTCGGCGCGCGGCGCGGGCGCCAGTGCGAACAGCCGGTCCAGTGCCTGGGATACCGGGATCATGGCGCCTGGTAGCGGCCGGATTTCCCGCCATCCTTCAGCGTGACGCGGATGCCGCCGATCTGCATGCCGCGATCCACGGCCTTCAGCATGTCATAGACGGTCAGCGCGGCGGTGCTGACGGCGGTCAGCGCCTCCATCTCGACCCCGGTCTGGCCGGATGTGCGCACCGTGGCGCTGATCCGCACGCCGGGCAAATCGGCATCCAGCGTCAGATCCAGCGCGACCTTGGTGATGGGCAGCGGGTGGCACAGCGGGATCAGATCCGCGGTGCGCTTGGCCCCCATGATGCCGGCCAGCCGCGCCACGGCCAGCACGTCGCCCTTCTTGGCGGTGCCGGAGGTCATCAGCGCAAAGGTTTCGGGCAGCATGGTCACATGGCCTTCGGCCACGGCGATCCGGTCTGTCACCGGCTTGTTGGAGACATCCACCATATGTGCGTCGCCCCGGGCGTCGAAATGGGTCAGCTTGTCAGTCATGCGGGCACCGGATCAGAAAGCAGCGTGCGGGTGGCGGCGGTCACGTCCGGTTGGCGCATCAGGCTTTCGCCCACCAGGAAGCGGCGCGCGCCGTGGCTGGCCATGTCGGCCAGGTCGGCTGGGCTGTTCAGCCCGCTTTCACAAACCAGCACGCGCCCGTCCGGCAGGGCCGGGGCCAGGTCCCGCGTGGTTTGCAGCGTGGTCTCGAACGTCTTGAGGTTGCGGTTGTTCACGCCGATCAGCGGGCTGCGCAGGCGCAGGGCGCGGTCCAACTCAGCGGCGTCATGCACCTCGATCAGGGCGTCCATGCCCCAATGGGCGGCGGCGTCTTCCAGCTCTGCCGCCAGGGCGTCATCCACGCTGGCCATGATGATCAGGATGCAATCGGCGCCCAGGGCGCGCGCCTCTGCCACCTGATAGGTGTCATACATGAAATCCTTGCGCAGCGCGGGCAGGCCGGTGGCGGCGCGGGCGGCCACCAGATAGTCCTTCGCCCCCTGGAAGGAGGGGGTATCCGTCAGCACCGAAAGGCAGGCCGCGCCGCCGGCCTCATAGGCGCGGGCCAGATCGGCGGGGTGGAAATCCGCACGGATCAACCCCTTGGAGGGCGAGGCTTTCTTGACCTCGGCGATCAGCCCGTAGCCCGTGGCGCTGGCGCGGTCCAGCGCGGCGGCAAAGCCGCGCAGCGG
>CBFHYV010000440.1:0-1325 GCA_965660085.1 uncultured Paracoccaceae bacterium
TGTTCAGCCCCTGCTCCGCGAGGTTCGCGAAAAGGTTCGACAGCAGATAGGCGAAGGCGGCGATCAGGGCGATCAGCGCAATTGCCTGAAATGTATAGGAGCGGTAGCGGGTGTCTGTCAGAAGCTTTGACAGCCGGAACCCGTCCTGTTGAGGATCGGTGATGCTGGCCATGGGGCGTCCCTGTTGAGCCGGACGGACCAAAGAGTGATCGGGCCTGCGGGCGGGTTGCTCCCACCTCTCGCGCCGTCATGTCCGGAAGTTTCAGTCGGCAGATACAAGAAGGGCGCGGATGATCCGCGCCCCTCCCGTGCAGATTTTAGCGGAACGGCGGTGCGTAGAGCAGGCCACCGTCGGTCCACTGGGCGTTCAGCCCGCGGGCCAGGCCGATTGCGGTGGATTCACCGATGTTGGCCTCGAAGATTTCGCCGTAGTTGCCGCCCACGGCGATTGCGCGCTCGGCCCAGTCAGCGTCCAGACCCAGCATCTCGCCCAGGGTGCCTTCGGTGCCCAGCAGACGGTTGATTTCCGGGTTGTTGGTGCCCTCGGCCATCATGGCGAGGTTCTCGGAGGTCACGCCCAGCTCTTCGGCTGCGATCAGTGCGTTCAGCGTCCAGCGGACGATGTCGCCCCACTCGTTGTCGCCGTGACGGACCAGCGGGCCCAGCGGCTCCTTGGAGATGATCTCGGGCAGAACCACGTGTGCGGTCGGATCTTCGAACGCGGCGCGGGTGGCTGCCAGACCGGAGGCGTCGGTCGTGTAGACGTCGCACGCGCCTTCCAGATACAGCGGCTGCGCGTCGGCGTTGGTTTCGATCGGAACCGGCTCGTAGCTGATGTTGTTCACGCGGAAGAAGTCGGCGAGGTTCAGCTCGGTGGTGGTGCCGGTCTGGATGCAGACGGTCGCGCCGTCCAGTTCCTTCGCGGAGGTCACGCCCAGTTCACGCGGAACCATGAAGCCCTGACCGTCGTAGTAGTTGATGCCGACGAATTCGAACTTCAGGTCGACGTCGCGGCTGAAGGTCCAGGTGGTGTTCCGGGCCAGCATGTCGATCTCGCCGGAGGCCAGCGCGGTGAAACGCGTCTTGCCGGTCGTCGGCACGAATTCAACGGCGGTCGGATCGCCCAGAACGGCGGCGGCAACGGCACGGCACACGGCCACGTCGAAGCCTTCCCATTCGCCGTCGGCGTTGGGCGCTGCGAAGCCGACAAGGCCGGTCGTCACGCCACAGTTCAGCGTGCCACGGGCTTTCACGTCGTCCAGCGTCGCGGCGGCAGCCATGCTGCCTGCAACGCCAGCGGCGGCCAGAGCGCCAAAGAATACGGT
>CBFHYV010000441.1:0-1285 GCA_965660085.1 uncultured Paracoccaceae bacterium
GGCGGACGCGGGACCTGTGGCATCACGAGGCCGGCTGTGGCGCCTGGCTGGTGGTGGAGCGCGATACCGTCACCCATGAAGTGTTTGACGTGCGCCTGGCGCGGGATAATGGCGCGGAGGGCGGACATGCGGATTGAGGGCAAGGGGCGGATCGACCGCGGGACGCGGTTGGCGTTTTCCTTCGATGGGGCGGAGCTTGCCGGCTATGCGGGCGATACGCTGGCCTCTGCGCTGATGGGCAATGGTGTGCGGCTGGTGGCGCGGTCCTTCAAATATCACCGGCCGCGCGGCATTCTGACCGCGGGCAGCGAGGAGCCGAATGCCTTGGTGACCGTGGGGGAGGGCGCATCGCGCATCCCCAACACCCGCGCCACGATGCAGGAGCTGTATGACGGGCTGCAGGCCGAGAGCCAGAACCGCTGGCCTTCGTTGCGGCGAGATCTGCTGGCGGTGAACGATCTGGCTGCGCCGTTCCTGGGCGCGGGGTTCTATTACAAGACCTTCATGTGGCCGCGCGCGTTCTGGGAGCGGGTGTATGAGCCTGTCATCCGCCGTGCGGCAGGCCTTGGGGCGTTGGATGGGCGGTCCAACCCGGATGACTATGAGAAAGCCTTTGCCTTTTGCGATGTGCTGGTGATCGGCGGTGGTCCGGCCGGGCTGATGGCGGCGCGGTCGGCGGCCCTGGCCGGGGCGGATGTGATCCTGTGTGACGAAGCCGTGGAGCCGGGCGGGCGTCTGCTGGCCGAGGAGGAGCGGATCGAGGGTATGGCCGCGGCCGATTGGGCAGCGGCGGAGGTGGCGCGTTTCCGCGCCATGCCTAATGTGCGGGTGATGACGCGCACCACTGTGACGGGTGTCTATGACCAGGGGACTTATGGCGCGTTGGAGCGTGTGGGCCTGCATCTGGCGCAGCCCGGCGCGCGCCCGCTGGAGTGTTTCTGGCGGATCGTCGCGCGGCAGGCGGTGTTGTGCGCCGGCGCGCTGGAGCGTCCCATCGCGCTGCGGGACAATGACCGGCCCGGCGTCATGCTGGCCGGGGCGGTGCGCCGTTACTTGCACCAGTATGGTGTTGTGCCGGGGCGGCGTGTGGCCGTGTTTGGCAACAATGACGATGCCCATCGCACCGCGCGCGACCTTCTGGACGCCGGGGTGGAGGTGCCGGTGCTGGTGGACAGCCGCGCCGATGCGCAGGTGGATTTCAGTGGCCGGGTCATGCGGGGCGCGGTTGTGACGCGGGTTCTGGGCGGGCGCGATGGTGTTTCCGGGATCGAGCTGCGGGATGCCG
>CBFHYV010000442.1:0-1251 GCA_965660085.1 uncultured Paracoccaceae bacterium
GACCAGACCGGGGACCGGCACGCCGTTCTTGCCGACGCCGGGGGCCAGCAGGCCGGGGTCGATCACGATCTCCATGCCGTCGCGGTGGATCTTCTGCGCGGCCTCCTGCGGGATCATGCCGACCTGCGCCTGCGCCTTGGCCAGCGCGCCTTCGACCACCAGCATGGCGCGCAGGGCGGCGCTGTCGGTGAACAGGGGCGCAAGGTGGGCGTCACCGAACAGGTGGCCGTGCAGGGGGCTGTCAAAGGGGGTGGCGGGCATTGGGGTCCTTCAGAGCGCGCGGGCGTGGGCGGCTTCGTGGCCGGTCGCCGCGATGAAATCGGTCAGCAGCTTGGCATAGGCATCCGGCGTCTCGACGCAGGGGATATGGCCCGCGCCGCGCAGGATCTCCAGCCGGGAGCCGGGGACGAGGTCCACGGTTTCCCGCACGAGGTCCACGGGCGTCGAGCCGTCCTCCGTCCCGGCGATGCCAAGGATGGGGATGCGCAGCGCGGCGGTGGTGGTGTAGAAATCGCTGCCCGCGATGGCCGCACAGCAGCCCGCATACCCTTGTGCCGGGGTGTGGGCCAGCATGTTGCGCCATAGCGCGACCTGCGGCGTGGCGCGGAACGCGGGCGCGAACCAGCGCTGGATCACGGCGTCGGCCAAGGCCCCTACCCCGTCGGCCAGCACCGTGTCGATGCGGTCTTGCCACATCTCGCGGGTGCCGATCTTGGCCGCCGTGTTGGACAGGACCATGGCGCGGATCAGGTCCGGGCGCTTGGCGGCCAGCCCCTGCCCGATCAGCCCGCCGATGGACAGGCCGACCCAAAGCGTATCGGTGACGCCCAGATCGTCCAGCAGACGTTCGGCATCGCGCACCAGCGCGCCCATGGCATAGGGGCTGGGCGGCGCGTCGGACAGGCCGTGGCCGCGCTTGTCGAAGCGGATCAGGCGCAGCCCCGCGGGCATCCGGTCCACCACCGCGTCCCAGACCCGCAGATCGGTGCCGAGCGAGTTGCAAAAGACCACCGGTGCCCCGTCCGGGTCCCCGTCCTGCCGCCAGTGCAGGGCGATATCGTCCAGTTTCAGCAGGTGCATGGGGGCCTCCGTCAGGACAGGGTGTGCAGGGCACGGGCGAAGATATCGGCGTCCACGGTGCCGCCCGTGGCCACCGCGATCACCGCATCGCCGGTGAAGGCCTCGGGCCGGAACAGGGCGGCGGCAAGGGCCAGCGCGCCGCCGGGCTCGACCACGATGCGCAGATGGGCG
>CBFHYV010000443.1:0-1250 GCA_965660085.1 uncultured Paracoccaceae bacterium
CCCAGGGCCGCGGCCCAACGGCCATTTTGCACGCGGCCCGGCCTGACGCGCCCGCCGCCGTGCTGACGGGGCCGAGCTTTGCCCATGATATCGCCCTGGGCCTGCCCACAGCGCTGACGCTGGGCTGCGCATCGGCGGAGGTCGGCGCGGCCTTGCAGGATGCGCTGTCCACTCCGGGGCTGCGGATCTATCGCACCACGGATGTCACCGGGGCCGAAATCGGCGGGGCGTTGAAGAACGTCATCGCCATTGGCTGCGGGCTGTGCATCGGGGCGGGGCTGGGCGAAAGCGCGCGCGCAGCCCTGCTGACCCGTGGCTTTGCCGAGATCACGCGATTCGCCCAGGCGCGCGGCGCGCGGGCCGAAACGCTGGCCGGGCTTTCGGGCCTTGGTGATCTGGCGCTGACCTGCACATCGGACAGGTCGCGCAATTTTCGCCACGGGTTTGCGCTTGGGCGCGGCACCGCCCCGGCCGATGATACGGTCGAGGGCCGCGATACCGCTCGCGCCGTGGTGCGCGCCGCCCGCGCCATGGGCGTGGACATGCCCGTATCCGCCACGGTTGCCGCCGTGCTGGACGGGCAGCAGGATATTTCAGGCGCCCTGCAGGCGCTGATGAGCCGACCCCTGAAGGAGGAATGAGATGAAATTTGCCCTGATCGCGCGCGACAAACCCGGCACGCTGGAGCTGCGCAAGGCCAACCGCGCCGCCCATCTGGACTATGTGGCTGCCAGCGGCGTGGTAGAGCAGGCCGGCCCCCTGCTGGATGCCGAAGGCGGCATGTGCGGATCGCTGCTGATCCTCGATGTGGCCGATGCCGCCGCCGCGCAGGCCTTTGCCGATGGCGATCCCTATGCCGCGGCGGGTCTGTTCCAGAGCGTCGAAATCATCGCATGGAACCGGGTGATCGGCGGATGAGCGCGCCTGCGCCGCGGCCCCATTGCCGCTGGCTGTTCAAGTCTGAGCCCTCCGAATGGGGCTGGGCCGATCAACTCGCCCGCGGTGATGCGGGCGAGGAATGGAACGGCGTGCGCAACTACCAGGCCCGCAACATGATGAGGCAGATGCGGCTGGGGGATTTTGGCTTTTTCTACCATTCCCAGGCGGAGCGCGCGATTGTCGGCATCGTTGAGGTCAGTGCGGAAATTCACCCGGACAGCACGACAGACGATTCGCGCTGGGAATGCGTGGATATCCGCGCGCGCCTGACCTTGCCACGTCCGGTGACCCTGGCCGACATCAAGGCGGTG
>CBFHYV010000444.1:0-1169 GCA_965660085.1 uncultured Paracoccaceae bacterium
GCATCACCGAAGACCTGCGCCCATTCTGAGAAGCTCAGGTTGGTGGTGATGATCACGCTGGTGCGCTCATAGAGCTTGCTGAGCAGATGGAAGAGCAGCGCCCCGCCAGAGGAGCTGAACGGCAGATAGCCAAGCTCGTCCAAGATGACCAAATCGACCTTGGTCAGCATCTCAGCCATCTTTCCAGCTTTACCGAGTGCTTTCTCTTGTTCCAGTGCATTGACCAATTCCACGGTCGAGAAAAAGCGGACCTTGCGTCTGTGATGTTCGATGGCCTGCACGCCAATTGCTGTGGCCGTGTGGCTTTTGCCTGTTCCCGGCCCACCGATCAGGACAACATTCTCGACCGCTTCGATAAACTCGCACCGATGCAACTGCCGGACTGTTGCCTCGTTGATCTCACTGGATGCAAAATCAAAGCCTGTGAGGTCCTTGTATGCTGGGAAGCGCGCCACCTTGGTGTGATAGGCAATGGAGCGTACCTCGCGTTCGGCGATCTCGGCCTTGAGCAGTTGTGACAATAGTGGTGTCGCGGCTTCGAACGCTGGCGCGCCCTGGGCGACCAAGTCTTCGACCGCATTTGCCATGCCATAGAGCTTGAGGCTGCGCAGCATGATCACAATAGATGCCCCTGCTGGATCATGACGCCCCCGACTCATGATGCGCGCGCCTTTGGCGCGACGCGCTTCTCCCCAGCTTGTCTCAACCCATCATAACGATCTACGTTGGCCTCGGGCGTTGTCTGCAATGCCAGCGCATCCGGCGGATCCACTTCGGGGTGATCTGTCGGTTTGCGATCAATCAATCGATGCAACAGGTTCAGGATATGCGTTTTGGTTGGCACACCTGCTTCCAGCGCCAGTTCTACCGCACACAACACATCCGCCTCCTTGTGCTGAAGAACCAATGACAGGATGTCGACCATTTCCCTGTCTCCGCCATCCTTCCGCAACATATGATCCTGCAGCTGGCGGAAAGCATCCGGCATCTCTATGAACGGCGCACCATTACGAAGCGCGCCCGGTTTACGTTGAATGACAGCCAGATAGTGACGCCAGTCATAAATGACCTTGCCGGGCTTGCGGTGAGACCGGGCAGTGTCCCCGGTGGTGGTGTAGGAGGCCGCGCGCGGAGCCTCCGGCGTAGCGCAGCACGCGGCCGCGAGTGAC
>CBFHYV010000445.1:0-1118 GCA_965660085.1 uncultured Paracoccaceae bacterium
GTCCTGGCGGTGGCCGGCCTGGCCGGGGCGGCGGCGGTCCTTTGGCCGCGCGCAGCCCCCAATGCTGCGGGCCAGGCCTGCGCGCTGGACGCAGAGATGCTGGGCGGGTTTGTGGACATTCCCGGCGGCGGCTTCGTCATGGGGGTTGATCCGCTCTACCCCGAAGAAGGCCCGCCGCGCAAAGTGCTGGTCTCGCCCTTCCGTCTGCAGGCCCATGAGGTGACCAACAGCCAATTCGCGGCGTTCGTTGCGGACACGGGCTATGTCACGGAGGCCGAGCGCAACGGCGGTTCCGCCCAGTTCAGCAACAGCGACACGCCGGAGGTCTTCATGTCCTGGTGGTCCCTGGACCCCGGCGCCACCTGGCGCACGCCGGATGGCGCGGGATCTGATCTTGCGGGACGGGATCTGCACCCGGTGGTGCATGTGACGCTGAATGACGCCCGCGCCTATGCGGCCTGGGCGGGTGGGCGCATCCCGTCAGAGGTTGAATGGGAATATGCCGCCAGCCTTGGCCTGTTTGACCCGATGGACCCGGAATCCGGCATCCGCGCGCCTGATGGCACGGCGCGGGCCAATGTCTGGACGGGGCTGTTCCCCGTCATCAACACCCGCCGCGATGGCTATTCCGGCACAGCACCCGTGGGCTGTTTCCCGCCCGGCCTGACCGGCGCCTATGACATGATCGGCAATGTCTGGGAATGGACGGACAGCGCCTTCGCGCCCGCCGTGCCACGCTTCACCATCAAGGGCGGATCCTACCTGTGCGGAGAGAACTACTGCCAGCGCTACCGCGTCGCCGCGAGAGAGGCGATGGAGCGCGATTTCAGCACCGCGCATATCGGCTTTCGCATCGCCTTATCTGAAAACTGACCCGATGAAAGGGGTTCCCATGCCTGTCACATCCACTGCAAGACTGGTCCTTCTGCTGGGCGCGCTTGGTGCTGCCGCTGGCTGCGCCCAGTCCACGGCCACCGCCCAGAGCGACCGTGCCGATCTGCTGGACCGCCCGATTGACTGCGCCACCGCAGAGATCGACATCGCCGCACTGCAGGCGGCCATTCCCGGCGCCGCGGAACGCGCCGCCGCCGGCGTGCGCCTGGTGGTGCCCGTGGCCC
>CBFHYV010000446.1:0-1108 GCA_965660085.1 uncultured Paracoccaceae bacterium
CATCGACGACTACGGCTTGCCTACGAACTCGGAAGATTTGGAGGATGGTGTCAAAGTCAGCACTTGGGAAATGGGCACCGAAACTTCCTCGGTGGGCGTCTACTACGGCTATGGCATCTCCTCAGGCACTTCCAACCAACAGGCCAAGCGGATGACTGCCTATTCGAATGCCCAAGGCATTGTGACTGACCTGCGCTCAAGTGGTTATGAGATGGGAAACCAAAAAGAGGTCGAATCCGCCCAAGCCACCAACACCTACCTGGGCATCATTTACGGCAGCGGCATCGCAAGCCTTTTGTTCCTTCTCTCCCTGTAATCCTGCCTCGCTCCGCTCGGGGCTTCGGCCTGACGGCCGAAAAAAGAGGCAAAGAGGCAAAGGGTCAAAGCGTCCACATTCCCTCTCATTCATCCCTCAAGCAGCGAACGGAGAAGCCGGGACGAAGGGCGTAGCTGCCGGTCCGAAAGACATTGCCACCGTCGGAGGAGAGTTGTCTTAACCACGCGTAGGAAGTTCCACCGGGCGAAACGCTCCACCAGTAGCCGTAGTCTCCTTTTTTGAATTCTCCACTGAAGTGGCCCCGCAAGCCCCCCGGCAACGCCGAAAAACCCGAAGCATTCGTTCCGTCCCAGCTGGGATCATCTGAAGACGAAGACTTCATCTGGGCACCTTGGTCGGTTCCGCGCCAGCCTGTGTCATTGGCCTCTGAAGAAGTCATGCCCAACTCCATTTCTAAGGTGGTCCATTCGCCGTCCGTCGGGACATGCCAGCCGCTTGGGCACAGACCGCGCGGATCATCAACAGCATACCAATTGTACAAGCGGCCGTAGGCCTTCAAGTTGGCCCGGCCGTTGTCATAAATGGCCTGAGCACCTGAGGAGGCAGATGCCCACTTCGACCTTCTCAAATTTCCGGGGATGGCATCCCCGTTGGCGTAGTGTTCTGTTCGCAGGTTTTCCGCGAACCAGCACTGCGAGCCGATTTCGACGATGCGATAGTCGTAACCGTCGAAGCGAACCGTCCCGCTGCATGAACTGGAAGTGGCCCTGAAGCGAATGTTGTCGCCCGCGAAAGCATCGAGGCCCAAACATTCCAGGACCGCCCATTCCA
>CBFHYV010000447.1:0-1101 GCA_965660085.1 uncultured Paracoccaceae bacterium
TCAGCGGCACCAGGGCCACGGGGCGCGCGGCGCGCTCGGCCTCTGCCAGCGCCGCATCCAGGGTTTGCATCCGCGCGGCCCAATCTGGTGCGCTGGCCCAGCTGGCATCCAGCAGCACAAGCAGCGGCGCGCTGTCATCCCCCCGCCCAGCGCGGTTTTCCGGGTTCAGCACTGGCCCGGCCAGCGCCACGATCAGCGCCCCCACCGCCAACATCCGCAACAGCAGCAGCCACCAGGGCGTGCGGTCCGTTTCCTGGGTGTCATCCGTCAGGCCCAGCAACAGCACCACACCCGGAAAGCGGCGGCGCAGCGGCGCGGGCGGCACCGCCCGCAGCAGCACCCAAAGCACCGGCAGCGCCAGAAGGCTCAGCAACACCCAGGGCGCGGTGAACCCGACCAGACCGAACAGCGTCATGTCAGCCCCTCTTGCATCATTTGGTGGACCCACAGCAGCGCGGATTGCGCCGGCTGATCCGTCAGGTGCCGATGAATATGCCAGCCACAGGCCCGCGCCGCCCCATCCAGCACATCCAGCCGTTCCCCAAGCCGCGCCTGATAGCGCCCGCGCAGATCCGCCGCGCGCAGGGTTTCATGGCTGAACTGGCCCGCCATGCTTTCAAAAATCGTGCGGCCCGCGAAGGGAAAGTCCACCTCGGCCGGGTCCAGCACCTGCAGCAGCAACCCGCGCACACCGCGATCGGCGGCGCGCGTCATGGCCTCTGTCACGGGGGCGGGGTCCGCCATGAAGTCCGAGACGAACAGCGCACGCGAATGCGGCGGCATCTGGCGGTGGTCCGGGGTGGCGTGGTCATCCTCCACATCCACCAGCAGCGCCTGGGTCAGCTTGTCCAACTGGCCCCGGCCCGTGCGGGGCGGCACGGGCTGGCCGGACAGGCCCACACGCTCGCCCCCGCGCAGCAGCACGATGGCCGTGGCGAGCGCCAACAGCCGCGCGCGGTCGCTCTTGGTCTGCAAACCGTCAAGCGAGGCGAACCGCAGCGACGCCGCCGGATCGACCCAGAGCGTAACGGTCTGCGCCACCTGCCATTCCTTCTGGCGGATGAACTGCGTGTCCCCCCGGGCTGATCGGCGCCAGTCCAC
>CBFHYV010000448.1:0-1067 GCA_965660085.1 uncultured Paracoccaceae bacterium
GCTGGACATGCGCGCGCCCCTTGTTCAGGCGGATGGCGCCGGGCTGGTGGCGGCGCTGCGCGCCGGTGGCGGCCTGCCGGACGCGGTTTACCTGCCCGTGGCCGATGGATCGCTGGCCCCCTTCGCCGAGGCCCTGCGCGGCAGCGGGGTGCAACTGCTCGGGTCCACCCAATGGTCGGCGCTGGACCTGTCCGGCCGCCGCGCCTTTCGGGAGGCATGGTTTGCCGCGCCTGACCCGTTGCGCTTTGCCGCCTTTGACGATGCCTTCCGCCAGGCCACCGGGCGCCCCGGCGGCATCATCAGCGGCCTGGCCTTTGACGGTGTGGAGCTGCTGCGCATTCTTGGCCAGGCGGGGCAGTTGTCCGCCCGTGGCCTGACCCGAGAGGCCGGGTTCACCGGCGTTCTGGGCCCCTATCGTTTCCAGCGGTCGGGCCTGTGCGCGCGCGGCCTGGGCGTGCTGAAGGTCGGGGCGGGGGATTTCAGCCTGATCGGCAGCACCTCCGTATGACCGCACCGCGGCAGGCAGAGGCGGGGGTGACCCTGATCGAGGTTCTGGTCTCGCTCGCCATATTCGCGGTGATCGGCATTGCCTGGCTGAGCGTGCTGAACACCGTGGCCCGCACCGGAGAGCGGACCGACGGGCGGGTGGAGCGGCTGGCCGAGATCGACCGCGCCTTCCTTGTGATCCGCCGTGACCTGGCGGAGATCGCGGCCTCCGGCACGCGCCTGGCAGACGGGGCGCTGACGTTCCGGCGGCTGGCGCCGGACGGTGCCTTGCAGATGACCTATCGGTTGCAGGACACGACCCTGATCCGCGAAATCACCCGGGACACCGCAGCGCCGGTGGCCCAGCACATGCTGACGGGTGTTGCATCCATGGAATGGCAGCTGTTGGATGCGGGCCGGCGCTGGGTTGCGGCCTGGCCACCCCCGGGGGCTGACGGGCAGCGCCCCGGCGCGGCCCAGCTGACGCTGGACCTGTGGCGGGCGGGGTTGGACCGGCCCCAGACCGTGACGCGCCTGTTCCCTCTGCCCGCCGGGCAGGGCCGATGAGCCGCCGTGCCCCG
>CBFHYV010000449.1:0-1045 GCA_965660085.1 uncultured Paracoccaceae bacterium
GGTCCAGATGGCGCTGACGCGCCCGCCCGCCGCCCCCGGCGGCCGCAGCCTCAGCGGCGGCGCGCACGTCTTCCAGCGCGGCGGTATGGGCGGCCAGGTTCTGCCGAAAGGCGCCAGAGCCGGTCAGGATGGCGGAGTGCAGTTTCATGGGGTCTCTCCTTCGGCATCGGGCCCGGCCTCACGGCTGGCCTCCTGGGCGGCGCGGGCCTTCAATTCCTTGCGGATGACCTTGCCGGTCACGGTCATGGGCAGCGCATCCAGAAACGCGATTTCCCTGGGGTAGGAATGCGCGGCCAGCCGGTCCCGCACCCAGTCCTGCAGCGCAGCGGCATCGGGCGTGGCCCCGGCGCGCAGCACCACATAGGCCTTCACGCGCTGCGTGCGCAGCGGGCAGGGCTTGCCCACCACGCCCACGGTGGCCACGTCCGGGTGGGTCATCAGGCAATCCTCGATCTCGGCCGGGCCGATGCGATAGCCGGCGGAGGTGATCACGTCATCCTCCCGGCCGACAAAGCGCAGGTAGCCATCCTCCCAGACGCCGCGATCCCCGGTCAGCATCCAGCGGCCGCGGAACTTTTCCGCCGTGGCGCGCGGGTTGCGCCAGTAGTCCAGGAACATGGAGGCAGAGCCGCGCGCCACGGCGATATCGCCCTCGCCCTGCGTCGGCTGGCCTGCGGGATCAAGCACGGCCAGCCGATGGCCCGGCACCGCCCGCCCGATACAGCCCGGCCGCGGCGCAAACAGCGCCCCGCAGGAGGAGGCGATCATGTTGCATTCGGTCTGGCCGTAGAATTCATTGATGCTGACGCCAAAGGCGCGCTGCCCCCAGGCCAGCATCTCCGCGCCCAGCGGCTCGCCGCCGCTGGCGACGCTGCGCAGGCCGGGCAATGTTGCGCCTTCGGCCTTCAGCATCCGCAGCGCCGTGGGCGGGAAGAACACGTTGCGCACGCCGGCATCACGCACCACCCGTGCGGCGGCGTCGGGGTCAAACCGGGGCAACCGCGCCGCCACCACCGGCACGCCCAGCGCAAGGCCCGGCATCAGC
>CBFHYV010000450.1:0-1036 GCA_965660085.1 uncultured Paracoccaceae bacterium
GCCGCAGCCCTGCCGCTGATCGGTGCAGCCGCGGGCCGCGCCCAGGCGCAGGCCGCCCAGCAGCCCGGCATCGCCGCGCAATCCTACCGCGCCAAGCTTGGCGGGTTCGAGGTGAACGCGCTGATGGCCGGCACCCGCACCGTTGAAGAGCCGCAGGGCATCTTCGGCATGAATGTCTCCGCCGATGAATTTGGCGCAGCCTCTGCCGAGGCCGGCATCCCCGCCGACCGCACGCAGTTCTTCTTCACGCCCACGCTGGTGAACACCGGGTCCGAGCTGATCCTGTTTGACACTGGCCTGAATGGCGCGGGCATTGCTGCGGCGGTGGCATCCGCCGGATACAGCACGGATCAGGTGACCCATGTGGTGATCACACATATGCATGGCGACCATATCGGCGGGCTGATGACCGACGGTGCGCCGACCTTCGCCAATGCCGCCTATGTGACCGGCCGGACGGAGTTTGACCATTGGGCGGCAGCGGGCAATGAGCGCTTTGACGGCATGGTGCGCCCGCTGGCCGAGCAGATGACCTTCCTGGAGGATGGCGGCGCCGTGACCTCCGGCATTACCGCCATGGCGGCCCATGGCCATACGCCGGGCCACATGGGCTATATGCTGGAAAGCAATGGCCAGCAGCTGATGCTGATTGCGGATCTGGCCAACCATTACGTCTGGTCGTTGGCCTATCCCGATTGGGAAGTGCGCTTTGACGCTGACAAGGCAGCCGCTGCTGCGTCCCGCCGGAATGTTCTGGGCATGCTTGCCGCGGACAAGGTGCCGTTCATCGGCTATCACATGCCCTTCCCGGCGCTGGGCTATGTGGAGCCGCGCGGCGAAGGGTTCCAGTATGTGCCGCACAGCTATCAGCTGCTGATGGGCTGACGCCCGGGTGGGCACGGGCGGCCTGCGGGCCGCGCGTGTCCATGGGACCCCGCCCCGCAGGTTGCAGCGCCGCGGCGCTTGCCAGCGTGCCGGACCAGTGGCAAGCAGACCGCATGGAAACAAACCCAGAGACATTCGCCCGGATTGCCGA
>CBFHYV010000451.1:0-1035 GCA_965660085.1 uncultured Paracoccaceae bacterium
GGCCGAGGCCGAGGCCGCCCGCCACCGCGCCGCCCTGCCCGGCGCGCGGCGCCCTGCCCTGCGCGACCCGCGCGACATGTCAGACCTGCTGTCCCACCAACTGGTGGACGGCGCCATAACAGGATGGGAGGACGGCTGAATGCCAAGCGTGGATCTGAACGCCGATATGGGCGAAAGCTATGGCCCCTGGACCATGGGGGACGATGCCAATCTGCTGCGCGTCGTGACCTCGGCCAATGTTGCCTGCGGGTGTCACGCCGGCGATCCGCTGGTGATGGCCCGGACCATGGCACAGGCCGCGCAGGCCGGGGTGGGCATTGGCGCGCATCCCGGTTTTGCCGATCTGCAGGGCTTTGGCCGCCGGCGCATCCACCTGCCCACGGCCGAGCTGCGCGCGCTGGTGGCCTATCAGGTGGCCGCCGCGCAAGGCATGGCCGCCGCTGCCGGGGCCAGGATGCGCCACGTCAAACTGCATGGCGCGCTGGCCAACATGGCGGCCGAGGATGAGGCCATGGCCCGCACCTGCTATGAGGCGGCGCTGTCGGTGGCGCCGGGGGCCATCCTGCTGGTGCTGGCCGGCACGGCGCAGGAAACTGCCGCACAAGCCCTGGGGGCGCCCCGCGCCAATGAGATCTTCGCCGATCGCGGCTATAACCCCGATGCCACGCTGGTGGACCGCAGCCTGCCCGGCGCGCTGATCCATGATCCGCTGCAGGCCGCGCAGCGCATGGTGCGCATGGTGACCCAGGGCGCGATCCTGCCCGAAGAAGGCGCGCCCATTCCCTTGCCCATCGACACGATCTGCCTGCACGGGGACGGGGCCACGGCGCTGGCCATCGCCCGCGCCGTGCGCGCGCATCTGGCAGAGGCCGGCGTTACGCTGACCATGTTCGAGGGGCGCTGACCCGGATCACGCCGGGATCGGCGCTGCGCCGCGGGGCCAGCCACGGGGTCCGCCGCGCAGGCAGCGGCCCCCGGTGCAAGGATCAGGTGTTGAACAGGAAGTGCAGCACGTCGCCATCCTTGACGACATAG